>DHDR01000019.1:191807-271273 GCA_002399445.1 Ruminococcaceae bacterium UBA4871 | reverse complement strand
CACAGCAGATGCCCATGCAGCAGCAGGCTGTTTCACAGCAGATGCCCATGCAGCAGCAGGCTGTTCCACAGCAGATGCCCATGCAGCAAGGTGGATATTCTTATCCGCAGCAGCAAGGGCCAAGCTTTTCTGGCCCAATGGGCGGTATAATCAGTAATCAGTCACCTGTTGGCGTTAAAAAAGCGAAATTTCCTGATTTCTCACAACAGGGGAACAACAATGTGGCACCGCTTAATAGTGTGAATATAGAAATGCTGATGAATGTACCGCTGGAAGTTTCCGTTGAGATTGGTAAGACGCGTAGGCCGATTCGTGAAATTGCCGATTTTGGTCAGGGTACCGTAATTGAATTGGATAAACAAGCCGGTGCACCTGTTGACATTATTGTTAATGGACAGCTTTTGGCTCATGGAGATGTTGTGGTTATCGGTGACAATTTCGGTGTGAGAATTACTGAAATCGTTGGGACAAAAGAATTAATGGATTCTTTAAGTAATTTATAAAAACAAGTTTAATAACAAAGGAGAATCACCATGTATAAGATTATGCTCGTAGATGATGCTGGCTTTATGCGAATGATGATTAAAAATTATCTTTCCAAAGCGGGGTACACAAATTTTGTGGAATGTGAAGATGGCCAACATGCTGTGGAACATTACCCGCAGGAAAAACCGGACCTGGTCATTATGGATATTACCATGCCAAACATGAACGGCATTGATGCGTTGCGGGAAATCAAGAAAATTGATGCGAACGCAAAGGTGATTATGTGTTCGGCCATGGGGCAGGAATCCATGGTGATGGATGCTATTACACTGGGGGCCATTGACTTTATTGTAAAACCATTTAAGCAGGACAGAATTGTTCAAACAGTCAATAAAGTTTTGCCACTGTAAGAAGGATCCTTTGGGAGGTACTGCTGTTGACAGATGGGGTGAGCAACATATTTTCAGCTTTGGGTACACTGGCATTGATTGTCCTGATTTTCATAGGAGCGTACTGGTTTACGAAATTATTGGGTAAGCACTATGGGGGCAGAGCAACGGGAACTTCATCCAGTATGAAAGTGTTAGAAAGAATGTCACTTGGTTCAAATTGCGGACTTATTATTGTCAGAATTCATGATAAAGTTCTGCTTTTGGGTATCACACAGCAACAGATCACATTGCTGCAGGAACTGGATGCCGAGCAGTATCCAGACAAAGGGCCATCCACTGCCCCAATGGGAAAAGGGCAGTTTTCAGAGATTTTAAAAAAATCATTGAAAACCTTCGGTTTCCCGATTCCAAACAAGCCGGATAAGAGGAGGAAGGGCCCATGACCAGACTACCGTCTGGTGCGGCAATAGATTCCGCACTGCGCAAAAAAGAGCTGAAACGAAATCTTGTACGCTTTTTGATTTCACTTGGAATCCTTTTATTCCTTCTTTTTTTCCTTTGTACAACCGGTGCTCATGCTGCCAAATATAATATCAGTATGGATACTGGAAAGGATTCCGGAAACTCAATGGGGCCGCTGCAGGTGCTCATCCTTTTTGCAGCTATTGCACTGGCCCCGACACTGCTGCTGATGATGACCAGCTTTACCCGTATCATCATTGTGCTTTCGCTCCTGAGAAATGCCTTAGGGCTGCAGACAACACCCCCGAATCAAGTTTTGATTGGTATTGCCTTGGCCCTTACGCTGTTTGTGATGGCACCGACTTTATCGCAAGTCAACACGCAGGCCGTTCAGCCTTATACAAAAGGCCAGATCACGCAGACACAAGCAATTGAAAAAGCAAAAAAGCCACTGAAAATTTTCATGCTGAAACAGACTGGCGTAAAAGAAATGAACATGTTTCTGGAACTTTCAGGACAGAAACACAGCTTGAAAAAGGTGGAACCAAATGAGCTGCTGAGCCTTGGATTTCGAATTATTATGCCGGCATTTGTCACCAGTGAATTGAAACGTGCCTTCACGATTGGTTTCCTGCTGTTTATTCCGTTCCTGATTATCGATATGGTGGTATCCAGTGTCTTAATGTCTATGGGCATGGTCATGCTGCCGCCGTCAATGATTTCGCTTCCTTTTAAGCTTATGCTTTTTGTGGTGGTCGATGGCTGGGGGCTGCTGTTTGATTCTTTGATTCGAGGTTTCCATTAGTTGCGAAAAATGACGAAAGGAGGGAATACCCATGACAGCTGACCAAGTTTTATCCATTTTTCATGAAGCAATTTTGGTTATGCTCAAACTTTCTGTACCTTTTTTGGTTGTCAGTATTGCGATAGGACTTGTCGTTGCGATTTTTGAAGCGGCTACACAAATTCATGAACAAACGATTACCTTTGTTCCTAAAATTATTGTTACCGCGTTTCTAATGATGATGTTGGGTTCCTGGATGATTACCGTGATGACAGATCTATTTCAATCAATCTGCAAAATGATTATACAGCTGTAGGTGGGTGTGTCTATGACAATACAGATGCAGACGCTTCTGGCATGGATCCTAGTTTTTTGCCGCATGTGCGGTATGGTCGTTTTTAATCCGCTTCTTATGAGCAAAAATGTTCCGTCCCGTCTGCGGGTGGGACTTGCGGCATTACTCACAGCAATCATCGCTCCCGGGCTGCAGGGGACAGCTCCCACAAACCTGACGGATTTTGGTCTGGTGCTGGCAATTGGCAAGGAAATGTTGGCTGGTTTGGCCTGCGGGTTTATTTTTCAGATTTTTTATTATCTGCTCATGTTTGCAGGCGATGTGATGGACTTGACTTTTGGCTTGTCCATGGCCAAGGTTTTTGACCCCGGCACGAATATACAGATGTCTCTTTCCGGAAAATTACTGGATATTCTCTTCTTTCTGTATTTTTTTGCAACGGACAGTCATTTGGTCCTTATCCGGATTTTCACTTCTTCTTTCAGCATTATTCCAATTGGGCAGCTTGCCCATCTCACGCGTATGTCCTCTTTTGTCATGCAGCTGTTTGTCAATACATTTTCACTGGTCATGCGCTTAACCATGCCGTTTATTGCAGCGGATATGGTGTTGGAAGTGGCAATGGGAATTTTAATGAAACTAATTCCGCAGATTAATGTCTTTGTGGTCAGCATGCAGCTGAAGATTCTGCTGGGAATTACCCTGATGTTCCTGTTTGCTGCTCCAATTAGCAACTTTATTACCAACTATACAGACGGGATGCTGAAAGCGATGGAGCAGGTCCTTTATAGTTTAAAAGCCTCAGCCGGATAAATGCAGAGGAGGTGGTGAAGTGGCAGAGAATTCCAGCGGCGAAAAGACAGAACAAGCAACACCCAAGCGTAAACATGATGAACGAAAGAAAGGCAATGTATTTTTAAGTCAGGAAATCATTACTGTGGCAACAATGCTGGTTCCTTTTATTGTTTTAAAAATTCTTGGCTCCACAATTCTTGGCCAAATCAAAATGTCTCTGCATGATTTTATTGGACTTGGTGTTTCTATGGAGGAAGTAACGGTTAACCAGCTTCCGACTTTGTTCTACAAAGGTTTAGCCGTTTTTGCCATCGCAGTTCTTCCAGTTGCGCTTGCCTGTGCCCTGATTGCTATTATCCTGACACTTCTGCAAACGAGATTTCTTTTTTCGGCAAAAGGTTTTGCTTTTAAAGCGAGCCGGATGAATCCTCTAAATGGAATTCGAAATTTATTTTCTCTGCGCGGTGTCATGGAGCTTATTAAATCCATTCTTAAGATTCTTCTGCTTATTGTTATTGTATGGAAAGTTTTAAATGGCTGGATTGGCCAGCTTCCGAAGTTTATGGATATGCCGGTTGGGCAGGCCTTCGGTAATCTTTGTGATACTACCTTTACGATGGTTACACAGATTTCGCTGGTCTTTATTGCACTTGCTGTGTTTGATTATATTTTCCAGTGGTGGGATTATAACAAAAGACTGCGTATGACGAAACAGGAAATTAAAGAGGAATACAAGGAAACGGAAGGGGACCCTCAGGTAAAGGGAGAAATCCGCGATAAGCAGCAGGCAATGTCACGAAAGCGCATGATGCAGAATGTTCCCAATGCTGATGTCGTGATCCGAAATCCAACCCATGTTGCAGTTGCCATTCAATATGATTCCGAACATTTCAATGCACCGATTGTCGTGGCAAAAGGCTTGGATTCCCTTGCACTCCGAATTGTGAAGGTGGCAGAGGAACATGGCGTTTATGTGACAGAAAATAAGCCGCTTGCCCGTGGGCTGTATTCAGCAGTCGAGATTAATCAGGAGATCCCTGAAAAATATTACAAGGCAGTAGCGGAAGTTTTGGCTTTCGTTTATCAACTTAAGAAAAAGGACTTTAAAGGATGAAAAAGATTTTTAGCAATATTGTCGCCATATTTGTAATCTTAATAGTCTTTTTATTGATTGTCCCGCTGCCGACACAGCTGCTGGATTTTCTCTTCATTACTAATTTGGCGCTGTCCCTTGTCATTCTCTTGCTCACCATGTACATAAAAGAGCCGTTGGAATTTTCCGTCTTTCCGTCTCTGCTGCTGATTACGACTTTGTTTCGGTTGGGTCTGAATGTTTCGTCCACACGTTCCATCCTTTCTAACCACGGCTATGCCGGTGAGGTAGTCAAAACATTCGGTTCATTTGTTATTCGGGGAAACCTTGCTGTTGGGCTTGTAATCTTCTTCATCATTGTACTGGTGCAGTTTTTGGTAATTACCAAAGGTTCCGAACGTGTCGCTGAAGTTTCGGCACGTTTCACATTGGATGCAATGCCCGGCAAGCAGATGGCCATTGATGCAGACTTGAGTTCGGGACTCATCAATGAGGAGCAGGCAAGAGACCGCCGCCAGAAAATCCAGCGGGAAGCCAACTTCTTTGGTTCCATGGATGGTGCTTCAAAATTTGTCAAGGGAGATGCAACCATTTCCATTGTAATTACCATTATTAACCTTGTCGGCGGAATTATTGTGGGAATGATGAACGGCGGGGATATTCAGTCGGTTCTGTCCACCTATTCGCAGGCAACCGTTGGTGACGGGCTGATGTCGCAGATTCCGGCACTGCTGATTTCTGTGGCAACTGGTATGATTGTGACACGGACTTCTTCACAGTCTAATCTGAATGATGAAGTTGTGAAGCAGTTTACACGCCAGCCGCGTGTACTGAAAATTGCCGGTACAGCCCTGCTTTTCCTGATTTTCATTGGCTTTCCGCCAGTGCAGGTTATCCTGCTGTCGGTTCTGCTGATCAGCGGCGGTTATATGATTGACAAAAAGATGAAAGCGCAGGCAGCTCAGCCGGAACTGGCTGTAGAGGGCCCGCCGGTTACACAGGAAGTTACGAGTGATGTTGAGTATTATAAAAATCTTGACAATGTCTATAACCTTTTGAATGTAGACCCGATTGGCATTGAATTCGGCTACAGCCTGCTTCCGCTTGTGGATGAAAAAAGCGGTGGCAGCTTTGTGGATCGAGTGGTTATGTTTCGTAAACAGTTTGCGGATGAAATGGGGATGGTCATTCCCTTTGTCCGTCTTCAGGACAGCGGCCAACTGAATCCGAACCAGTATCAAATTCGCATTAAAGGGGAACCGGTTGCTCAGGGTGAAGTGCTGACAGATCACTTCCTTGCACTGGTTCCAGAAGACCGGCCCAAGGATGATATTGATGGGATTGATACCGTTGAACCGGCATTCGGGATGCCGGCAAAATGGGTTAGCAGCGACCAGAAGGTCAAAGCGGAAATGGCTGGTTATATTCTGATTGACCCAACGTCTGTGATTATTACGCATCTGTCTGAGGTCATCCGCACGCATGCTGATGAATTGCTCAGCCGGCAGGAAGTGAAAAAGATGCTGGAGAATTTGAAGAAAGTCAATCCAAGCGTTGTAGAGGATACCATACCGGGGATTGTATCAGTGGGCGATTTGGAAAAAATCTTGAAGAATCTGCTTCGTGAGGGTGTTCCAATCCGTGATTTGGAAACCATTTTGGAAACAATGTCAGACTATGCACCGACCATTAAAGATACTGATATTTTAACCGAATATGTCCGTCAGTCCTTACGCCGTGTGATTACACACAGCTTTGCAGAGGCAGGACAAATGAAAGTCATCAGTTTGGACGCCGGCATCGAAAACCTCATTATGAATTCGGTTAAAAAGATGGATGGCGGTTCTTACCTCTCCTTAGAGCCGGAAATGATTCAGAAGATCGCTTCTGCTACCAATGAAGAAGTTAATACGGTGCGGAAAGTAGTACAAACACCGATTATTTTGACATCACCTGTTGTTCGTGTTTACTTTAAAAAGCTTGTCGATCAGTTTTGTCCTCATATTACTGTATTATCTTATAATGAAATTGATCCGTCTGTTCAGATTCAGTCGCTTGGTACGATAGCAATTCCTCAGTAATCAGTAAATGGAAAGGGGGGAGTTCAAATGAACAGTTCTGCTGCAGAACATATGGAAGATGCAGGCAATTTGAATCCGGAGGAGCTTATGCTTCGGTATAAAGAGACTGGCGACCTGCAGATTCGCAATCAGCTGGTTATGCATTATCTGAGTTCTGTCAAAAAAACTGTGATGAGTATGCGCTCTATCCTGCCGTCCAATATGCAGTATGAGGATTTTATTAATCAAGGTGTATTGGCTTTGATTGACTGCATTGAAAAGTTTGATCCTTCGCGGGGCGCAAGTTTCGACACTTATATTTTTAAGCGTTTGCGTGGTTCCGTACTTAGTTATATGCGTAAGCAGAGCTGGCTGCCCTATCGGGTTCGTGTTGCAAAACGAACTATCCAGCATGAGCAGGAAATACTGACGGCAAAATTTGGCAGGAAACCGACGCAGAAAGAGCTTTGCAGCAATCTGAACATGAAAATGGAGGACTATGACAAATATATTACAGAAATTTCCAATGCTGAAATTTATTCTTTTGAGGAATTGCTGGAAAATGCTTCACAACTGATCAGTCGCAGTAACGCGGAAAACGGCGACAAAACTTCACCGGAAGCCAGAGTGATGCGTCAAGAACTTTGCACGGTATTGCAGCAGGCAATTGAAGAACTCCCCAAACGGGAAAGGGAAGTTATCACACTTTGTTACTATGAAAATCTAAATCTGCGGGAGATTGGCGAGGTGCTTGGAGTCAGTCAGCAGCGTGCTTCCAGCGCGCGAACTTCCGGGCTGGCAAAACTCAGTAAAAAGCTCTCCGCATATTTGTGTGAAAAGGAGCCGAGGACATGTTAAGTGAATTGTACACCATTGCATCTGGACTAATGGCACAGCAGAAAAAGCTGGAGACAGAAGGAAATAATATTGTGAACAGCCAAACACCAGGTTACCGAACACAACGTGCCGTAGCGGTACCTTTTGAGGAAGAATTGTCTTACCGACTTGAAAACGGCAATACCGGAGAAATCGGTCATGATACTCCTATGACAATTGTCAAAAATGTTTCGACAGAATTTAATGTCAATAATATTAAACAGACAAACCGGAATCTGGATGTTGCCATCAATGGAAACGGCTACTTTACCATACAGGGTTCTGACGGAAGGCGATATATCACACGCAACGGCGGATTTAATGTGGACACAGCAGGTTACTTAGAGCTGCCAGACTATGGACGTGTGCTTGGCACAGATGGCCGGCCAATTCAGGTGGGGGACACAAACTTTACAGTTTTGTCCGGCGGTACTATTTTAAAAAGTAACGGCCAGCAGGCGGGTACCGTTCTGCTGACAACTCCTGCCGCAAATGCAGAATTGACGCAATATGCCAATGGCTTGTTTGCAGCTCCCGCAAATGCACCGTCAGGTGCACCAGGGGCAAATGTTTCTTTGAAACAGAGAGCACTGGAATCCTCTAATGTAGATCTGAACCATGAAATGCCTTTGCTGATGGAGGCGCAGAGTGCACTGAAGTCCTGCAGTTCGGCGCTGCAGATAGTTGACCAGACGGATCAAAAAGCCGCCACACAGATTGCCAGCTTATAAAAGGAGAATAAACAATCTATGAATATTGGATTTTATACCGGTGCATCCGGCTTGGTCGCCTATCAAAGTGACATGAATGTTGTCGGTAACAATATTGCGAATTCAAACACCCCTGGTTACAAACCAGATACGGATACTTTTGAAGACCTGCTCCATTACAAGATGTATGTCAACAATACCTCGCAGCCGCTGCAGGGAACGGGAACCCGCAATGTCATGACGGGCATGAAGATGGAACAGGGTGCATTACAACATACAAAAAGTGACCTCGACTATGCCTTATTAGGAGACGGCTTTTTTGCTGTGGACAATAACGGAACACCGGCTTATACGCGCTGCGGCGCGTTTGAAGCAGCCAATGACGGTACCGGAACTTATTATCTTGCCGATCAGGCAGGCCATTTTGTCCTGAATGCACAGGGAGGCCGCATTCCGTTGGAACGTGATCCTACAGTCGGCGTTTTTCATGATGTTTCTCAGCAAATCGGTGTTTTTCGTTTTCCAAATCCGGAATCCCTGACACAATTGTCGGATAATTTGTATGCAGAAAATACAGCTTCCGGACAGCCTGAGGTGGCAAATACAGAAATCCGTAATGGCTATTTGGAGCAGTCAGGTACGAAACTGGTAGAGGAAATGTCAAATCTGATTATGGCACAGCGCGGTTATCAGTTAAGCGCACGTGTACTGCAGGCAAATAATGAAGTCGAAGATGTCATTAACAACCTGCGGTCCTGATTTCCAAACGAATACAGAAAGAAATGATTAAGAAAGAGGGATTCTTCCATGGCATTTCATGATTTTACGGACTTGGATGATATGCATTTAGATGTACTAAGAGAAATCGGAAATATCGGGTCTGGAAATGCGGCAACAGCACTCTCTGAGATGCTTTCTAAACCAATTAACATTGCAGTGCCCAAAATCAGTATTCTGGATTATAACACGGTTGTCGACAGCCTTGGCGGTCCGGAGAATTTATTGGTCAGTTTGTTGTTTACCATGACGGATGATGTCAAGGGCATGATGATTTTCTTGCTGCAGAAAGATTTTGCCCATATGCTTCTTAATACGCTGCTTGGCTGCGAACTGAAAAGCTTTAATGAAATGGGGGAGATGGAGCTTTCTGCGCTGAAAGAAGTCGGCAACATTATGGCAGCATCTTATGTCAATGCTATTTCTACACTTGCTAATCTTAGAATGAACATTTCAGTTCCGGATATTTGTATTGATATGGCAGGTGCAATTCTCAGCGTACCTGCAATTCATTATGCGAATATTAGTGATAAAATCATCTTTATAAATGATGAATTTAATGCAGATGGTCAAAGCGCATCCAGTCAGGTACTCATGATACCGGATATGGAATCACTGAATAAAATCATGAAGAACTTGGGGCTGGACTCATGAACCAGATGATTACAGTAGGCATTTCTGATTTAAATGTTGTAAAAGCACCCAATGTTTTGGTGACTTATGCATTAGGTTCATGCGTAGGCATTTGCCTTTATGATTCAGCTATGAAAATAGCCGGATTGTCACATATTATGTTGCCCTCCAGTGTTCAGATGTCAGCCGATAAAAGTCAGGCATATAAATTTGCGGATACGGCTATTGAGCTTCTTGTTCACCGAATGGAGCGATTGGGTGCACATGTTTTTCGTATAAAAGCTAAAATTGCCGGGGGCGCTCAAATGTTTTCCGGTGTCAACAATTCTTCGCTAGCCAATATTGGGCAGAGAAATGTTGTGGCAGTGAAACAAGAACTTCTTCGGCTGCGCATTCCCATTATTGCAGAGGACACCGGAAAAAATTATGGTAGAACACTGTATTTTTACGCATCAGATGGTTCTATGCGTATTAAATCCGTGAACCGCGGCGAATGGGTCTGGTAATATGCAAGAATCACTTAGGGCAGGATGCAGCAGCTATAAAAGTCATAAAGTCATCATTAGGAGGAATTAGGTATGGATATTTATTTTGACCCCAGATTGTTGACAGTTCCCAGCGCTTCTAAAACTTCGGGCAGTACAGCAGCTAATGTCACTGCAGCAGGTACCTCTTTCCGCAATGCACTGAATCAACAGGAAGCGTCTATCACGGCTCCATCAACTTTGGAAAACATTTTTGCAAAAGCTTCACAGACTTACGGCGTGCCGGAAAACATGCTGAAAGCAGTTGCAAAAGCGGAATCAAATTTTCAGCCGGATTGTGTTTCTTCTGCAGGTGCATCCGGTATTATGCAGTTGATGCCGTCAACTGCAAAAGAGTATGGCATTACGGATATCCTTGATCCGGAACAAAATATTATGGGTGGTGCCCGGGAACTTGCTGCAGATTTGAAGCACTACCATGGAAATGTGAAATTAGCTCTTGCAGGATATAATGCGGGGTGCGGAAATGTTGACAAATATGGCGGAGTTCCTCCGTTTGCAGAAACACAAAATTATGTGAATAAAGTCATGAGTTTAATGGGCCAAAACCTTGAAGTCCCCTCCATGCATGTTCCTGCTTCTGTTTCGGGAAATGGTGTCAATACCTCTGGCTTAGCACAGCTTGCAGCAACGGATGATACTGCTGATTTAGCCAGTGACACCAATTTTACGTATCAAGATTACCAGATGTTTGTCAGTATCCTCATTCATGCACTTGAAAATGGCTGGGAATCTGATACTTCCGGTACTTCCGGATTTGCCAGTAAACGCTGGTACTAATTCTCAGCTATTCGATATTTTTCGCGTAGCAAGATGGTGCTGGACTCAATGTAATAGGTACTAGCTGACTTTTTATGTTAAAAGCTTAAAGCTGTAAACTGAATTTATGGTTGTTTGTCAATCAGTAAAGAACATTTATACTGGTTTCGGTCAAATGCGTAAAAAAGTTGAACACTGTTCTGGAAGTTAACCAGAACAGTGTTCCGCTTTTCACAAAAATTATTGCGTATTGTGAGTCAGATTTTCTGCATAACTGCGCATACTATTCATAGAATTTATACGAAATGCGTGTGTGCTCATTTGTTCTCTGACTGTGGCAGGAAGCTTTTCAAAATATAACCTGGCTTCCGGTTCTTCACGCATTAATGTGAATACATCTCGATAAGTGCGGCCCTGTGAGTTCATTACGATCACCTCACTAATTATTTTTCGCAACTTCAAGCAAATTATAAACAGCAAAAATAAACAAAAAGAAAAGCTGACATTCCAAGGAATGTCAGCTCACATCAATTCACTGAGTCATTTTTCTTCTTTAGAAAGAAAATCATTGGACATTGTCAACACTGCTTTTTTCGGTTCAGTATTGACAATTGTCTTAGCTTTTTCCGGTTGAATTGTGACAATTGGTTTTGCTGCTTCTGCAGGTTTTTCTGTTGCAGATGAGGTGGAGGATACAGCTGCACGCTTTTTAACAGATTTACGACCACTGCCGCGGCGATGTTTTGCTGCCGGCTTTTTTTTCGTTTCCTCCGCAGAAGTAAGCTTTCGGAATCTCCATTCCTGATTTTCACCACTGGAAGGTTCCCAAATTTGCACATGAGCACCGGCCTCGTGAGAAATATCTACAATATCAAGGGCTTTGCCGCTTGCTTTGGAAATTACTTTATAATATCCAGCAGATGTTGGCACAATTTCCCAGAGCTGTGTATCAGTTTCACAAGGATTCCATTGGTGGAGCCAGGCACCGTTTTCTGTACTGCCATTAATGACATCAATAGCTTTTTGGCTGGCTGCGTTCATGATTTTGCAGGTTCCATTGGCTTCTGGAATAACTTTCCAAGTCTGTGAAGCACTTTCTTTATCTGGAGCGTCTACAGTTAGCAGTGCACCATTTTCAGTACGGGCATTTTCAACACTGAGAGCATTGCCACTTTGATGAGAAAGTATTTGATATACACTGGTTTTGGATGCAATTTTCTCGGTTGCAGTTTTCTTTTCTGCCATAACAATAACGCTCCTTTTTACATCATTTTAAAATTTTCGACAAAATTATTCAATTATTCGCATCTGATATAATATAATTTTATTTAATTATATCATTTTCAGACTCGATGTCAACATAACCCCAGAAAAACAGCATTTTGATGTCAGAATTAGCCAGACCGCTTTTGCTTTTTGTTGCATTTCCATGCAATATCCGTTATCATTATTGATAAAGATTGATTTTTAGAATTTATATCCAGAGGCCTTAGTTTGGAGGAACAAAATGAGAAACAGAGGATATGGAAAAGTTACCGTAACAAAAAAAGCGGAACGCGCAATAATCGGGGGCCATCCGTGGATTTATAATACAGAAGTTACCTTGTCAGAGGAAGCTCCGAAGGACGGTGCGCTTACCGATGTATTTTCAGAAAAAGGGCGTTATCTTGGAACGGGGTTTTACAATAGCCATAGTAAGATTCGGGTGCGCCTTTTGTCACGCAATGCGAATGATACATTTGATGAAGCTTTTTTTACGCGGCGCATCCGTTATGCGTGGAATTACCGGAAAACGGTGATGGGCAGTGACACAGACTGCTGCCGCGTTATTTTTGGCGAAGCAGACCAATTCCCGGGACTGACAGTCGACCGCTTCCATAATATTTTGGTTACCCAGACACTTTCTCTTGGATTTGAACAAATTAAGCCCACGATTTTTCAAGCACTTTACCGTGTCCTTACGGAAGACGGACAAAAAATTGATGGCATTTATGAGCGGAACGACGTTGCCATCCGCGAACGGGAAGGTATGCAGCAGAGCAAGGGCTTTTTCCATCTGCCGGGTGTGCCCGTACCCAAAAGCACGAAAACCGAGATCATCGAAAATGGGATTCACTATCTCGTCGATTTTGAAAATGGCCAGAAAACAGGATTCTTTCTTGACCAGAAATATAATCGGCTGGCAGTTTCCAAACTTTCAGCCGGAAAAAATGTCTTGGACTGTTTTACCCATACAGGTTCTTTTGCACTGAATGCAGCCAAAGGCGGTGCCGCTCATGTTCATGCAGTTGACATCAGCGCAGAGGCAGTTTCCATGGCGGAAGAGAATATCCGGCTCAACGGTTTTGAAAATGTCATAGACTGCGAAAAGGCAAATGTGTTTGATTTGTTGCCGACTTTGCAGCCGAAACAATATGACTTTATTATTTTGGACCCACCGGCATTTACAAAAAGCAGACGAACGGTGGAGCACGCAGCACGCGGTTACAAAGAAATCAATCTGCGCGCAATGCATCTGCTCCCACGCGGCGGCTATTTGGCAACCTGTTCCTGTTCACATTTCATGCCGGATGCACTTTTCTGTAAAATGCTGCACGCCGCAGCATCCGATGCGCAAGTTACGCTTCGGCAGATTGAGGCACGCCAACAGTCACCGGACCATCCGATTCTGTGGAATGTTCCGGAAACAGAGTATCTGAAGTTTTATCTGTTCCAGGTCATATAACGGGAGGAAAACAATGGAGATTAGACAGTTTGGTACACAATTCCTAAGTGGATTTTCTGAATTTGGTCCCAGATTTCTGGAAGCAGCTGTTGTAATCTTTATTGGCTGGATTGTCAGTAAGATTTTGCGGCGCGTCTGTGAGAAAGCACTGGAAAAAGCAAACCGTGATTTGGGAATCATTTCTTTTTTATCCTCGGCGGTTTCCGCACTGGTTAAAATTATTGCGATTATTATGGCACTGTCCTCTCTGGGCCTAAATACAAATGTCATTGTAGGTGCGTTCAGCGCAGTTGGCTTCGGCGTCAGTCTTGCACTGAAAGATAATATGGCAAATGTAGCGGGTGGAATCCAGATGCTTTTTACCAAACCTTTTCATGTTGGGGATTATATCGCGGCTGAGAGTGTGGAGGGAACCGTTGAGCGTATTGAACTGATGTTTACTACGCTGCGCACATTTGACAACAAAGAAGTTATTTTTCCAAACTCTAAACTGACGGACAGTATCATTACTAATTATACGGCGCAGGATAAGCGCCGGCTGGATCTGGAGTTTGGAATTGATTACAGCGATGATCTGTTGGGGGCGAAGAAGCTGCTGCAGAAACTGGCTGAAGAAAATCCGAAAGTGCTTTCTGAGCCGGCCCCACTGGTTGTCGTCAGCAAACAGGGCGACAGTGCTATGCTGCTTACCGCGCGGCTTTGGTGCAAAACGGAGGAATACTGGAACCTTTACTTTGAGATGCAGGAAAAAGTTAAGCTTGCGTTTGATGCCAACGGCTATCATATCCCGTATCCGCAGATGGATATACATGCAAAAGCCGGATAAATCCATAAGGAATATCTTGGAGAGCTGTAAAAGCTCTTTTTTATTCTCCGTAAATTCCCTGTACGATCACTTCACCGGAACCAACAGCAGTTTCCTGTCCGTTTGGAAGTTTTACTAAAAGTTCACCGTTTTGTGTAATGCCGCAGGCTGTGCCGGAGTATCGTTTCCGGTCCTGGGTAAACTGAACTTCCTTTCCAAGTGAAATGCAAAGTTCGGTATAGCGTTTTGGCAAACTTCCGTTTTCCAGCAGAGGTTCCATCTGCTCCAAAATACGCTGAAGTACAGCACAGCGGCTGCATGGATGGCCAGTTTCCATTTGCAGGGAAGTGGCCCGCCGCATCAGTTCCTTTGGAAAAGAAGTGTTGTTCACATTGATGCCGATGCCGACTGATACCCAGTGTGAGCCGTCTTTATTTAAGTCCGCTTCTGCAATGATTCCGCAAATTTTTTTGCTTCCGATGACAATGTCGTTTGGCCATTTGATTTGGGCATTCACGGGAAAATTTTCCCGCAGGGCATTGCATACAGCTAATCCCGAAAGAAGCGTTACATTTGTCAGTGGCTGCGGAAGATGAGGAGCCCGCAGAAGAACGGTAAAGTACAGACCGCCGTCGGATGGACTGTCCCAGACATGACCACGGCGGCCTCTTCCGTTTGTCTGCTGTTCTGCAGTGACGACGGTACCATCCGGGGCGCCGGCAAGTGCGAGTTTTTTGATTTCATCATTCGTAGAGCTGGTTGTGGAGAGACAAATTGTTTTTTTCCCAAGCGTATGCGTTGAAAGCCCCTTTTGGACTTGCTGTGATGTTAATGGCGGTTCCTCTGCTGTCTGCATTTTTCTGCTCCTTTTCATTTTCACGTTTCCAACATTTTTCCTTATTATCTTACATGTTATCTTACATGGAAAGTCGTTAGTGTGCAAGTGCGCTTACACGCAGAGGGGGTTCATAAAAAGGATATTGTTTCCGATGCTGAGAAATGCTATACTTATATTATCTGTAAATGTGAAAGGAGCAGTGGCATATGAATGTCCATCCTGGGGATCTTTTATTCATGAAAAAGCCACATCCCTGCGGCTGCAGAACATTTCTTGTGCTGCGTGTTGGGATGGACTTTAAAATCCGCTGTACTTCCTGCGGCAGGGAGATTATGCTGCCCAGACGGAAGTGTGAAAAGAATATCCGGAAAATTACGCATCCGGACACAGACGAAGCCATGAAAAAATGATTCTTATTGTCTGAATATTTTGTATTTGGGTTGGAAAGCCGTCCCGAAAGGAGTTATTCCATTTTATGTTTGAAAACCTTACAGTCTTTGAGAAACGCTTTGAGGAAATTAATGCCCGCTTGTGCGATCCGGCAGTAGCGGCAGATCAAAGCCTGTATACGGAGCTTATGAAAGAATACAGCAATCTGGAACCGCTTGTGACACATTTCAAGCAATATCAGGCAGTGCAGCGTGACCGTACAGAGGCGCAGGAACTGCTGTCGGACGGAGAAAACAGGGAATTGCATGATTTGGCAGCGCAGCAGTTAAAAGAGGCCGAAAGCCGGTTAAAACAGCTTACAGAGGAAATCAAGATTCTGCTGCTGCCCAAAGACCCTAATGACGATAAAAATGTAATTGTAGAGATTCGGGGTGGTGCCGGCGGCGAAGAGGCGGCACTTTTTTCTGCTGTACTGTATCGAATGTATAACATGTATGCACAGAACCGCGGATGGAAAACAGAAATTTTGAATGAAAATGAAACGGAACTTGGCGGTTACAAGGAAATCAGCTTTATGGTTTCCGGTCATGGAGCATGGTCACGGCTCAAATATGAAAGTGGTGTCCACCGTGTACAAAGGGTGCCCGAAACAGAAGCGCAGGGCCGTATCCATACTTCCACGGCAACGGTTGCGGTGCTGCCGGAGGCAGATGAGGTGGAAGTGCAGATTGACCCTAAAGATCTGCAGATTGACACTTTTCGTTCCAGCGGTGCCGGCGGTCAGCATATTAACAAAACAAGCTCTGCCATCCGGATTACACATTTGCCGACCGGTATGGTGGTTGAGTGTCAGGATGAACGGAGCCAGTACAAAAATAAAGATAAGGCAATGCGTGTGCTGCGGAGCAGACTTTTTGACAGGGAACAGCGTAAGCATGATGAGGCCATTGCGTCTGAGCGCCGCAGTCAGGTGGGGACCGGTGACCGCAGCGAACGTATCCGAACTTACAATTATCCGCAGAGCCGTGTAACCGACCATCGAATTGGTTTGACACTTTACCGGCTGGAGGACATCCTCAACGGTTCGCTGGATGAAGTGATTGATCCGCTGATTGCCGCTGACCGTGCAAGCCAGCTGGAAAATTCTATGGAAAACGGACAGGAGAAATAAAGGAGGAAAACAATGCAGACGGAATCTCTAAAAGCAGATGATGCAGGCTTTGCACGTGCGGCCCAGATACTGCGCAGCGGTGGACTGGTTGGTATGCCAACAGAAACAGTCTATGGTTTAGCGGCAAATGCGCTGAATGGAAAAGCGGTGGCTAAAATTTTTGCAGCCAAGGGGCGTCCTGCAGATAATCCGCTGATTGTACATATTTCTGCGTTCCAGCAGATTTATAATCTGGTAAAGGAAGTGCCGGATTCGGCAAAAAAACTGGCAGAAGCCTTTTGGCCCGGTCCTTTGACAATGGTTTTACCCAAAGCTGCCTGCATTCCGGACGAGGTCAGTGCTGGGCTGCCTACGGTAGCCGTTCGTTTTCCGTCACATCCGGCAGCACAGCGGATTATTTCAGAGAGCGGGCTGCCGCTGGCAGCACCTTCCGCGAATACTTCCGGTCGGCCGAGTCCGACAACTGCACAGCATGTTTTACATGATTTGAGCGGTAAGATTGATGCGGTGCTGGACGGCGGCCCATGCGGCGTTGGTGTGGAGAGCACGGTCATTACGCTGGCGGACTGTCCGCCGCGCCTGCTGCGTCCCGGCGGAATCACACTGGAACAACTCCGCGCTGTACTCGGTACAGTTGAAATGGATGACGCGGTGCTGCATCCGCTGAAACCAGGCGTGCGAGCAGCATCACCGGGCATGAAATATAAGCATTATTCACCGAAAGCTAATGTCATTATCCTAGACGGCACAGACCGGCAGTATATCGGATACGTCAATGAACATGCCGCTTCCGGCGTCATGGCGCTCTGCTATGACGGGGATGATGCCGCCCTTGCAGTGCCTGCAATTTGTTATGGTAAAAGTACAGATGATTCCGCAATGGCGCACGAACTGTTTGATGCCCTGCGGGAATTCGATGAACGTGGCGCTTCCACCGTTTATGCACGCTGCCCGAAACCGGAGGGAGTCGGACTGGCGGTTTACAATCGGCTGATGCGGGCAGCCGGATTTGAGGTGCTTCATCTTGGTTAAGCCAGTGATTGGGTTAACAGGCCCGACCGGCGCGGGCAAGTCAACATGGTCTGCTGCTTTTCAAAAGCTTGGCGGTGCAGTAATTGACTGTGACAAGATTGCACGGGAAGTGACAGATCATGCGGAAGTCCGTCAGGCCCTTCAAAAAGAATTTGGTGCCGATATCCTGCAAAACGGCACTTTAAACCGGCGAAAACTTGCTATGCGTGCTTTTGCCGATGCGGATTCGGTGCGCAGGCTCAATTCGGTTACCCATCCCGCAATTCGTAAAATCATTCTTCAGCAGCTTCAGCAGTTTAGCAGGGACGATACTGTGAAAGCCATTTTCTTGGATGCACCGCTGTTGTTTGAGGGCGGACTGGAGCAGTTCTGCACCATGACGGCAGCTGTGCTTGCTCCGCAGGAACTGCGCCTTTCCCGCATTTTGAAGCGGGATGGCATCAGCAAAGACGAGGCTCTTCGCCGGATGGCGTCTCAGCATGATGATTCCTATTTTCGCTCACACGCGGATTTTCTTTTGGATGGAGCAACTTTGCCGGAAAAAGTTCCTTCAGCTGCTGCTAAGCAACTGAGCGTATGGTTGGGGGAAGAAAACCTATGAAATTTGAAAGCAATGTACAGACAAAGCCAAGGCGTATGGTGATCATACGGAATCGTGGTATCATTTCCACAGCAGTTTTAATTGTTTTGGTATTTATTGTATATGTCTGTACACTGTCTCTCAAAACATCCAGCCGGCAGTTTGAGTATGCTTCCTATCCGCGAACTTACGCTGAGTATGTTGAGAAGGAAGCGAAAGAATGTCATCTTGAGCCTGCTTTGGTTTATGCAGTGATTAAGCAGGAAAGTGGTTTTGACCCCAAATGCGTATCCAATGCAGGCGCCATCGGCCTGATGCAAATCATGCCCGATACTTTTCACTCACTTACCGCTGAAATGAATAAAAGTGATGGCCGAGAATATATGGAAGATGATTTGTATGATCCCAAAACGAACATTCGCTTTGGATGCAAATATCTTTCTATCCTTTTAAAAGTTTACCCGAAACCAGCCACAGCACTTGCGGCATATAATGCAGGAATGGGCAATGTGGGCGGATGGCTGCAAGATAAAAATTTTTCAGATGACCGTCAGACACTCCGCAAAATCCCTTTTCCGGAAACGCAGCAATACACGCAGAAAGTTTTGGAGAATTATGTTCAATATAAGCGGCTATATTATACACAGGCTGTATCAGCCCAAAATAAATAAATGGGGGAAGTCAGAATGGCAAAAAAAAGTGCAAAAGTTGATGCAAAGGAGTTAACCAAAAAGCTTTTGGTCAACCGAAAAAACGGATTTTTTTCCGTGAGTGATGCTAAAATTAAGAAAGCGGATGAATTTTGCAAAGGCTACAAAGAATTCTTGGAAAATGCCAAGACAGAACGTGAAGCAGTTATTGCCGCGATTCAAATTGCAGAGGATGCAGGCTTTCAACCATATGATTCGGAAAAAGCATATCAGGCAGGAGACCGTGTCTATTTTAATAACCGAGGCAAATCTTTAATCCTAACAATTTTCGGAACGGAGGGCTGTAAAAACGGTGTTCGCATAGAGGCGGCGCACATTGACTGTCCGCGTTTGGACCTTAAGCCCCATCCGCTGTTTGAAGATAAGGATTTAGCACAAATGAAAACGCATTATTATGGCGGGATTAAAAAATATCAGTGGACGACCATTCCACTGGCAATGCACGGACGCATCTGCCGCAAAGACGGTACCATGGTTGACATCAGACTGGGAGAAAATCCTGGGGACCCTATGTTTACTATCACCGACCTGCTGCCGCATCTTGCCTCTGAGCAGAGCACAAAACCGCTTGGCAAGGCAATTGAGGGTGAAAAGCTGAATATTTTAGTTGGCAGCCGTCCAGTACGTGACGAAGACGGGGAGTATTTGTTCAAACTGAACGTGATGCGTCTGCTGAATGAGCAATTCGGAATTACAGAAGAGGACTTTGTCTCAGCCGACCTTGCATTTGTGCCTGCTTTTCATCCTTGTGATATTGGGTTTGACCGTTCCATGGTTGGCGCTTACGGGCAGGACGACCGTTCCTGTGCCTATGCGGAACTGATGGCTGCAGTCAAGACAAAGGTCCCCAAATGTACAACGGTTACCGTCCTGGCAGACAGGGAAGAAATCGGAAGTGTCGGCAATACAGGTCTGAACTCTAATTTTTTGCATGACTTTATCGAGAATCTAGCAGAAGCCGAAGGCTTGAAGGCGCGCCATGTACTGGCAAAATCTCATTGTCTGTCTGCAGATGTCACAGCGGCTTTTGATCCAAACTATGCGGATGTTTATGAAGCGAACAATTCAACTTATTTGAATGGTGGTGTCGGTGTGTGCAAATATACTGGCGCACGAGGGAAGAGTGATACCAGCGAGGCAACGGCAGAATTTCTTTCACAAATCCGCCGCCTGTTTGATGACAACGGTGTTCTGTGGCAGATTGGCGAACTTGGCAAAGTCGACGCCGGCGGCGGCGGGACTGTCGCTATGTATATTGCCGGCCTAAATGTCGATGTTGTGGATGTTGGTGTACCGGTGATTTCCATGCACTCTCCGTTTGAAGTTGTGAGCAAACTGGATGAATACATGACTTATCAGGCAATGAAAGTCTTTTTTGAAGCAGAATAGTGGAGGAGATAGACTATCGGGCTGCATAACAGTGGATGTTATAACTGGTGAAGCCCGTTTTTTGTGTGAAGAGAGGTTTTTGAGTGTGCAGAGTTTTGTGTTCAAATGTCCTACGGAAGTGGTTTTTGGGAAAGATGCAGAAGCGAAAGTAGCAGATAAAATCAAAGAATATGGTGGCAGTCGTGTGCTTGTCCTGTACGGCGGTGGAAGTGCTGTACGAAGCGGTTTAATTGGTCGGGTAGAAAATCTTCTCCGCGATGCAGGGCTTCCTTTCAAAACGGCAGGCGGTGTTAAGCCCAATCCTCGTTTAGACTTTACTCGAAAAGCGCTGGAGTGTGCCAGGGACTTCCACGCTGATTTTGTACTGGCAGTTGGTGGCGGCAGTGTGATTGACACCGCAAAGGCAGTTGCTATTGGGATGGCGCATCCCGGAAAAGATATTTGGGACTTTTGGACTCATAAAGCGCCGGTGACCGGTGCCTATCCGGTTGGGTCAATTCTCACGATTCCTGCAGCAGGCAGTGAGAGCAGCGATTCCGCTGTTTTGACAGATGAGGAACATAAACAGAAGCGCGGCTTAAATACCGATTATAACCGTCCGGTTTTTGCCATTATGAATCCGGAGCTGACCTATACCTTACCGCCGTTTCAGCTTTCCTGCGGAATTACCGATATGCTGATGCATACATTGGATCGATATTTTACGGTTGACCGCAATAATCAGTTGACTGATGAGATTGCGGAAGCGGTTATGCGTGTCATTATCCGCAATGGCCATGCTGCCCATCACAATCAGCAAAATTATGATGCCATGAGTGAACTGATGTGGTGCGGCAGCATTTCACACAATAACTTGACAGGCCTTGGAAATGAAAAGGACTTTTCGGTTCACCAGCTTGGGCATGCATTGAGTGCGATGTTTGATGCAACTCACGGAGCAACGCTCTCGGCTGTGTGGGGTTCTTGGGCAAATTACGTTATGCCAAGTGCACCAGAACGCTTTGCACGCTATGCGGAAAAGGTGCTTGGTGTGCAAACTGGTACAGTCGCGGAAAAAGCAAAGAATGGGATTGAGCTGACAGTTCAGTTTTTCCGTTCCCTTGATATGCCGACTTGCTTTTCTGAACTGAGAGGGGTGGGGATTCAGCCAGATGAAGTCCTGCACCAACTTGCCTTCGACTGCATGTTTGGTGGTACGCGGACAGTCGGAACTTTCTGTAAATTAGATATTCCGGCCGCGTATACGATTTATCAAAATGCGAATTACTGATGAGTTGAGGCTGGCAGACACAAATAGAACAGAACAGCAAATGCCTTTCTGAAAAACCGTTCAGTACATACGAATCTGCCGAACAACTTGCATAATTTTTCATATCTTCTTTTATAAGACAGAAGAGGTTGATGCGAAAATGAGAAAATCAGGCTGTTTTAGCTATCGCGCGGCTGAAAAATGTATAAAAAATGAAAAAATATAAATTTTAGCCTTGCTTTTAATTTAACACTATGCTACAATAAAATCGTTTCAGAACGAAGACGTCAGCGACTCTGCGTTGCTGACGCCTTTTCATGTGGGAACTTTGATTTCCTGACACAAATTTATGGCTTTTTGTCACAGCAATTGATGATGAAGGAGAAATGTCATATGCGAAAAATGAAAAATGTTTTTGCGGCAGTTGTTTCTGTTGCGATGCTGCTGCCTATGGCAGCTTGTGCCAATCCGTCCGGAAGCACTGGAAACACCAACACTTCTGCGAATGCAGCGAGTGCATCTGGGAGTACCGTGACCATGTCTACCAATGCAGAATTTGAACCATTTGAATATAAAGCTGGTGGCAAGATTGTTGGAATTGATGTCGAGCTTTCCAATAAAATTGCTGCAAAGCTGGGGAAAAAGCTGCAAGTCCGGGATGTGGATTTTTCTGCTCTTATTACAGAGCTGCAGTCCGGAAAATGTGATTTTGTTGCAGCTGGCATGACTGAAAATGCGGACCGCAAAAAAAATGTTGATTTTTCTGTTCCGTACTTTGATGCAACGCAGTCCATTATTGTGAGAAAAGGAAGTGCCATCAAGTCACGCAAGGATTTGAACGGGAAAAAAGTCGGTGTGCAGCAGGGGACAACTGGCGACGATTATTGTACGGACGAAAAGCATACCAGCGATATTAAAGTTGGTTCTATCAAGCGTTACAATAAAGGTTCCGATGCTGTCTCTGATTTAATTTCCGGTCGTGTAGATGCTGTGGTCATCGATGATTACCCGGCGCGTAAATTCGTATCTAAGAATGTTGGAAAGATTACAAAGCTTTCAGACGCTTTGACAGTGGAACATTATGCTGTTGCAGTTAAAAAAGGAAATACCAGCTTGCTGAATACGATAAACGGTGTCATTAAAGAAATGAAGTCCAATGGAGAGCTGGACAAAATTGTCGCCAAGTATAAATCCAATCTGGAAAACAGTGACTAAAACAAAGACAGCAGAGCGGAGTGGGAAAACATGTGCCCCTCTGCTTTTTCGATTAGTTTAGGAGGTATCCATGCAGCCAATTTCCACAGCAGCTTCAGCGTCTTTTTTTTCAGGACTTTCGGGGCAGTTTTATCAATGCTTTGTACAGGATAACCGTTATCAATACATTTTAACGGGTTTGGGCAACACTTTAGTCATCACTGTTTTTGCGGTGCTGATTGGTGTGGTGCTGGGTACATTGGTGGCGCTGATTCGTATTGCGCATATCAACAATCCCCAAAAGCTCAGGGTGCTCAATGGAATTGCCAACTTGTATCTCACCGTGATTCGCGGGACACCTGTGGTTGTACAGTTGCTGATTATGTATTATATCATTGTTGTAGGAACGCCTATCAGCGATGTTGGAACAGCAATTTTAGCTTTTGGAATCAACTCTGGTGCCTATGTCGCTGAGGTGATTCGCAGCGGCATTCAATCGGTGGACCACGGTCAGATAGAAGCAGGACGTTCGTTGGGGCTGAGTGAACGCACGACTATGGTGAAAATTGTCTTTCCACAGGCATTGAAAAATGTGTTGCCGGCCATCGGCAACGAGTTTATCTCTCTGCTTAAGGAAACATCAGTTGCCGGTTATATTGGTATTCAGGACCTGACCAAGAGTGGTGATATTATCCGCAGTATCACATTCCTGCCTTATACGCCGCTGCTGACAACGGCAGCAGTCTATCTAGTCATCGTGATTGGGATGTCAGCACTGCTGACCAAGTTTGAGAGGAGGCTGCACAGGAATGATAACCGTTAAGAATCTGCATAAAAGTTTTCATACGCAAAATGGGACCATTGAGGTTCTCAAAGGAATTGATCAGCAGATTGAAAAAGGCGAAAAGGTTGTTGTTGTCGGTCCTTCCGGTTCCGGGAAGAGTACGTTCCTGCGCTGCTTGAATCTACTGGAAAAGCCGACCGACGGGGAAATCTGGTTTGAAGGGCAGCAGATCAATACACCGCAATGTGATGTGGATTTGCTTCGCCGGAAGATTGGCATGGTTTTTCAGCACTTTAATTTATTTCCGCATTTGACGGTGCGGCAAAATATCACACTGGCACCGGTGACACTGAAACTGAAAACCCAGCAGCAGGCAGATGAACAGGCCATGTCTCTCCTTGAACGTGTTGGACTTTCGGATAAAGCGGGGGCTTACCCGGGCCAGCTTTCCGGTGGCCAAAAACAGCGTATTGCGATTGTGCGTGCAATGGCGATGGAACCGGATGTGATGTTGTTTGATGAGCCGACCAGTGCCCTCGACCCTGAGATGGTTGGTGAAGTGTTAAAAGTCATGAAAGAACTGGCAAATGACGGGATGACAATGGTTGTCGTTACACATGAGATGGCTTTTGCTCGTGAAGTGGGCACACGCGTCCTTTTCATGGATGGAGGTACCATCTTGGAGCAGGCCGACCCGGAAACTTTTTTTACCCATCCCAAAACACAACGTCTGCAGGATTTTCTGGATAAGATTCTTTAGCCGGAGAATTTGTGAGCCAATTGTGAAAATTTTCATTAAAATTCTTTTATTTTTCTATAAACGGATTATTTTAGCAAAAAAAGTGATATTTTAATAATAGAGTCTATAAGAAAATATGAGATAGCGAAAATTTTAGAATTGTTGCTGAGAAGGGAGGCCTTTTCTATGAGTATGCAGGTGAATAGGGTGAATTATGATGATAACGTTCGTTTGAATGCTGCCCGCATGCAGCAGCTTCGCCGTGTGCGGACGGATGGGCCAGTGCAGCAAGTTCAACCGGTTAGCCTAACGGAAACTGCAGTAGAACCGGCAGCCCGTGTTTCCGGCAGTTCTGCATTAACAGCAGATAAAATTCAGTTGAGTGCACATGCACAGCAGCTTCTTGCACAACAGGAAGGAAGTTCTTCGCTGAGTTATGGAACTGCTTTGGCTTCTTCGGACTTTGCTGCCATAGCAGCACAGCCTGCAGTTCGCAGTCCGATTCAATCTGTGCAACAAGAGATTCCGCAGGATGTGACAGCGGTATATCCAGTCTCTGCTGCACCGCCTGCGGCAGACGGCACGGCTGCTTCTTCCGGCAAGATAGCAAATTCTAAAAGCACATCAACTTTTCAACAACATTTGGAAAATGCTGCAAAGAAAGAAAATGCTGTTTCTCAGGATACCCTGTCGACTGGTGTGCAGCGTTATCTGCAAGTGCAGAATTGTATGATTCCACAAATGCAGACAGCAGCTGTGGCAATGAATTTGTTGGCATAATAAGAAAATCATTCAGGTGCCCCGATTTTTATTTTAGTAAAAATCGGGGCACTTTTATGTAAAAGTGAGGTAAAGATTTCTAAATTGTAGATTACAGGATGATATGCATAAATATTGAAATAAAATTTATATATACATATATTTTAAAAAGGTTTAACAAAAGGTTCAACGATTTTTTTGCAAAAACATGTGGACGTTGGGAGAATCCTGCTGTATAATATACACAGTAACAATCTTTTTATTATTCTCATTACTTCCTCTAAAATGATACTCTAAACCAAGCACTGGAAGATTTGTATTTTGCGCTGTGTGGAGGTGAAAATTATGAAAGAACAAGCAAAGGAAAACAATGATCCAGACAGCAAAAAGAGTTTGCTTTGGTCTCTGTATCAAAAGTTTTCCGGACGCAGAAAAGAGGAAGAAGAGAAAAAAGCGAATCTTCCTCCCCAAGAAAAAGTGGAAACTTCATTTCATTTGCATGAGGATGAGGTCCATGAGGACAAAAAAAATACGGCAGTATTTCCAGCACCAGATATTGCAAATTTGCAAAAATTTTATAATATTTGGAGACAGGAAAAAGGCTGGGGAAATAAGCGGCCGGCTTTGGAAAGCTATTTGGATACCTCTGCTCCATTGAATGAAGAAACTTCTTCCGCGTTTTGCCAATTGAATCAGGATATGGAGTCAACGCTGCTCAGTGTTGAAATAACGGAACAAATAAACCCGCCGCCCAAAATTTTTGGCAAAGTAAATATTTTCATTTCTAAGGATCAAACAATCGCGTGGGCCTTTATATTGCCGCCGCTGCGGGGAGGAACGTCTGTTGCAGAAGCAGACATCCAAAAGGCACTGCTGGATGCGCATGTAACTTTTGGAATTGATCATCAAGCAGTGCTCCGCCTCACAGAACCGGAAAGCTGCATGCTGCTCACACAAATTGCAAAAGGGAAAGAACCGAAGCGAGGCCGGGACGGAAAAATTGAAGAGGTTATTCCGCATACGGTTGGAACACCTGTGATGACAACCAATCATGACATCGTTAATTACAGAGATTTAAACTGGCTTGTGCATGTGGAGAAAGATGAAATCATCTGCAAAGTTATTCAGGCAACCAAGGGCGAATCTGGCATGACAGTCCTTGGCGAAAAAATTCCTGCACAGGAAGGAAAAATGCCAGCACTTCCAAAAGGCTCAGGTACTTATCTATCTGAAAATGGTACCGAGCTTCTTGCGCAAAATGATGGTCAGATTTTTTATGAAGATGGTAAATACCATGTTACAGATGTTATAACCATTGAAAATGATGTGGACCTTTCTACCGGAAACATTGATGTAAAGGGAAATGTTTTTGTGCGCGGCAATGTGCGGGATGATTTTTGGGTCAAAGCAACTGGAGACATCAACATTTCTGGCAGTATTGGTGCGGGTACTGTGATTGCCGGAAAAAATCTGTTTGTTGGCAATGGCATTAACGGTAATAATAAAGGCCATTTGGAAGCAGGCAAAGACATAAAGTGCCGCTATATTGAAAATGCTTTTGCAAAGGCAGGCGGCAGTGCCTATGCAGACAGCATTATTAATTCAACAATTGTTTGTGGCAGGTCTGTAATGGTGGAATCCGGGCAGGGCGCTATTGCCGGCGGCTCTGTGACCGCCATGACTGGCATTCAGGCTAGAGTTGTTGGCAATGAGCGTGGCATCGTTACAAGGCTTAACCTTGAACCGACGCCGGAGTTTACAGCCTTTAAAACAAAAATAGCGAACGACTGTAAGACAATGCGTTTAAAGACGCAGACAGCTGAAAAACAGAGAGATCTACTGCAAGAGGGGAAAGAAGATCCCGAAATTAAAAAAGCCATCGAAGGGATTTCTTTTCGGCTTTCTATTTTTCAAATCAAATTGAAAAAGCTTCAGCAGCAGATGGACAATATTATGGAACAAGAGAAACAAATCGGAAAAGCAAAAATGAAAATCGAAAAATTATATCCGATTGCGGTTCTGCGGATTCATGGAATGACACGTGTTTGTAAAGATGTTGAGGAACAGTGTTTGGTGTTTCAGGGGGATAATGATTTACAACTCGGTAAATTCTAAGAGAGATTTTCTCTGAAAATTATATATTTTAAGAACGAAAGTTATAAAGGAAGGATTCTCAAATGAAGACAGGCAAAAAATTATCCCGAAAAATTGTATATAGTATGGGTGGCCTTATGCTTATAGGGGCAGCTATGTTGGTTGCCTGTATGGTTGGTATGTACCGTATGAGTCAATGCACGGATCAGGCAGAAGTACAAAGTATGGCACAAACATGGATTGTAGTATTGATTGTGTTTCTTGCGCTGTCCGTTGCAGCTGCCATTGTTCTGGGTGGCAGGGCTGAGAAAGTGATTTCTCGATCACTGGATTCTCTGTGGAATGTGACGAAGGAACTGGGGAAAGGCAATTTTGGTGTGCAGCCTGAATATTCCGCAGATGATGAAGTTGGTCAGTTAAATCAGATGCTGGCGCGTACAGCCGCAAATATCCAGTCTATTATTTCTGATATTTCCTATAATTTGCACGAGATGTCAAAGGGAAATTTTCAGGTACATACTCAATTGGGCGATGACTATTATGTCGGCGAATTTATGGAGGTGCGGCAGCAGCTTGGCATTATTAAGCAGGGTATCAGCAATACTATGAACCAAATCACCGTAGCTGCCAATCAGGTGGCCAGCGGAGCAAATCAGGTTTCTGCAGGTGCACAGGCATTGTCGCAGGGTTCCACGCAGCAGGCCAGTTCTGCTCAAAAACTGGAGGAAACAGTCGACCAGATTTTCACAAAGATCGGAGAAAATGCCCAAAGTGCAAAAGAAGCCAATGCGAATGCAAAGGATTTAGGCAGCTGCATGTCTAAAAGCAATCAGCAGATGAAAGACATGATTGCCGCCATGACGCTGATTAGTGAAACATCCAATAAGATTAGCACAATTGTTAAGACCATTCAGGACATTGCCTTCCAGACTAATATTTTGGCACTGAATGCATCTGTGGAAGCTGCGCGCGCAGGTGCTGCAGGCAAAGGGTTTGCAGTAGTTGCCGATGAAGTGCGGAACCTTGCCAATAAGAGTCAGGAGGCATCCCAGAATACGGCAAAACTGATTGAGGAGGCTTCGGCTGCCGTTGAGAGGGGAACGGAGATTGTCAACAGCACAGCACAGTCTTTGGAGACAGCCCTGCAGGGTGCCGAGAATATGGTAACGACGATTAATAAGATTACAGAGACCTCTTCACAGCAGGCTGAAGCGGTGCAGAAAGTTACCCAGAGCGTGGATAATATCACCAATGTAATCCAGACCAATTCTGCAACTTCGGAAGAAGATGCGGCTGCCAGTGAGGAACTTTCCGGACAGGCGGAAACCCTTAAAAGCATGGTTGAAGGATTTAAGCTGCGGAAAAGTGCGGAAATTTACCAGAACAGCTGAATACAGAAAAACAAAAGGACTGCTTGAATAGCAGCCCTTTTTATGTATTTTATGCTGAAAAATCCAATTAAACACGCTTACTTTTCCGTATCTGCCGTCCCTGTTCCTGCAGCAGATAAGAACAGAGAAGATTGTTTTGCCGGCTGGTCACATCCTCAAATTTACAGCCAACAATTTTGAACGGAGAATCTTTACATTTTGCAGATTCCCGCACAGTCAGGCAGGAAAGTTCTGCAGACTTGTTGAGAAGTTCCAGACGAACAATGAGCCGTTCATGTCTGCGGAATGACTCTTTGCTGATAAGCTTCAGCCCGCCGGCCCCTAAATCTGCAATTTTTGCAGGATAAGAGAGCGGAGTGCGCAGTTTGGGTTTTGGGACACGCTGTTCCAATTCTTCTTTGGTCAATTCCCGTCCGGCTGCAGCCGCTGCCAAATGAATTTTCTCAACTTCTTTTGAATAATTCATTTCCCGCAGCCGATTGATGCTCTGCGCCCGGCAGATTTCACTGGCGCGGCAAACAATGCCTTCAAGATCCACTGCCAGCCGAAAGCAGTTGCGGCGTTCACGCCCCGTCAGCATCTGGATATCTTTAATTCGCATAAAAGAATTTGTGGAAATATAAACTTTACCCATCAGTTCACATCCGCTCAGGTCCGCACCATGCAGATACACTTTTACCGGCCGGTTGTAGTGGGCCAAAGCCAGCGTGCAGCGCTGGTCGCGGATAACAAGTTCATTGTTGTAAAATCCGGCCAGCAGGCCAGTGGCCAGCAGGACATTCTTTTCTGATTTGATTTCACAGGGGCAGTTTACATAGGATGACAGCGGCGCATTCATTCTGTTTGGATTCCTCCTTTGGGGCAACATGGCAGCATGAAATTTTATATTGATTTCTTTTGCTTATCCTATAAACTTATATTATAGATTTATAATTATACAAAAATTATAAGTAAAAAAATTATAAGTAAAAATTGTACGAATGTCAAGTTTCAAATCTGCCGTGAGGTTTATAGCTCTAACCGAATTACAAAATAATGATCATATAATCCCAATAATTCCCTCTTCTATTTGGTAAAATTGCACATTGAAGTTTGGCGAAAAAACCCGATAATAGTATTAACAATCTTAAATAACCGCTTGAGATAATGCAGCGGAAGATTGCTCTTCATCTGATTTCATTCTCGGTGCAGCTGGCGCGCGGCTGAATCGGGTTTGAAATAAATTTAAAAATCTTATGATTCAAAGATGGCCTATGGATGCAGGGAAGCATCCGGCCGAAACATGGAGGTATTGTTATGAGCATGGTCGTAAGAACGAATACAATGGCAATTAACGCAGAACATCAGATGCGTCTGAACAGCAGCAACGTGGCAAAGTCCCTGCAGAAACTGTCTTCTGGCTACAAAATCAATTCCGCAGCGGATGACGCGGCAGGTCTGGCAATCAGCGAACATATGAAGGCTCAGATTAAGGATTTGGATGCAGCTTCCGATAACTCTCAGGACGGCATTTCTCTTGCGCAGACCGCTGAAGGTGCTCTGAATGAAGTGCATGATATGCTGAACCGTATGTCCGAACTGGCCACAAAGGCTTCCAACGGTACCTATACGGACAGCCAGCGCGGCAACTACAACGATGAGGTTACCCAGCTGCAGTCCCAGATTGACCAGATTTCTGATTCCACAAACTTTAATGGTATCAATCTGTTGGATGGCACGTTGGGTACAAACGGCACTGCCGGTGTCCCGACAATTGACGGAAAAGATGCTTTGACATTGACTACAAATCCGGCTACGGCACTGACTTCTACGACAGCGGCAGTTACTGGGAATACTGCAGGTACTGCTACTGCAAGTGCTACTACAGATTATTCTTTTAAACTTCAGTCTGGCGACAAAGTTATCGACAAGACTTTCAACGTAGTTTCTGCTAGTAATACTGCATCGTCTGTAGATATTTATGAAGATGGCAAAAAAGTGGGTACCGCAACAGCATCTGCTGGTGGTGCTGCTGCTGCAGATTTGGGCACAGCTTTTGTGGGTATTTTGAACAATGATGCTGATACAAAAGAGCTTGGTACTTTTGCAGATGGTGCAACTGCTGGTACAATTACCTTGACGTCTGCCGATCTTGGCTCCAAAGGCGCAAAGATTATTCAGGATTCTACAGGGACGGCTGTGACATCTACTGGCGGCACTGATGCTTATCAGTCAGCAACTGTAGCTGCTGATCAGTCTTTCACAGTTGGTAATCAAGAGTTTGGCGTTTACTCTACTCAGACTCTTGCGGATGCAGCTACAGCCAAAGGCATCAACGCAGTTGTAGCGAAAGCCCCTGCCGATATTACTGCAAACGGTGTTGCTAATACCAACGGTAGTTTGGATGCTTTGGTATCTGAAATCAAAGACAAGACAGGATATGAAGCGACACTTAACAATACTACTACTCCTGCTAGTGCAACTGGTCTTGAATTTAAGACACCGGCTGGGGGAGCGTCTTCTTCTGCAAATGGTTTGACCCTGCAGGTCGGTGATACCTATAATGACTACAATCAGCTGAAAATTTCCATTAACGATATACACGCAAGCGCGCTGGGAGTTGGCAAAAATGACATCGACATCACCACGCAGAGTGGTGCAGGCGAAGCCATTAAAAAAATCAACGATGCAATTGATTCTGTTTCCAAACAGCGCTCTCAGCTCGGTGCTATTGAAAACCGTTTGGACCACACGGTTAACAACCTCGATACAACCAGTGAGAACCTGACCAGTGCAAACAGCCGTATCCGCGATACTGATATGGCTTCTGAGATGATGAATTACACGCAGAACAACGTGTTGACACAGGCCGCACAGGCAATGCTGGCACAGGCAAATCAGCAGCCTTCTCAGGTCCTGCAGCTGCTCCAGTAATTCTTCTGATGGTAAGAATATTTTACTAATTCTATACATTATGCAGAAATGCATAAAAAGATGCGCTTTGAAATGGCTTTTGGCCTTTCGGGGCGCATCTTTTTTATTTAGCAAAAAGTAAGGCCGACTGGACAGAAAACCTGTTTCAGCCGGCCTTTTCTTTCTATTTCAAAATAGTTTGTTCGTCAGGTATTTGGCGTTTTCCGCTGAAATGCAGACTTTGGTGCCCCGCAGATCGGACATACCCAGTCATCGGGAAGTTCCTCAAAAGGTACACTAGAGTCCGAATAAACATATTTGCAGATACGGCAGATAAAGCTGTCGCCGTCATTTCCGGAAAGATCCGGATCGGGTTCCTGATAGGTGGGCGCATTTTTAGGCGCATTCCCTTTGATCACTTTGTGATAATAGGCGTAAGTCATAGGGTCGCCGACGGTTTTGTCACTGCCCGCTAAAATTTCTGCTAAAAACACTGTGTGAGTGGGCGTTTCCATAGAATCTGTCACTTTGCAGAGGAACCAGCAGCAGCTGTTTTCCTTAATTACGGGAACACCTTCCCGCAGCATTTTGTAGCGGATATTTTCCAGCTTGTTTTCACTGCGGCCAGAGGTAAAACCAAGCGCGCCAATCGCAGCGCCGGAGGTATTTTCGCTGAGGACACTGACGGTGAACAGACCGCTTTTGCGGATACATGCATAGCTGTAGTTCTTACGATTCATGCTGACCGTTAGCATATTGGGGTGGTTTGAAACCTGTGTGACAGTATTGACAATGCAGGCAGAGGGACGTTTCCCATCTGTTACACCGATTGCATACATTCCATACGTCAGACTGAAAAGCGATTTGTTGTTCATGCTGTATCCTTTCCTCTTTTCTGAAAGCTGTTTCATTTGCATTTACACTTATGATTCATTATGATGTTTGATGTGCTGCCAATAAGCAGCAAAGGATTGCTCATTTTTGTTGTCCCCCGGAGTATAGTAGACGGTTCCTTTCAAAATATCCGGAAGATATTGCTGCTGTACCCAGTGGTGGGGGAAAGCATGCGGATATTGATAAAATTGACCTTTTCGGGCAGCATCGTCGCCGTCATAGTGTTTGTTTTGAAGCTGACGAGGAATGGCACCGATTTTTCCGGCCTGTACATCGGCCATCGCGGCATTAATAGATGCCTCTCCGGTGTTGCTTTTTGGCGCCTGACTGACCAGAATCACAGCATCTGCGAGGGGAATACGTGCTTCTGGCAGACCAACCATCTGGGCAGCATCCACGGCGGCCTTTACAATTGGAATAATCTGTGGATAAGCAAGGCCGACATCCTCACAGGCGCATACCATCAGCCGCCGGCAGGCCGAGGGCAAATCCCCGGCCGCAAGCAGACGGGCGAGATAATACAGTGCTGCATCCGGGTCAGAGCCGCGCATGGATTTTTGGTAAGCTGAGACAATGTCATAATGTTCATCCCCTTCACGGTCATAGCGCGGGGCACTGCTTTGTGTCAATTCACGCGCCAGTGCTTCCGGAATATGCAGGGCATTGTCCTTTTCCTCTGCGGCTAAGGTGCAGAGCTCCGCCGCATTGATGGCTTTGCGCACATCTCCGCCGCAGGCAGTGGCGATGCGTCGGAGTGCATTGTCGTCCACCTCGATTGGAAGGCCGCGTTCCTTTGAAAGAATACGGAATGCCCGTTTGACTGCGGGAATAATCTCGTCAGGTTCTACCGTTTTAAATTCAAATACAGTCGAACGGCTTAAAATCGCATTGTAAATGTAAAAGTACGGATTTTCCGTTGTAGAGGCAATCAGCGTAATATCGCCGTTTTCAATAAATTCCAGCAGCGTCTGCTGCTGCTTCTTATTAAAATACTGAATTTCATCCAGATACAGAAGAATACCATTTACAGCTTCCAGTGTACCGACTTTTCCCACGACTGCGCGAATGTCCGCAGTCGTAGCGGAGGTCCCGTTCAGCTTGTAAAGCTGTTTTTTTGTACGCTTCGCAATGATAGAAGCCAGCGTGGTTTTTCCCACGCCGGATGGGCCGTAAAAAACTAAATTTGGAATTTCTCCGCTTTCAATAATCCGCCGCAGAGGTCTGCCTTCTGCAAGCAGATGACGCTGTCCGACAATTTCATCCAGTGTTTGTGGGCGGATACGCTCTGCAAGTGGTGCTGACATGGAATCATCCTCCGAATCGCCTTACATAAGGAACCTGTTATGATTGTACCGGTAAAATGTGATACAACTTGGCGTTTGTATTATTCGTACAGAGGATATTTTTTGCAGAGGGCATCTACTTTTGCAAGGGAAGCCTCTTTGGTTCCGTCAAAGTCTTTGATGGTGTCAGCAATACATTCGGCAATAACATCCATGTCTTCCGGCTGCATGCCGCGGGTTGTGACGGCCGGTGTGCCAAGACGCAGGCCGGAAGTCTTAAACGGGCTGCGCTGCTCGCCGGGGACTGTATTTTTGTTGGCGGTAATGCGGATGCTGTCTAGGCGGCTTTCCAAGTCTTTTCCGGTGAGGTCCATGCCGGTCAGGTCGATCAGCATCAGATGGTTGTCTGTTCCGCCGGAGACAAGCTTGACACCGCGCTTGAGCAAACCGTTGGCGAGTGCTTTTGCGTTTTCAATGATTCTCTTTTCATATTCTTTGAATTCCGGCTTCAAAGCTTCCCCAAGGCAGACGGCTTTACTTGCAATCACATGCATCAGAGGGCCGCCCTGCGTTCCCGGGAAAATAGCCTTGTCGATTGCCTTTGCATATTTTTCTTTGCAGAGGATTAACCCGCCGCGCGGGCCGCGCAGTGTTTTATGTGTCGTTGTCGTGACAATGTCCGCGTATTCGACCGGATTGGGGTGCAGTCCTGCGGCAACGAGGCCGGCAATGTGTGCCATGTCAATCATCAGAATGGCACCGCAGGCATCCGCTGCTTCCCGGAACTTCTGGAAATCAATGATACGCGGATAAGCACTGGCACCGCCGACAATCATTTTTGGCTTCACTTCTTTTGCCTGTTCAATCAGCTTGTCATAGTCGATGCGGCCGGTTTTTGCATCCACACCGTAGGGAACAAAATGGAAATAGCTGCCGGAAATGTTGACTGGAGATCCGTGCGTCAAATGGCCGCCTTCCGCAAGATTCATACCCATGACAGTGTCACCGGGTTTCAGCAGGGCAAAGTATACGGCAGTATTTGCCTGTGCGCCGGAGTGCGGCTGGACATTCGCATGCTCAGCACCAAACAGCTTGCAGGCACGCTTTCTGGCAACATCCTCCACAATATCAACGTACTGGCAGCCGCCGTAATAGCGCTTGCCCGGATAACCTTCTGCATATTTATTGGTCAGTACACTTCCCATGGCTGCCATTACAGCCGGTGACACGATGTTTTCCGAGGCAATCAACTCGATGTTGCGCCGCTGGCGTGCAAGTTCTTTCTGCATGGCGTCTCCGATTTCCGGGTCGTATTTGCTGACAAAACCAATCGTATCCATCATATCTTTGTACATTTCTGCATACTCCTTGCTATCTTTTTCTATTTCCTCTACCTCTATAAGCTGCATATTCCTATACTATCTTATTATACTGTTTGACCCTTAAAAAAACAACACTTACCAACAGAAAACTGCATCAGAGAAGTCGCTTTTCTGCAGACAGAACGATTTGCTGAAGGCGAAAGATGTCTTTACTATTTCCCGGATTTGCAGTAAAATAAATAGAGTAAAAGAAGGTAGAAAGGCGGTTTTATAGATATGACACCAAAAGAGCAGACAGCTTTGGCAGTGGAAGCACTGAAAAAAGAATATCCGGATTCTCTTTGTTCCTTAACTTATTCGGATCCGTTGCAGCTCCTGATTGCCACCCGTCTTTCTGCACAGTGTACGGATGCACGTGTCAATAAAGTTACGCCAATACTCTTTTCCAGATTTCCCACATTGGAATCTTTTTGTGAAGCAACTCCGGAAGAAGTCGGCAGGTACATCCACTCCTGTGGGCTTTATCAAACAAAAGCACGGGATATTTGTGGCATGTGCCGGATGATTCGCGATGATTTTGGCTCGGCTATACCGGACAGCATGGAGGAACTGCTTAGGCTGCCCGGAGTTGGCCGCAAAACAGCGAACCTCATTTTAGGAGATGTCTTTCATAAACCGGCGGTTGTCACAGATACGCATTGTATTCGTATTTGTGGCCGATTAGGACTTTCGGAGGGAAAGAATCCCAGGAAAGTAGAAAATCAGCTCCGGTCGCTTCTTCCGCCGGATGAAAGCAATGATTTTTGTCATCGGTTGGTGCTGCATGGACGCGCTGTTTGTACTGCGCGCAATCCCCAGTGTCGTATCTGCTGTATGAATCGCTTTTGTAAAAAATATGCCACAGAAGAGAAGGGGAGTACTGAAAAATGAAAAAACTTTTCATTGTTGTTGACTACCAAAATGATTTTGTCACAGGCAGTTTGGGTTTTCCAGAGGCCCGTTTGTTGGAAGAACCAATCTGCCGAAAAATACGAACTTATCAATCATCTGACGATGATGTTGTATATACATTGGATACGCACGATAATAATTACTTACAGACTACTGAGGGCAGGGCACTGCCCATCGTACATTGTGTTAAAAATACAAATGGATGGAAACTTTACGGGAAAACGGCGGAACTGCTAAAAGACTGCCGCCGTTTTGAAAAGCCTTGTTTTGGCTGTCTTGACTTGGTTCCATTTTTGCAAAATCATCAGTATGGCAGTGTTGAGCTGTGTGGGCTTGCCAGCAATATCTGCGTGCTTTCCAATGCGGTGATTGTAAAGACAGCATTGCCGGAAGCGGCTGTCAGCGTGGATGCAGAATGCACTTCCTGCACTGACAGTCAGCAGAATGAGGAGGCACTTCGCTGCATGGAAGGATTACAAATACGGGTGGAAAGGAAAAAACATGAGCATTAAAATCCTTGCGGTTGATATGGACGGCACAACTTTAAACAGTCAGAATACACTTTCTGCAGGTAATCAGGAAGTTTTACAGCGTGCTATAAACGCAGGTGTCTTAGTTGTTCCTGCTACGGGACGACAGTTTTCAGGGTTACCCCCGCAGCTTGAAAAAATCAACGGCATCCGTTATTATCTCTGCAGCAACGGTGCTGTCGTTTATGACCGGATGAAACAGAAAATTTTGCATCAGGATCTCATGAGCTGCAAATTAGCACTCCGCGCTCTTACAGAAATTAGCAGCTATAAAAGTTCGTATATGGATCTTTACATAAATGGGAAAGCCTATACGAGCAAGGCACGTTATCAAGACCCTTTAAAATATGGCGTAAGTGTTTTACATGAAAAAACTTTTTTAGCATCCCGAATACCTGTAGATGACATTGCTGACTTTCTGACAGGTACGCAATCATGTCCTGAAAAAATTTTTTCTATTTTTAACGACACAGATGATTTTTTGACATGTTGGAAGAAGCTTGAAACATGGCCTGAAGTTTCTATAACTAATTCTATTAATAATTCTATTGAAGTAACCCATTGCACGGCAACAAAAGGCGGAGGACTGAAAGCTCTTGCGGGGTTACTCAATGTTCCGCGTGATTCTGTTATGGCAGTTGGGGATGGGCTTAATGATATTTCTATGCTGGATTGGGCGAAAACAAGTGTTGCTATGGGGAATGCAGATGGAAAGGTTTGTGAGCATGCTTCTTTTAAAACAGCAGACTGTGACCATGATGGGCTTGCAAAAGCAATAGAACGTTTTGTCTTTTGTTGATATTTCCAAGGGAAAGTTTTTAATTTCATATATTGACAAATTGGTGTATCTGTGAGATAATTATCCCTGTTGCATTTGGGCCTGTAGCTCAGCTGGGAGAGCGTTCGGTTCGCATCCGAGAGGTCGACGGTTCGATCCCGTTCAGGTCCACCATTTATGAGGAAATCTGTAAAAGGATTTCCTCATTTTTTGCTCTTATGCTGTGCGTACAAGCGAAGCGCTGTGTCTTCGACCTTTACGTTTTCACTGAACTTCACGCCGCAGAAACTTTGGAACTCATCAAAGGTGACGTTGAAGTCCTCTTCGATATTGTAGTTCCTGCCGACGAGGATGGACTTGATAAACTGCGACACAATCATTTTCTTTGCCACGAAAGAGATTTTGCCATACAGGTCCGCCCAACTCAGCAGCCGGTCATACTCGCGCTTTCGGTTTTCCGAAGTTTCCAGCAAAGGCCTTCAATTCCATGTCTGCCGCATCCAAGGTGCACTGGGCAGCCTTAATTTGTGTCTCGGTTTCTGATAACATTGTCATGCAGAAACCGGCATAGTCGCTGTGCTTTGAATCCCACATCAACTTACCATCTCCTGCGCAAGAAAAGACTGTGGCGCACCCGCCGTCCGGCTCTCTGTATGCCGCTGCTTTCGGTATATATCCGGCTTGTCCCTGATTCAATTTTCAACGAAGAATAAAAATATATCCATCATAAGCCTTTTTATTTTGGGGGCCGATTCGGGGTCAAAAATACCGTCTTATGTATTTTTGAATGTTTTTCAACCCGGATACAATTGATTCACGTACCGTACTTTCATGGATACCCTCTGTTTTTGCAATGGCATTTTTGCTCATTTCCAAGAAGTAATAAGCATAGATGCGTTTAACCTGCTTGTCCGGCAGGTAAGCGATGGCGGTATGGAGCCCTGTTCGACCGCCACTTTACACTCATAGATTTCCGCAGGGGGACAGGGATACGAATAGAATGTCGCGTTCGATGCCGTCGCCGCGATCCAGAGAATAATATGCCTTGTAATAGTATTTCCGCAAATAATAAGCGGCTTCGGCGTGCTCGAAAGATCCATGAGCGCCGCGGCCTCGTCCGGCACCTCGATGATGTAGCCGGTGGTATAAAAATCGGGATATAGCAATTTAATAAATTAAGAGGAAGGCATATAATAAAGAGAAAAAAGATGATAAGTATAGAAGTACGGAACTTAATTGTAATAGCACGCACAAACGGGATGCGAATACAAGAAATTCTGAGTACCTTTCGGGTGAAAAAGACAGCTGTATATAATTTGTTTCAATTGGTAAAGAAAACGGGCAGCGTACAACCCAGACCTCATGCGTATGGCAGGAAACCCGCTTTAAATTCACAAGACTTGAAGCGTATGAAAAGTCTGATTAATTCTCAGCCGGATATCACGCTCCAGCAAATCAAGGATCAGGTGAATTTACGAATCAGCATCCCGTCTTGTATTTCTGGATGAAAGCGGCGTAAATACCGACATGACAAGGCGCTATGCCCGGGCCAAAGATGGGCAACGGGCAAACGACCATACACCGCTGAATACAGGGAAAATCACGATAATTCTTTCGTCTGTCCGGACAGACGGATCTACGGTTCCTTTGTTTTTGTCAGGTTCGTTAAATGGGGAAACTTTCAAGGAATATATTGAGCAGTGTCTTGTACCAACTCTTCATACAGGTGATATCGTTGTGATGGATAATTTGCGTTGCCATAAAGTCAAAGGGGTCAAGCAGGCCATTGAAAGGGTTGGCACACACATCCTTTATCTTCCGCCATACAGTCTCGACTTCAATCCGATTGAACAGATGTGGTCAAAAATCAAGGCGTTTCTTCGTAAAGTGAAAGCACGCTCTGTTGACATCATCTTCAAAGCCTTACCGTCTGCCTTTGATGCGATTACCGTTCAGGATATCCTTGGATGGTTTCATTTTGATGGATTTTCCAGTTTATAAATTAATTTGCTATAGTCTTAATAAAATAATTATTTGGTTCCTTTATATCGTTGACAACTTTTTGACTACCGGAACGCTGTCAAATGACTTCAAATGACTAACACTCGGATAAAACAAAAAAGCTAGGAAACCCGCAAGTTTCCTAGCTTTTTTGATGGAGCTGCTAACGCGATTCGAACGCGTGACCTCATCCTTACCAAGGATGTGCTCTGCCAACTGAGCCATAGCAGCAAAATGGCGACTCGGAACGGGATCGAACCGTCGACCTCTAGCGTGACAGGCTAGCGTTCTAACCAGCTGAACTACCGAGCCGTATGGCAGGGGCAGAAGGACTTGAACCCTCGGCACGTGGTTTTGGAGACCACTGCTCTACCAACTGAGCTATACCCCTATATTATGCATGTGCTGTCATTAACTCCAAACGCGAAAATAATCATATCATTTTATTGGACAAATGTCAACACTTTTCCGAAAGTTTTTGAATTTTTGAAAGCAGGATTTCGGGAAAGAAGACTTGACAGAAGTTTTATGAATAAGTATAATATTGATTATGTAACAGATATTGATTACAGATAACCCCTGCCTTTTGGCGGATGGGAGGGAAAATACATGGCTGAGATTCGAGTAAAGGACAATGAATCCCTGGACAGCGCCCTGCGCCGCTTTAAAAAGCAGTGCGCCCGCTCTGGCGTCATCGCTGAGGTCCGCAAGAGAGAGGCTTATGAAAAGCCTTCTGTTCGGAGGAAGAAAAAATCCGAAGCAGCCCGCAAGCGCAAGTATAAGTAATTTACTGAATTGCTTAACTTTCACTTTGGTTTCTTAGGTACATGGAAAGCGGGCTTAGAGCCCGCTTTTTTAACGTAAAAGAACAAAAAGGAGGGTGACTGTTATTGACACTGAACATGCCATCCTATTCGGTTGACTGGGTCACACAGATTACGCCTCCAATGTTGCATCGTATGCATGTAAAAGCCATCTTACTGGATGTTGACAATACCCTTTCTCCGCCGGACAGCCAGATTCCATTTTCCGGTACGATTCAGTGGGTGCAAAAGATGCAGAATAATGGTTTTAAATTGATTATCCTTTCTAATAACTTTAAGTGGCGTGTTGCACCTTTTGCCGCACAATACGGGCTGCCATACGTCAGCTTTGCACTAAAGCCATTGCCTGTCGGGTATTTGCGGGCTATGTCAAAACTTCATGTCAGGCGGTCGGAAACCGTAGCTATCGGGGATCAGATCTTTACGGATATTTTGGGGGCCAATTTGGTCGGCCTGCAATCCATTCTGGTTACGCCGCGTATTACGGAAGGTTCTGCTTCCTTCCTGCGCAGGAGACATTGGGAACAATCAATTCGTCAAGAATTAAAAAATACAGGGCGGCATATTTCACCGAAGGAGTAACGGATATGGCAAGAAAAAAGATTCTGCTGCTGTTGGGGCCAAACCTCGATATGGTCGGTGTACGGGAGCAAAATGTTTATGGAACGGAAACCACAGAAAGCATTAATCACGATGTTAAGCGGTTTGCTGAAAAACTTGGTTTTACTCTTGATATTTATCAATCAAACCATGAAGGAGATTTAATTGATAAAATTCATTCGGTGCGTGGGGCATATGACGGTTGTATCCTAAATGCTGGTGCACTTACACATTACAGTTATGCGTTACGAGATGCCATTACCTGTGTGCACGGAATCCCGTTTGTTGAGACGCATATGAGCAATATCCATGCACGGGAGGACTTCCGTAATACCAGCGTGATTGCACCGGTGTGTGCAGGGCAGATCTGTGGATTTGGCAAAGTAAGTTATTTTTTGGCATTGTATGCGCTTCAAAGCCTAATTTGACGCTTTTTTTGTGAAATAGCTTGAAATTTTGCCGAAAATACGATACACTTAAATAAAGTTTGCTATTGTTATAGATTTGAATTGGAGGATATACGAATGATTTCTGCAGGCGATTTCAGAAATGGCGTGACATTCGATATGGATGGTCAGGTCGTTTCCATTATTGAATTCCAGCATGTTAAACCGGGGAAAGGTGCTGCTTTTGTTCGCACAAAAATCCGCAATGTTATTACCGGTGCTGTGACAGAGCGCACATTTAACCCAAATGATAAATTTCCAGTTGCTTATATTGAGCGTAAGGAAATGCAGTATCTTTACAATGACGGTGATCTTTATTACTTTATGGACCCTGATACTTTCGAGCAGATTCCGATTAACAAAGACGTTTTGGGCGAAAGTTTTAAATTTGTAAAGGAAAATATGAACTGCAGAATCTTATCCTATAAGGACAAGGTATTTGGTATTGAGCCGCCGAACTTTGTGGAACTGCAAGTTACCCAAACAGAGCCAGGTTTTAAAGGTGACACAGCCACCAATGCAACAAAGCCAGCCACATTGGAGACAGGTGCTGAGATTAAAGTTCCACTTTTTATCAACGAAGGGGAAATGATTCGTATCGATACGCGAACTGGTGAATATATGGAGCGTGCTTGAACCATACTTGTATAGAACAGTATGGCTTCTGGCCTTACCTACAGTTTCTTATCCTTATCTTAGATAGAATAGCCAAAAAGGAGGCTTATCATGACAGTTACCGAAAAAGTTTCGTATATTCGCGGCCTGGCAGAAGGGCTGGAATTAGACGCAGACAAGAAAGAGGTTAAAGTAATCCATGCAATCATCGATCTTCTGGATGACCTTGCGAAATCCACTACAGAGGTTGAAGATACCGTCACAAATGTGGCTGGACAACTGGATGAAGTTGATGAGGATCTTGGTTCCTTGGAGCGTGTTATTTACGGTGTAAATGACGACGATGAAGAAGAGGAAAATGATGAGGATGAAGACGAGGATGACTACTATGAGGTCACTTGCCCAAACTGCCATGAAACCATTTGCCTTTCTCAGGATATCGTGGAAGATGGCCAAATGAAATGCCCAAATTGCGGGGAACTATTGGAATTTGAGGTTGCCGATGATGAAGATTGTGACAGCGATGACGATGACTGTGGTTGTGGCTGTGGCTGTTGTGATGAAGATAATGGCGAGAAAGAATAGAAAATCCAATATTTTTTGTACTGCTGCAGGGTTTTGCCTGTAGCAGTTTTTTATTGCTTGCAGCAAACCCTTTCTTTGGTGAGTCATTGTTTGCAGCAAATTCCTTCCTATCCTTGACAAGACAGGCAATCAGCTGTATAATTTTGAATGAATAAACTGTCCGATATGATACATTTCGGAGGCAAAATCGTGCAAGAACTGAAGAAAAAAGAAGATTTTTTCAGAATGATGCAGGGCATTCCACTGTTCCAAGGGGTGTCATTTCAAACTGCACAAGCAGCTTTTCAAGATTGCGGCTGTCACTGCTGCTCTTTTTCAGCTGGAGAGACTCTCCCACAAAAAAGACAAATTGGTCTGGTATGCTGTGGAGAAGTGCGAGCATTTCGCCAGTCAGCAGGCGGGGGAGAAGTTTTGATGAATTTCTTTGAAACGGGAGATGTATTTGGGCTGGCGGCTGCTTTTCTTCAGGGAGATGATACGCTGTCACTTTTGCGCACAAAACGTGTCACAAAGATCCTGTTTTTGGAACTTCCACTATTGAGAAAACTTTTAAAAGCAGATGTAAAAACAGCAGAAAATTATATTTCTTACCTTTCTGGCAGGGTCGCTTTTCTTACGCGGCGGATTAGTGTTGCTTCGGGTGGTACTGCGGAACAAAGGCTGTCTGCATGGTTACTGGCACAAAAAACGGATAAAAACGGGCTTGTTTCTCTTCCATGCACGGTAGCAAACCTTTCAGGACTGTTAGGAATCAGCCGCTCCTCACTTTACCGGGTGTTGGAAAATATGCAGCAGTGCGGAATCCTAAAGCAGCAAGGCCGACATGTGTACATTCAGGACCGCCGCCGGTTAACTGAAATTTCGGCGACCAATCAAATATGAATTGTTTAGAATGGAAAATAGCAGCTATCAATAATTTTCGAAAGAAGGATGTTTGAATATGCAACTGACTAAAAAAATTTCTGCATTGGCCTTAGCTGTTGTAATGGCATTGTCTGCTGTCGGATGTGGAAGCAGTGCTTCTTCGGCTCCATCGTCAGCAAACGCAGCGATTTCTTCCTCTGAAGCTGCTTCAGCGGCTTCTGCAGAAAAAGCAACGGTCAAAGTTGGAATGCTGAAAGGGCCCACTGGACTCGGAATGGTAAAATTGATGCAGGATGCAAATGCAAAAGAAACAGCAGAAAATTACAAATTTACTGTGGATACACAACCGAATGCAGCGGTTGCCAAGTTGACATCCGGTGAAGTTGACATTGCTGCTTTGCCAACCAATCTGGCAGCGACTCTGTATCAGAAAACGTCCGGTAAAGTGCAGATGGTTGCCATTAATACCCTTGGCGTTTTGTCAATTGTAACTAATGGAGAAAAAGTTTCAGCTATTCGGGACTTAAAAGGCAAAACAATTTACAGTTCCGGTAAAGGCGCTGTGCCGGAATATGTTCTCAATTATATTTTAAAGCAGAATGGTTTGGTTCCGGGAAAAGATGTAAAAGTCGTTTATGTTTCCGAACATGCGGAAACAGTGACGAAGCTTCTTTCCGGACAAGCCAAAATTGTTGTCTTGCCGGAGCCTTTTGTTACGCAGGCACTTGCGAAATGTAAGACAGCAAAACTTGCCTTAAATCTTACGGATGAATGGAATAAAGCAGCAAAAGGCGGCAGTGTCTTGTCTATGGGTTGTTTGGCTGTACGCAAAGCTTTTGCGGAACAACACAAAGACACCTTGAACAAATTCCTGCAGGGATATCAGGAAAGCACGAAATATGCGAATGCTAATGCAGTACAAACCGGAAAGTTGGCAGAAAAATATTTAGGTATGCCGGCTTCTGTAGCAGCGAAGACCATTCCCAATTGCAGCATTACATATATGGATGGAAAAGAAATGAAAGAAAAGATCCAGCCATTCTTTGAAATTCTGTTTCAGCAAAACCCCAAATCTGTTGGAGGAAAGCTTCCGGATGATGGATTTTATTACAAAAAATAAACAAAATTTGAAGCAGGGAACACAGCAGCCCCGACTAACATACTGGGTGATTTCAGCAGCCGTGTGGCTGACTGTTTGGCAAGTTCTGGCCGGGGCAGTTCATGAGGAGATACTGTTAGTATCTCCTCTTTGTGTTTTTCGCAGACTTTGCCAACTTATTTTTGTCGGTAGTTTTTGGCTGACAATTGTAAGCAGCATGGGGCGTATTTTACTCGGATTTTTCCTCGGAATGGGGATTGGTACTTTGTTAGCAGTGCTTACCAATCAAAGCCGACTTTGCTATGCTGTCTTTTATCCAATTATCAGCATTATCAATGCAACTCCGGTTGCCTCTTTCATTATTCTTGCATTAGTTTGGCTCAGCACAGCAAAAGTACCTGTGTTAACTTCTTGCCTGATTGTCATGCCTTCTTTCTGGAGAAATGTTTCGAATGGTATTTCGGAAACAGATTCTGATCTGTTGGAAATGGCGCAAGTTTATCGATTTGGCAGAAGGCGTACATGGATGCAGGTTTATATTCCGTCTGTTTTGCCATATTTTTCAGCGGCTTGCAGTACAGGAATCGGAATGGCATGGAAAGCCGGAGTGGCAGCAGAAGTATTGGCCGATACGCACTTGTCGATTGGCGGCAATCTGTATGACGCCAAAATTTATTTGGAAACGCCAGACCTTTTTGCATGGACGGCTGCGATTGTTTTATTGAGTATTTTGCTGGAAAAAGGACTTGTCCGACTCATACAGATGCCGGTTAAGAAACTGTACGCGGGGGAAAAACGATGCCAATAAGTTTGAAACATGTCAATTTTGCCTATAACCGTGAGAAAATAATTCTGCAGGATTTCAGTCTGCGGTTTCCGGAAAAAGGGGTTGTATGTCTTTTTGGACCGTCTGGATGCGGGAAGACAACCCTGCTTCGCTTGTTGGCAGGATTGGAAATGCCGGTGTCCGGAAAGGTTGACTGCCCGTTTCGTACAGCGGTTGTTTTTCAAGAGGAGCGTCTTCTTCCATGGGAAACTGCCCGAAAGAATGTCGCAGCTGTCTTACATGGACCGAAACAGCAAACGGCGGAAGAAGCCGGAAAATGGCTGAGAAAATTCGATCTTGCCGGCAGCGAAGATGTATTGCCGGGGAAATTATCCGGCGGAATGCGGCAGCGCGCTGCCCTTGCACGTGCACTTGCCTTTCAGCCGGAACTATTGCTTTTGGATGAACCTTTCCATGCATTGGACGCGCGGACTCGGGACCTCTGTGCAGAAGTCCTTATGCATGAGGGTACACAAATGCTGACCGTTTTGGTTACACACAGCAGGGAAGAAGCTCGGCTGTTTTCAGACCAAATCTTGACGCTGCAGGGTCCGCCGCTTGTGGTGGTTTCACAGTCATGCTTATAACAGAGAATTCATGAAAGTGGACTTTTTGGTTTCAATTAATTAGCAAATGTGATATAATGTTTGGGTCAGATTGCGAATACACCGCATATATAGGAGTTTTGAAAATGATTAAAAACAACCGGGTTTTCCGGAGTATCTCATTAAAAAGCTTGATTCCGCAGCTGGTAGTAGATTGTTTAAGTGTTTTTTTGGGCTATTGGTTTGCTTTCGTAATTCGGTTCGATTCTTTTACACTGGAACATTACAATCAGGAAACTTTCCGGTTTTGGATTCCATGGCTGATTTTGATACACATTATTTGTTTCTTTGTAGCGCGTTTCTACAACACGCGTTGGGAATACTGCAGCATTGATGAAATTTTTGAAATTTTTCTGGGAACTACAGTTCCGGCAGTCTTATGTTTTATCCTTGTGCGGAATTTAAGTCCATTTTTTGATTTACGTCAGTTCTGGCGGGGCGTTTATGCAATTGCCTATGTACTTATTTTCGGCTTTGTCTGTATTACACGTATTAGTGTACGTTTCACCTACCGCCTGCACCGTTCTCGTCATACCGGCAGAATGTCAGTGGAGTTTAAGCGTGTCATGATTATTGGCGCCGGTGAAATGGGTTCAATGATTATTAAAGATATGAAAAATGCGCCGGAGAGCAAAGGAATTCCGGTCATTGCGATTGATGATGACCCCAAAAAACGCGGTTCTCGTATTAATGGTATTAAAATCGTTGGAGGACGCAGTCTGATTCCGCGAATGGCAGCACGCTATAATATTGATGTGATACTGCTTGCTATGTCTACCATTTCCACAAAGGACAAGCAGGAGATCATGCGTATTTGTGCTTCCACTGGGTGTGAACTGAAGACGGTTCCGGCACTGTATGAAGTTGTAGAGGGCAGCCCTGCCAGTATGCAGGTCCATGATGTGGATATTAACGACCTTTTGGGGCGCGAGGAGATCCATCTGAATACGGAAGAAATCAGCGGATATTTGCAGGACAAGACCATTATGGTAACGGGCGGCGGCGGCTCTATCGGCAGTGAACTTTGTCGGCAGATTGCACACTTTAAGCCAAAGAAAATTATTGTCTTTGAAATTTATGAGAATAATGCCTATGATCTTCAGAACGAGATGAAAATCAAGTATGGTGATCAGCTCGATTTGGAAGTTATCATTGGTTCTGTTCGAGAAAAGGCGCGTGTGGAACATGTTATGCGGGTTTACCGTCCGGATGTTGTTTTTCATGCAGCTGCGCACAAACATGTTCCACTGATGGAACTCAGTCCCGGTGAGGCTGTAAAAAATAATGTATTCGGCACTTTGAACGTTGCACAGGCGTGTGATGAGTATGGCGTAAAACGTATGGTACTGATTTCTACAGATAAAGCGGTCAATCCAACAAATATCATGGGGGCGACAAAGCGTATCTGTGAGTTGATTATTCAGTATATGAGTCGTCACAGCAAGCATACCGAATATGCGGCCGTTCGCTTTGGTAATGTGCTGGGAAGCAGCGGCAGCGTAATTCCGTTATTTAAACGGCAGATTGCTGCAGGTGGTCCGGTGACGGTTACGCATCCTGACATTATCCGGTATTTTATGACGATTCCAGAAGCTGCCCGTTTGGTGATTCAGGCTGGCGGCATGGCTCATGGTGGCGAGATTTTTGTACTGGATATGGGTCAGCCGGTCAAAATTGTTGACCTTGCCCGCAATCTAATTCGCCTTTCTGGCTATGAACCCGATGTAGATATTAAGATTGTCTATACGGGCTTGCGTCCTGGTGAAAAACTTTATGAGGAGTTATTGTTGGATGCAGAGGGAAAATGCGAAAAGACAAGCCATGATTTAATTTATATTGGTTCACCAATCAAGTTTAATGAAGAAAGTTTCCTTACAGATATGGAAGAACTGCGCGGAGAAGCCGGTGTGGATAACACAAAAATGGTAGAGACGGTTCATCGTTTGGTTCCTACTTATTCCGGCCATGCGGATAAAACCGATTTATTAGCAGTCGAAGCTGATAAAGAGGGTGTGTAAAACCCTATTTTCATAGTAAGCCACGGAGCAGTATTCAATAATGCTGCCCTGTGGCTTACTATTTTTATGTCAAAATAACTTGGTAAATTTTTGCATATGATACTTTTACGGTAAGGAGGGATGCAGAAGTGCGTTTTCTGACAACTAATAAGCAACTGTGTGCGTTGGCTTTGCTGTTTGTCCTTTTGCTTCTATGCAGCTTTTTAATTCCAAGGTTGTCTGTTCAGGCAGTACAGCCGGATACGGAACCGCTGCAAATGATTCAAACAAGCCAAAAAGCGGCAGCTATCACATTTGATGTGGACACAGATGCGGGACAAATTTCCCGCATTTTACGAGTGCTGCGAAATAAAAAAGCAAAGGCTACTTTTTTTGTAACGGGAGTATGGGCACAGAAGTATCCTAATCAATTGCGGCAAATTGCAGAAGAAGGGCAGGAACTTAGCTGTCATGGGAATGTGCATCGGGATATGACACTTATGACTGTCCAGCAGCAAAAGGAGGACTTGCTAACCTGTATTCATACCATTCGAGAAGAATCAGGAGTGACACCCGTGTGGCTGCGCCCACCATATCGGAAATGTGATGATCAGCTGATACGGGTTGCCCATTCGCTGGACTTACGGGTTGCAGACTGTTCTGTTGTAACAGATGACTGGCGGAATGTTGCTCCGCAGGTTATTCGGCGACAGGCTGTTTCCCGCCTTTGCCCCGGTGGAATACTGTTGCTAAACTGCAGTGCTCTGAACACTGCTTCTGCGCTTCCACTGATTTTGCAGGACTTACAGCAAAAAGGGTATCAATGTTGTACGCTGTCACATCTGGCAAAACTTTCTTAGCCATTTTCATGAAAAATGAAATTAAAATTTTCATGAAAACAAGCCTTAAATTTACAGTTATAAATATGGGTTTGTAGATGCAAACTATGACTGCAAACGCAAAATATATTATTTTCAATAGGACAAAGGAGTGTATTGAAGATGGCTAACAATTCTACTGGCAGCAACAAACTGGTTGTTCCAGAGGCTCGCGCAGCACTGGACAAATTTAAGATGGAAGCAGCTTCCGAAGTCGGTGTGAACCTCAAGCAGGGTTATAACGGTGATCTTACCAGCCGTGAAGCTGGCAGCGTAGGCGGCCAGATGGTTAAAAAAATGATTAAATCTTATGAGGATGGCATGAAGTAATTCTTGCTTTTCTCAGGGCGTCATACCAACTGGTATGGCGCCCTTCCTTTTGCCCGTTGTTTTTATGAAGAGATGAAAAGTTTGCATGACGGTTCTTATATCAAAAAATTTCATTTTAACTAAATTATATATAAAAATTATTAAAATATTGAAAATTATAAATAATTTATTAATTATTTTATAAAATAATTTAGAATTATTAAAATACACAATTGGAGTCTTTAACAATTATTTTTTTGTCATTAAAGATTCACATATGACCAATTAGTACCATTATTCTGGACAATTTTCTGAAATATGGAGAAATATTGGATTCAATACCAGAGTTTATTGACTGGATAGAAAAACTTCATTATAATCGATATAGCAAAAGTTAAGAATTGAGAATGAATAAAAGATTCTAACTATCTTTTTATTTGTTTGAAATCAGTCAAGGAGGCTCGTACATGACCGATAAAGAACTACATAAATTAAAACGAGTCGAATTATTGCAAATGATGGTTTCGCTTTCTCATGAAAATGAACAGCTAAAAGGTAACATAAAAAACTTAAATGAAGAAAGTGCAACTCTTCATCAAACAATCGAAACACTTCAAAAAGAAAATCAAGCATTACGGGAATCTGCAACTGCTGCTCCGGAGGATAAAAAAGAGTTCCATTCTGTTCCGGAAGCGGCTTGTCACATCGAAGAAATTCTCGCTGCTGCCCAAAAAATGACAGCACAGTGTTTAGAAGCCATTCAACAGATGGGTGAAAAAGAACAAGAGGTGTCTGCAAAACCGGAAAAGTCAGATACCCTGAAACCAGATGCAGAGGAGCAGAAGAATCGCGCAAATGAGGCCCTGTATGATGAATAAGCAGCAGGAAGCTCCCACTTCTCAGCAGTGGGAAGTAGAGCTAAAACGCGAACAACACAAATCAGAATACCACAAAACGCTGCGCAGCACAGTTTATATTCTGTTAATTGTGGCAGCTGTGGCTGTTTTGGTGGCAACTCTCTGGCTGCCAGTGCTGCGGGTAACAGGTACCAGCATGGAGCCAACTTTTGAACCTGGTCAGATTGTTGTGGCACTGAAGGACTCTCCATTAAAAAAAGGCGATTTAATTGCATTTTATTACAATAATGAGGTTCTTTTAAAACGTGTCATTGGATTGCCGGGCGACATGATTCTGATTCAGAAAGACGGAACAGTGTTTGTCAATCATCAAAAGCTTCAGGAACCATACATTACTTCCAAAAGTTTTGGGCAGTGCAATATTCAGTTTCCCTATCAGGTTCCGGAAAATAAGTATTTTGTTTTGGGAGACCACCGCGCAACTGCTTTGGACAGCCGATCTTCTTCTATTGGATGTATTCCTAAAAACCTTGTGATTGGTAAGGTTTCTATGCGCGTTTGGCCTTTTCACCAATTTGGAATTGTTCGATGATTTTTATAAAATTTTCGGGAAGGAGGAGCTATGGCAGCAGACATTACTCATCAGCTTGAGAGTTATTTCGTGAGACATAAAAAGCAGGGCAAAATTGTTGTCCTAGTGTTTGTCCTTTCTATCTTCACTGTTTTCACTGTGTTTAGCATGCTTCTTCGTCCTGCAATCAGCATGGAATGCCGAAATTTAGATGTTTCCGCTAATCCTTGTCGGGTGAAATTGGGGAAAGAAATCCCTGTACATGTTTCGGCTGCCGCTGTAGATGGACAAAAAACTACAGTGTTTCTTCTTTCCACGAAAAGTGCAGATGCAGGACTTTCTAAAAAATATGTTTTTCAAAAAGAAAGTGTAAAAATTCCCGCTAAACTGGGGCAGGCAAGTCTAAATTCCACATCTTCTCCATCTGAAAACAGTACTTCTCATTTTGCAAATGGAATTGTTCTGCTGCACCGTCAGTTTGCAGCAGATGGAAATGCAGACTATTATTTTATGTTAAATGAACATCAAACTGCTGACTTTACATTGAATTATATTTCCAATTCGAAAGTAAAACCTCCCAAGAAAGTTCCATTACAGAAAGATGCAAAGGTTTCTGCACCTTCAGCCGAGAGCGCAGCCGTTCAGACTGTCAGCCAAGAAGAAACGAAATTTGCAAAAACAAGCGAACAGAATACTCTTTCTTCAGAAGAATCCACTTCCTCTGCCACAAAGACCAGTTCGGCGGTAAACAGTACTGCTTTGGAAAATTCATCTGCTTCTTCTACGGCCAATTCTGGCAGTCAGAGTTTACAACCTCAAAATTTGACCATCACATTTCTTGCAGGAAAGACTTTAAAAACTGTGGACAGTACGATGCAGGAAACGACATCCAGTAACAGCAGTACGGCGTCTTCACAAGGAAAGCCGTCTAGCCTGACATTAACTTGGGATGCGTCCACATCCTCCGAAGTATCGGCAACTAAAATTGCATCTGGAGCAGCACAAAAAACAGCAGCAATGGCAGATTATCATTCTGCAGGGCTGCAAAACCCAAACCATTATTCCATTAATCCGAATTTGTCATATAAACTGATTCAGTCCGATTCTGATACCTATACAAATACAAAGTATTACCACAAAGACTGCGCTTTGGGAGTAGCGGGCAATTTTGGCGTAGTTGCGTTTGACACTGCCGCCTTATACGCAGATACCTGTAGCAATGTTCTTGCAAAAAATTTACAGGCAAATGTGAATTTTGGTACAAGGAACTTGGAAGAACTCAGCTATGTACAAAATTATCAGAGAGTTCATCCAACCAGCGCATCGTGTCCTCAAAATGTTTTGGTGGTAGGCTCATCCAATTCAGTGTCTGTGACAGATAATGGAAACCATTTTGCTGTCAACGGTACAAAGATAGATTGCCCCAATACCATTTGGCAGGACGCTGACACTTCCAGGACTCCATTTATCAATTTAGAGAAAGTCAAAGCAGAGGTAGATGCCATTTCTCTTGAATTGAAGGAGCAGAAAAATGCCAATGTTGATGCTTCTCATTTAAATAAGTGGGGCGGAAGCTGCAATGAAAGTTATCTTCAACTGACGAAACAAGATGGAGTCGGTGTTTATAACATTAAAGCCAGCGAACTTTCTCAATATAATCGCTTTGGGGTAAAAGGTTTACATACAGGGACAAGTGGCGGTGCAGTTGTTATTAATGTTGACTGCAGTGGAGTGAAAACCCTGAATATGCCAATCAGCAAAATAGAAGTTGATGGACAGTTTATTGGCTTTAATGAAACGACACAATTTCGATATAATAAAGTTATCTGGAACTTTGTCAATTGTGATCCGAGCCTTACGATTAATACGCAATTGCTTTATGGTGTGGTGCTTGCACCTGATGCAACGATTAACGTTATGCAAAATTTAAATGGAACGATTATTGGTAACAATGTGAATATCCGGGGAGAAAATCACCGCGATGATTTTGTTGGAAAGCTGACAAACGATATCACCGTCCGCAAAGTCTGGAAAGATTCGTCTGGAAATGTTATGACAGGAAAGCAAGTGGAAAACTTGAATGTCAAAGTACAGCTTTATCAGGATGATGAGGCGTTCGGCAGTCCCGTTATACTTAATCAGCAAAATGGCTGGTCCTATACATGGCATGACCTTAATGAAGGCGGGTGTTGCAGTTATGGGTATTGGAGTTATACTACTTGGTGCAGTGGAACTTCTGCCTCTGCAATGAACGATGGATGTACTTGTAAATGCTGGAATGACTGTTGGTGCAGTGGAAGCAACTGGTCTTATGTATTATGGTACAGTTATGGAGAAAAACATGTTTATCAAGTCAAAGAAATAGAAGTGACGGATTCCGGGGGAAAGAATGTTACCGATCAGTACACAACATCTTATTCTAATCCGTCCGGTTCGGATGGTGTGATTACCATTACGAATCAAAAAAAAGACACACCAACGTATACGCTGCCGGTAACCGGCGGCGGCGGCGTTGTTCCTATATATTTCATTGGCATACTGCTGCTGTTATGTGGCATTGCAGGTGCATACTTTCAACACAAGCACCGGTGCAGAGATACATGAAGTGTGTTGAGTACGATCTGCCAGAAACAAAGACATTTATGAAAAATCCGTTCATGAAAAGGAGAAAGGTAATGAAGAAAAACTCGTTTCGCAAAACATTAAAAGTGATTGCGGCAGCTGCGCTGTCAGCGGTAATGGCTTTTACCGCTGCATGTCCGGCATTTGCAGCGACAGAAAACACGGATTCCGGAAAAACTTATAGTATTACAATTGATAATACCAATAGTCAGGTATCGATTGCAGGCAAGACCTACAAAGCTTATAAGCTGTTTAATGCAACAGATGCTGCCAAAGATACAAGTGATACCAATGCTGCAATTACATACACCCCCATTGATGGCTTGAACCTTTCCTATGCTGCCGATGGAACAACCTATCAAGGGAATAACCTGATTTCGTATTTAAGCACATTGAAAGATAACTCAGATGAATTAAACACATTTGCCAGTACAATTTATAAAAATTACATAGCAAACGGAAAAATGTCTGAAACGGGTTCAGTAACCGTTCCGGCTAATACTGAAAAGGCAACGATTGACAATCTGACAAATGGTTATTATCTGGTTTATGGTACGGCCAGCAGTCATGGAAATGAAGTGGTTGCTGCGGTAACTCTGACTACCTTAAGCCGCAATGCAACTGTTGCACCTAAATTAGGGACCCCGACTCTTACAAAACAGATTAAACACAATGATGCAGAACAGGGTACGGAATGGGGAAACTATGGTGACAACCAAATTGGTGACACAATTGAATACAGAACGATTACTTCCGTGCCAATTCTAACCGGCTTTACACACTATACTTATACCATCCATGATGAAATGTCAAACGGCTTAACTTATCAAAAAGATGCAAAAATGTATTTGGATGACAAGAAGACGCAACCCGTAGATGCGCAGTATTACACGGTTGCGGGAAGTCCATCTGCCAATGATACTTTCACAGTCAGCGTAGATATGGTAAAATTAGCAAAGGCCTATAATTTGTCTGCCGGTGCCAAACTGTATACCTATTACACAGCTGTTCTCAATCAAAATGCAAAAATTCATAGTGCTAACAATCCAAACACTGCTTATCTGCAATACAGCAGCAATCCATATGATGACAGCCAAACGGTCAATACTCCCCAAAAGACGGTATATGACTGGACTTTCCATGTCGATGTTACCAAGACAGATGCAAAAGGAAACCAAATTGAAGGGGCAACCTTTAATCTTCTTTCGACAAAAGGGGATACATCTACAAAATACATTTTCATTGATAATGAAGCCGACGGCGGTATTCATACCTACACGATCGCTCCTGATCAGCAGGCAGCAGCCAAACTGTTGGCAGACAAGACAGTCACGTCCTACACTGATCCCGACACCAATATTACCTACACAAACACAATCGTTGCAGGCAAGGTCAAAATTAACGGTCTGGATGATGTGAAAGAATATTATTTGCATGAAGCTGGAGCACCGGCAGGCTATAATGCTTTGACAGAAGATTTGAAGATTGTTCTCACGGCAAGTCCGGCAAATGCTGACGGCAGTTCAGCAAATGTTTCCGCTACGGTTACAGGAGCCGATAGCAACCATTCGGTTTTATCATCTGAAGCAAACAGTATCGCATTTAACGTTGTTAATAACAGCGGTTCGCTTCTGCCTTCCACAGGTGGTATCGGAACTACAATCTTTACCATTATCGGTATTTGCCTGATGGCAGGTGCGGCAGTTTTACTGATTACTAAAAAGCGTATGGCCAATAAAACAAAATAAAGAACTGCATCGAATATTTACGAGCAAATATTGATGCTGTACAAACAAACTAGTTCGATTTTCATTATCCACTGTCCGCATGCAGACAGCTTATGTGCCGTCTGTAAGCGGCAGTAGGGGGAGACTTATGAAGAAAACGAAGAAAAAAAACTATCTGTCAACAATTCTTCTAATCGTCATTTTTCTCGTAGGTCTCTCCGTGCTGCTGTACCCAACCATCAGTAATTTTATTAACCAAAAGCATGCAACGCGTGCAGTTGAGGACTATAAATATAAAGTTTCCACCCTGACAACCAAAGATATCAAGAAGGAGTGGCAGGCTGCAAATGATTATAACCATAAATTGGCTGAAAGTCCACTGAAATTTCAAAATGGTGAACCTAAAGATGCAACCTACAAATCTCTTTTAAACTTGACAGGAAATGGAATGATGGGTTATATTACTATTCAGAAGATAGGTGTGCAGCTGCCAATTTATCATGGGACTTCTGCTGAAATACTGGCTGCCGGGACCGGTCATCTGGAGGGCTCTTCTCTGCCGGTCGGCGGCAAAAGTACACATGCTATTATTACAGGTCACCGTGGGCTGCCCTCTGCAAAACTTTTCACGGATCTTGATCAGTTGAAAGCAGGGGATACTTTTACTCTAAGCATTTTAAATCAGACTTTAACTTATCAAGTTGACCAGATTTCGATTGTTCTTCCTGCAGAGGTTTCAAATTTGGCTATTACGCCGGGAAAAGATTATGTGACGCTGCTCACTTGCACGCCATATGCAATCAATACCCATAGGCTGTTGGTACGCGGCTTTCGGATTCCAAATGCTGCAGCAGATTTGAAGGTTACAGAAGATGCGGTACAAATTGATCCAATTATTGTTGCTCCTGTTGTGGCAGCTCCGATTTTGCTTGCAATGCTTGCTGTCCTTTTAAGCAGCACAATTCGGCGCAAGCACAAGTAAATGAATTTGAAAATTATGGGTAAGGGAAGGATGGCGTTCAAAAGCAATGAAAGCGAAACGACACTTTTTACATTTAATGGCAGTGGCTTTTTGTGCTTTACTGGTTTGTTTTTGGCTGCCGATTCAAACTTATGCCGCTTCAGATGACAGTGCAGACCTGAGTAAAGTTTGCTCTATGACTGTAAACTGCCAAGACGGAGGACAGATTCTGAAAGAGGTTCCAGTCAGAATTTATCGAGTTGCAGCAGTGAAAAAAAATGGTTCATTCGAATATGCAGGCCCATTTTCAACGTATCAAGATAAAATTAAAATCAATGGATTATCTGCTGCCAGTGAGTGGGATGCTTCTGCGGCTACCTTGTCCGAATATGTTGCTGCAGATGGAAAGCCTGTCACAGCATCTCAACTGTCCGGGAATGACGGAAAAGCGGTTTTTAACAATCTTCAAAGCGGATTGTATCTTGTTTTGTTGGGACATTCTATGAGTGGTTCCACGACTTATCAATTTCATCCTTTTTTGATTTCCCTGCCAAACTATGATAGCCAGACCCATACATGGGACTATCATGTTACTGTCAATCCAAAAGGAAACAGCGCTGCTGCGTCAGAACCAGTGTACCCGCCTTCGCAGGATTCTTTCCCAGAGAATTCACATGGAAATCCCCCGTCGAACTGGCATTACAAAGTCATTAAGCATTGGACAGATAGCGGCCATGACGCAAAACGTCCCCTCCGTATCACAATTGATATTTTACAAAATGGAAAATTATTGGATACGCAAGTTTTATCCGATCAAAATAATTGGACTTACGAATGGTCCAGTGAAGACAGTTCTGCTCAGTGGACAGTCGTGGAACGCAGTATTCCAAATCCTTATCAGGTAACTATCGAAACAACCAACAGTACAGACACAACGTCTTATGTCATTACAAATACATGGCCGGGAAGCTCTTCCGGTCCACAGCGAGAACCTTCAGTTCCTCCCAATCATTATCATCAGGATGATACCTCAGTGCCGATCGGGACAGTTCGTTCATCAGCAGGTCAGCGTTCTTCTGCAGTTTCCGGTTCTAATTTGCCGCAGACTGGACAGCTCTGGTGGCCGGTACCGTTGCTGGCAGCTTCCGGTATAGTCCTTTTTAGTATTGGCTGGCTCATGAATAAGAAACGGAAAGGTTAAGAAAATGGTCCACAGAAGTAAAAAAGGGACAATTTTTATGGCGCTGGGTACGATTTTGGTCCTGAGTGCTTTAATACTTGTTCTGTATAACCGCTGGGATGATCAGCGGGCAGGCAAAGCAGCCGCTGATGTCGTTACACAAATTGAAAAGCAGTTGCCAAATCAGCAGGTTAGTTTTGTGGGACAAACAGCTCAGACTGACAATGGGAAAACTTCTGAATTTTCTGTGAATGGACACTCTTATATTGGCATCGTAAAAATTCCGTCTCTTCATCTTACACTTCCGGTGCTGAACAAGTGGAGTTATCCTTTGCTTCGTATCGCTCCGTGCCGTTATCAGGGTTCCTTGCAAAAAGGAACATTAATTATTGCAGGCCATAATTATCAGCGGCATTTTGGCCTTCTGCATTGTTTGTCTATAGGAGATTCAGTTACTTTTACAGATGTTAACGGAAACGTATATCGCTACCGTGTTTCGGGAATGGAAACGATTCCCAAACAAGATGTGAAGCAAATGGAGTCCGGTGATTGGGACTTGACTTTGTTCACTTGTACGCTTGATGGGCAGCGGCGTGTTACCATACGCTGTAAGCAGATTCCTTAGACGGTCATTCACAAGAATTGTAATATCTTGATTCCACTGCATGATTAAGTGAATTTGTAATATCACTTAACTGTCTCTAGATTGTTTCATACTTTGTATGTTAAGAATATGGACGAGCCTGATGATATGGCGTAATTTTCCATTGCTTTCATTGAAACCGCTCTCTTGATAAAAAAGAACCGGAGACATCAAAAATATCTCCGGTTCTTTTTTTATAACTTTTCATAGTCTAACAGGGCAAATACACCACTTACTACCTAAAATCAATCCAATTTTATGCTTAGTTGATAATTGTTCCGCTATTGACATGAAAAATTTGACCCGATATATTAGAAGAATCTTCACATCCCAGAAAGACATAAGCAGGTGCCAATTCATATGGCTGAGCAGCCCTTTGCATTGGGCTGGTAGAACCGAAGGTCTGCACTTTTTCCGGAGCAAAGCTGGATACAATCAACGGTGTCCAGACAGGACCGGGTGCAACCGCATTGACACGAATGCCCTTGTCTATTAAGGAAAGAGCCATCGACCGTGTAAATGAAACGATTGCCCCTTTGGTAGAGGAGTAATCAATTAAGGTTTGGTTACCTTCAAAAGCAGTAATGGAGGCAGTGTTTATCATGGCACAGCCGTTTGATAGATGAGGTAATACTGCCTTTGTCATATAAAAGTACGAAAAGAAATTGCTTTTAAAAGTATCTATCAGTTGTTCTTCCGTAATATCCAGCAGGCTGTTTTGCGGATACTGTACGGCAGCGTTATTAATTAGAATATCGATTCCACCAAGCTGTGATACAGCCTGTTCCACTGCATGAGCAGCATTCTTTTCAATACGAAGATCCGAGGGGATTGCTATGCACTTTCTGCCTATGCTCTCGATAGCTTTGATGGTTTCTTGTGCATCGCCGTTTTCACAGAGATGGATAATCGCCACATCTGCGCCTTCTTTAGCGTAAGCCAATGCAATTGCACGGCCAATCCCGCTGTCACCTCCTGTTATGATTGCTTTTTTTCCGGCCAGTTTTCCTGATGCCTTGTATGCTGGATTATCATACTGAGGACGTGGATTCATTTCGGCTTCCCTGCCAGGCTGGCGGTTTTGATGCTGAGGCGGAAATGTGTTATGGGGTTGTGGCTGCATAAGTTTTACTTCCCTTCCGAGTTTTTAATTTTTAGAATAAAATTGGGTATGCGGGCATCAGGATGAAAATAAATTCTGATGTCCGTATGGGAAATAAGTGGCAGTTCATGAATGACTTCCACAAATTATTTTACTCAGCATTTTACGGACAAAATTAGTTCATTCCCATTACTCTCTTATAAAGAGAACAAACTTGTCCGTAAATATTGAGATCACATAGAAGAAGGAGAATCATATCATTCATACGGATTAGTTTAAGAAGTCACTGAAATTAGCTGACGTAGTCTTCGATAATTTGTTGCAGCTCCTCAGAAGTCTGGACAGAAATGCCGCTTTCCAGAAGCTGTTGATCGGCTTTTGGCAGGTTTTGGACCAAAACATTTAATATGCGGAAAGGTACAGTTTCGCCGACATGGAAAATTCCTATTTTCCCTTTATAAGTTTTCACAAGGTAAATTGCCTGCTGCTCACTTGCGCTGGATGAAGCCGGCGAAGTTGTGGAAAGCGTGTTACTTTCTTGACTTGATGCTGCATTTGCGCTAGAATAAACGAATGTGCTGGATGGAGTCTTTTTTGTTTCACGTACTTCGCTGGTTATGGATAAAGTAACTACCAGCAGAGCAGTAATGGCAACTGCGCATACCAATATTACCGTATTCAGTTTCTTCATAGAGCATCACCTCAGATGCAGTTTGTGTATTTTATGGAAAAATATACATTTCTTTATTTACACTCAGCAGAAATTGCAAAAGGGTGAAGCTGAAGACAGTGATTTATGATTGATACCAACGGCGGGCAACATATTCAATGAATGGGTTTAAACAATGTATGATGGTATATATGATTTGTTGAAATGAAGTTGTAATACCCTTTTCAATCGCATCCGGACGTTGGCTGCGACAGTGGAGGAAAAACAAGTATGAGGAAAACGGACAGAGCGACGAATTTGACGAAGGGGCAACTGAAGGATCGCACAGTTGGTTCTACTACCCTATCGGCTTTTAAAGTAGCTGGTAGAATCTTGCTGACGATTTTTGCAATTTTGCTGATAACAGCGGTAATCGTGGGCATTTCCCTGCTTACTTTCATATACAGTATGAAAGATGAATCTGTTAAAATCGACCTAAAGGAGTATAAGCAGACTTATACAAGCTATCTTTATGTAAATGGTTCTGGAGATAATAAAAATCAGCCTGTGCAAAAACTTTCCCTGCACAGTGGGGAACAACGTATTTGGGTAAATTATGCGAAAATCCCCCAGGCCATGAAAGATGCGATTGTGTCCATTGAGGACAAACGCTTCTGGGACCATAAAGGTGTGGACTGGGGACGCACCATGCATGCTGTTTTCAACCTTGCAGGTGGGGCTGACAATTTTGGTGGATCTACGATTACGCAGCAGTTGATTAAAAATTTGACACAGGAAAATGAAGTCAGCCTTACACGCAAAGTGAAGGAAATTTTCCGTGCGATTAATTTAGAGAAAAAATACAGTAAAGAGCAGATCTTAGAAGCATATTTGAATTGTGTCCCATTTGGCTCAGGCACACAGGGAGTGCAGGCTGCGGCAAATCTGTATTTTGGGAAAAACATTCAGAATTGTGATATTGCTCAATGTGCGGCAATTGCGGGGATCACACAGAATCCTGCAAAGTATACACCGCTGGTCAATAAAGATAATAACCGTAAACGCCAGCAGATTGTTCTGGCTGCTATGCATGACCAGAAGCGAATTACAGATGCTGAATATGCACAGGCCATGAATGAAAGTGAGCATATGACTTTTGTCGGTAAAAAAAGTTCCAGCAATACTCAACAGGTATGGGATTGGTATACGGAAGCAGTTATTCGTGATGTGCAAAGTGCGTTGATGAGTAAATACAGTTGCTCTGCAAGTGCGGCAAGTAACATGATTTACAGTTCCGGGCTTAAAATTTATTCGGCAGAGGACAAAAATCTCCAGAATATCGCACAAAATTATATTCTTCACAGTGGTGTGTTGGATGATGATCAACAGGTACAAACAGGATTTTGTGCAGTAGGATATGACGGTCGGGTTTTAGCAACTGTCGGAAGCCGCAATGTTAAGACAGGCAATCTTGTAAATTCTTATGCTACAATGCTGAAGTTCCAATCTGGTTCTTCTGTAAAGCCGATTTCAACTTATGCACCGGCTCTGGATAAAGGCCAGATTACTTATTCTTCTTTAGTAAAAGATGAAAAAATCGACAATTATTTTCCAAATGGCAGTGCCGGACCCAATAACTACAGTTCAGAAACAATGTCTGCTGTCTGTCATGGAGACGTGACGGTACAGGAAGCACTGGCAAATTCCTACAACTGCGCTGCTGCTCAGGTATGTAAGGCTTATGGGGTCTTACAGAGTTATAATTTTATGACACAGAAACTCGGCTTTTCCAACTGCCTTGTGCAGACAGACAGCAAATCACTAGGCGGTATGGCTCTTGGTGGTCAAACGCACGGTGTGACTGTACTGAATATGGCAGCTGCCTTTGAGATATTTGGCAATGGAGGAAAGTATTATCAGCCTTATACGTTTTATAAGATCGTCGATCACAGTGGAAATGTCATTATCGATAATACAAAAAGAGCCCCTGTTCAGGCAATTAGTTCGGTTTCCGCATCTATCATGAATCGTTTGCTGCGTACAGTTGTAACAGAAGGAACTGCAAAAGCAGTCAATATTGACGGATGGGACATTGTTGGTAAAACCGGTACAACGGATAAAGATGTGAATAGCTGGTTTGTTGGTTGTTCCCCTTATGCGACCGGTGCGGTGTGGACAGGCTATGGCCGGAATAAGACACTTTCCAGCACCAGTTATTCCAAGGCGTTGTGGAGAGGCATTTTTGAAAAGTATCTTTCTACCAAAGCACCCAAAGATTTTACGTTTGACGGCAATATGGTTGCCAGACAGTATTGTATGCATTCTGGTTTGCTGGCGGGAAGCAACTGTTCAGATACTCAAACCGGTTATTATGATATTCATAATTTGCCTCAAACTTGCAGCGGAGAGTTTGACTTGGATGCAGCATCCGAGGATGAGGAAAACAGCAGCAGTACGGCTGATGATACTAACAGCCAAAATCAGCAGGATAGTAGTGAACCAACAAACGAAACGAGCAGTCAGCCGGAAACTTCTCAGCAGTCGGAAGCTTCCAGCAAATATTCTGAGATGTCGCAGGCTCCTAATGAGAGTAAAACTGAATCGGCAGGACCGGATTCAGCGTCGTCCAGTAAAAAATAGTAAACCTTCACCAAGGCTGCTGTAGTGCTTTTTGCATACTGCAGCAGCCCTGTGTGCATATATTCCTCTTGACTGATTCTATTTAAGCAAAGAAAAACTGTTGAAACCTGTAGAAAAAGATGTTAAACTGTTAAAGCGTACGATGTTAAACTGTTAAAGCGTACGATTTATATTTTCAAAGCAGAACTGTCCGCAGAATGCAAATGGGTAAGGAGTGCTGAAATATGGTCGAGATTGCAGTTATGGGATACGGCGTGGTTGGAACCGGAGTTATTGAAGTGCTTACAAAGCATGCAGAGGGCCTGACGCGCCGGGCACATGAACGTATGCATGTAAAATATGTTCTTGTGCGTCGGGATTTTCCAGAGCCTCCGATGATGGGTACCTTTACCAAATCTTTCGACCAGATTTTAAATGACCCAGAAGTGAAGATTGTAGTGGAAGTGATGGGCGGGCTGGACCCCGCGTATGATTATGTGCGCCGCTGTCTGCTTGCGGGTAAAAGTGTTGTGACTTCTAATAAAGAGCTGGTAGCGGCAAAAGGTGCGGATTTGCTGCAGGTTGCAAAAGATAATAATGTCAACTTTTTGTTTGAGGCAAGTGTCGGAGGTGGAATTCCGATTATTCGCCCCATGAGTCAGTGCTTGGCAGCAAACGTTGTGGTCGGTGTTGCGGGGATTCTGAATGGTACAACAAATTATATTTTAACGAAGATGTTTCGTGACGGTGCGGATTTTGCCGATGCTTTAGCTGAAGCACAACGGCTTGGCTATGCAGAGCGGGACCCAACTGCTGATATAGAAGGTATTGATGCATGCCGAAAAATCTGCATTTTGGCTTCTCTTGCTTATGGCAAGCATGTTTATCCTGAGCAGGTGCATACGGAGGGAATCACAAAAATCTCTCGGGCAGATGTGGAGTATGCTGAAAAGTGGGGCGGTGTGGTTAAGCTCATTGGTGAAGCAAAGCGGATGCATAATAAAAAACTTCAAATTATTGTCTGCCCAATGTTTATTGACCGAGACAGCCAGCTTGCCAATGTGGATGGTGTATTCAATGGAATTATGGTACGCGGGGATATTACTGGCGATGTTGTCTTTTATGGAAAAGGTGCCGGCAAAATGCCGACTGCGAGTGCGGTGGTGGCAGATGTTATTGATTGTGTCAAGCACTTGAAAGCGCGCAAATATCTATATTGGTCAGATGGAGCTCCGGATTATGTGGAAGATTATCGCAGCGGTGTCCGCGCATTCTATATTCGTGCACATGCAATCAATTCAGACAATGCGTTTGAAAAAGCCGCTGAACTTTTTCCGGGAGTGTCACGTTTGCTGCGGAAACATGCGCTAACTGGTGAATTTGCATTTGTAACGGGTGATTTGCCAGAACAAGAGTGTGACAAAAAGCTGCAGCAGCTTTCAGCTTCAGGCGTTACGATTGACAGTCGTATTCGTATCGGTGAAATGTAAATATTGTGGGTTTTCTTTATCCATACAATAAAAAAGAGAAACTTGAGTTTGGAGTAATGAAAATGATACGGATACAAGTACCGGCAACCAGTGCCAATTTGGGTTCTGGTTTTGATTCCCTTGGCATTGCCTTAAATCTATACAATCAGGTTTGGATGGAGGAATCAGATTCCATTGACATTTCCTGTAAAGATGATGTGGAAGTTCCGCTGGATGAACATAATTTAATATATTGGGCAGCAAAGCAGCTCTATGAACAGTGTGGCAGAAAATTGCCGGGGCTCAAAATTGTACAGCTCAATAATATACCGATGGCGCGTGGCCTGGGCAGCAGTTCTGCCTGCATTGTGGCAGGCATTTTAGGGGCCAATCGGCTGCTTGGCAGCCCCTTAAGTGACAAAGAATTGGTTACACTGGCAACAAAAATTGAAGGTCACCCTGACAATGTTGCTCCCGCATTGGAAGGCGGTTTAGTTACTTCTGCCATTGAAGGCGGCAAGGTATACAGCGTCAGCGTACCAGTGTCTGAAAAAATCCAGTTTGTGGTGTTCATTCCGCCGTTTGAGCTGAAAACGGAAAAAGCACGTTCTATCTTGCCGGATACCTATAGCCGAGCAGATGCTGTTTATAATCTTTCTCGTTCAGCGCTGATGGTGGCATCTCTGTTTTCTGGGAATATTGAAAATCTTCGAGTTGCTGTACAGGATCGGATTCATCAGCCATATCGTTCTGGTCTAATCGCCAATTTCGATGACGTGTGCCGAATGAGTTATGAACTCGGAACACTAGGCACCTGTGTCAGCGGCGCTGGTCCAACAATCCTTTCTATGGTGGAATCGGGGAAAGCAGAATCCTTTGAAAAGACGGCAAAGGCCCACTTGAAAGGAAAAGGCCTTGACGACTGGCAAGTGAAACTTTTGAAAACTGAGTCCCGCGGTGCACAGATTTTCATAGAGTAATTGGAGTAATTCCAGCGCGATTGCTGTTTAATTGAATTAAGATATTGGAGGATGAACTGTATGAGTCTGATTGTACAGAAGTTTGGCGGCAGTTCCGTGGCAAATGCAGACCGGGTGTTTCATGTCGCAGATACGGTAACCAAAACCTACAAGCAGGGGAATGATGTAGTTGTGGTCGTTTCTGCACAGGGAGACACCACAGATGATCTAATTGCAAAAGCAAATGAAATTAACCCTTGTGCAAGCAAACGTGAAATGGATATGCTCCTGACTGCCGGAGAACAGATGAGCGCGGCACTTCTGGCAATGGCAATTGAGAAACTTGGCTATCCGGTCGTTTCTTTACTTGGTTGGCAGGCCGGATTTGTTACCAGCACCGCTTATGGCAGTGCACGTATTCACCGTGTGGAACCGGACCGTATCCGCAAAGAACTGGATAAAAAGCACATTGTCGTTGTTACCGGATTTCAGGGAATTAACCGTTATGATGACGTGACAACGTTGGGCCGCGGCGGCAGCGATACCAGCGCAGTGGCAATTGCTGCTGCCATGCATGCGGATCTGTGCCAAATCTATACGGACGTAGAAGGTGTTTATACTGCGGATCCGCGCAAAGTGAAGAATGCTAGGAAACTTAGCGTTATTTCTTATGATGAAATGTTGGAACTTGCATCCCTTGGCGCGCAGGTTCTCAATAACCGTTCAGTGGAGCTTGCAAAAAAATATGGAATTGAACTGGAGGTCCTCTCCAGTATGGCCAATCGACCGGGTACAATTGTAAGGGAGGCAAACAAAATGGAAGAAATGCTGATTAGCGGTGTCGCTAAAGATAGTGATGTAGCCCGTATTTCTATTATGGGTGTACCAGATCGTCCGGGTCTTGCATTTAAAATTTTCACCAAACTGGCAGCAAAGAACATTAATGTTGACATTATTTTGCAATCTGTTGGTCGCAATGGGACCAAAGATATCAGCTTTACTGTATCCCGCAGTAATTTACAGGATACAATCGATCTGCTCAATCCATTTGTAGAGTTGATTGGTGCAAACAGTGTTGTGTATGATGATCACGTTGCAAAGGTCAGCATTGTCGGTGCTGGTATGGAATCTCACCCGGGTGTTGCTTCTACCATGTTTGAATCTCTGTTTGAGGCGGACATTAATATTCATATGATCTCTACCAGTGAAATTAAGATTTCTGTATTGATTGATGAGGATGATGCCGACCGTGCAGTTTCTGTCATTCATAAAAAGTTTTTTGACGCTCAGTAAATTTTATAGTTTGTAAAGGCTAGAGTAAAAGCCGCTGCGGGCTGAAACTTTTTTCCGCAGCGGCTTTTTGCTTATGCTGGTGCTTTTCTTGCTCTTTTACCTGCAATATGTTATACTACAGTGAAACATTTTTTCCGTGTATATTCCGCTTTTGAAGTGGAGGGAGCCGCATTGGCAGGACAAAAAGAGTCCGTAAACAAAACACAAGTCCGAGACAGCCAAGAAAAGGAAGAAAATCATCCTGAGAAAAGATTTTTTCCGCTGATTGCCCTTTTAGGCATTGGCATTGGAGTTGTTGTGGGGATTATTGTTACTTTAATTAGCGGCAATGGTTCGTTTGTAACTCAGGGTACTTTTATTGGACTTGGAATTGGTACAGTGGTGGGAGCCGGCGTTGATTCGTTTCGCCGGAACCAAAAAGGAAAGGCGGACCATTCTGGTAAAAGCCGGTGAAAAGTCGCTCTGCGGCTGTTTTACAGAAAATGAGCTTAAAATTTTGATTATAGCACAGGGAGGACTTGCTTTTGACAGAAAAGCCTGAAACTCAGCTCTTAGAAGGACGGCATTATATTGAACAGCTGCGGGAAATTATGAAAGTCCGCAAACGGGGAAAAGTGCCTCTGGCTTTTGTGCATACCTATGGCTGCCAACAAAATGTTGCAGACAGTGAAAAAATAAAAGGTATGCTGGAAGAAATGGGATTTTTCTTTACAGATACACCGGAAGACGCAGATTTTATTCTGTTTAATACTTGTGCCGTGCGAGAACATGCAGAAGACCGCGTTTTTGGAAATGTGGGTGCTCTCAAAAATATCAAACGCCGCCATTCCAGTGTCATTATTGCATTGTGTGGCTGCATGATGGAGCAGGAGCATGTGGCAAAGCGAATTCATGACAGCTATCCTTTTGTGAATCTGCTTTTTGGTACGCATCAGATTTGCAATTTTCCCAAGTTACTTTTTACCTGCATCACGGACAGCAGGCGTATCTTTGCTCGTGGTGGGGAAGAACAGGACCAGCTCATCACTGAGGGACTGCCGGTTCACCGAGATGGCAAAATAAAAGCATGGCTGACGGTTATGTACGGATGTGACAATTTCTGTTCTTACTGCATTGTCCCTTATGTCCGCGGACGGGAGCGTTCCCGCGCACCAGAAGCAGTGCTTGCAGAGTTTCAGGAGTTAGTTCGGCAGGGCTACAAAGATATTACTTTACTGGGACAAAATGTAAATTCCTATGGGAAAAAGCCCGACTGCGGTATGAACTTTGCCAAACTTCTGCAAATGCTGGACCAAGTGGAGGGGGATTACCGGATTCGTTTTATGACGAGCCATCCGAAAGACTGCACCCATGAGCTGTTGGATACTATGGCGGCAGGCAAGCATATTGCGCATCATCTGCACTTGCCGTTTCAGTCTGGAAATGACCGTGTGCTGCAGGAGATGAATCGGCATTATAACCGTGCGCAGTATCTGGAATTAGTGCAGTATGCCAAAAAAGTGATACCGGATATCAGCCTTACCAGTGATGTTATTGTCGGTTTTCCGGGAGAAACTTATGCGGAATTTCAGGATACGCTTTCTTTAATTAAGAAAGTCCAGTTTACGAGCTTATTTACTTTTATTTATTCTCCAAGAAAAGGGACTCGTGCAGCAAAGCTGCCCGACCCAGTGCCTGCAGAAGAAAAATCCCGTTGGTTTCAAGAACTTTGCACAACACAGGAGCAGATTGCAGCAAAACGGTGTGCTTCTGCGGTTGGTACAGTGCAGCGAGTACTAGTTGAGGAACAGAATCCGAAAACCGGTCTGCTGACAGGACGGACATCCGGCAATATTATCGTAGATTTTCCGGGGGACCCGACTATTTGCGGGACGTTTCAAATGGTAAAAATCACTGAAGCGCGCAATTGGATTCTGACAGGGAAATTAGCGGATTAAGTTCTTATTCAAATTGTTGTCCCAGCATAAATGACTATAAATAAATGTTTACGAAGGAGAAAATCACATGGACGTTATTGAAGCAACCAGAGGACTCGGTAAAGCACTGCAGGCAGACCCTTGCTTCAGCAGAATGCAGGAAGTCAGCCGTAAATGCGATGCAGACAAAGAGCTGCAGGAGATGATTGGCCATTTTAACCTCATCCGTATGAATTTGAATAACGAAAACCAAAAGGATTCCCACGATCAGGAAAAGGTGGACAAGTATAAAGGTGAAATGCAAGAAACCTATACCAAGATTATGGGGAATCCAAACATGATTCTTTACACGGCGGCTCAGAAAGAAATGGACTCATTGCTAAAACGTGTTTATGGAATTATTTCCAAATGTGCAGAAGGAGAAGATCCGGCAACAGCCGATTATACACCTTCCTGCACACATGACTGTTCCTCTTGCGGCGGCGGATGCCATTAATTATTAAGAACTTAGAAAAGAGGAGGTAACCGGTTTCATGGCAGATCTTTCGCCAATGATGAAGCAGTATTTTGACATTAAAAAACAATATCCGGATACAATCCTGTTTTTCCGGCTTGGCGATTTTTACGAGATGTTCTATGATGATGCAAAATTGGCTTCTCGTGAACTGGACCTTACTCTTACCGGCCGCGACTGTGGACAGGAAGAACGGGCACCTATGTGTGGAATTCCGTTTCACAGCTATGAAACTTATTTGGCAAAACTAGTAGCAAGGGGCTACAAAGTTGCCATTTGTGAACAGATGGAAGACCCAGCGAAAGCTAAAGGTTTGGTTAAACGCGATATTATCCGTGTTGTGACACCGGGGACCGTGCTGGAAAGCAGCATGCTGGATGAGTCGAGAAACAACTATATTTGTTCTGCTTACGTCCGCGGAGAAACCGCGGGCGTCTGTTTTGCGGACATTTCTACAGGGGAACTCTATGCAACTACGCTGCAGAAAAATCTGTGTGAGCAGCTTGAAAACGAACTTTCCCGCTATTCACCAAAGGAGATATTGGTGAACAGTGCCTTGTTGGACTTTAAGGAACTTCCGGATTTTATCCGTAATCGACTAGCTGCCAGCTTGGAACTGATGGACGATACCGAATATAATGCGGAAAAAAACAAGCAGGAATTATTGCAGCAGTTTCATAAACATTCACTGGAAGACCTTGAGCTTGCCGATAAACCGGAACTGGTCGGTTCACTGGGTGCACTTTTTTCTTATCTTCATCGCACACAGCGTACCGGAATCGAGCGGATTTCTTCCATTCAAATTTACAGTGGTGCCCAATATATGCGGCTGGATCTCAACGCCCGCCGAAATTTGGAATTAATTGAAACCATGCGCAGTAAAGAAAAACGCGGTTCTCTGCTTTGGGTACTAGACAAAACGCATACGCCGATGGGCAAACGGCTGATTCGGACATGGATTGAGCAGCCGCTTTTAAGTCCGGCCGCAATCAGCCGCCGCCTGAATGCTGTGGAGGAGCTTTGCGAAGATGCTGTTTTGCGGGATACCCTTGCGGAGGAACTTTCCGGAATTCATGACTTGGAACGTGTGATAACACGTGTTGTTTATGGCAGTGCAAATGGGAGGGAACTGCGGTCTTTGGAAAGTACAGCTCGCCGTTTGCCGCCACTTCGCACCGCTTTAAAGGATGTACATTCACAGCTTTTGCAAAAAATTCTGGCGGAAATTGATTCATTGGACGATGTTGCAGATTTGATTGACCGGGCCATTGTGGAGGATCCTCCGTTTTCTTTGCGGGAAGGCGGCATTATCAAAGCAGGATTCAGCGAAGAGTTGGATTTGCTTAAAGGCGACATGAGCAGCGGACGCGGCGTTTTAGCCAAAATTGAATCGGGTGAGCGGGAGCGAACGGGAATTTCAAAGTTAAAAGTTGGCTATAACCGCGTTTTTGGATATTACATAGAAGTTCCCAATGCTTTTAAAAATCAAGTGCCGAAAGAATATATCCGCAAGCAAACCTTGACAAACTGCGAACGATTTATAACACCGGAGCTTAAAGAACTGGAGGGCCGTATCCTCGGGGCACATGACCGGAGTGTTCAGCTAGAGCATCAGCTTTTTGAGCAGGTCCGTAAGCAGGTTGCAGGGGAAATGGAGCGAATTCAGCGCACAGCAGTAGCTGTGGCCCAACTGGATGTGCTGCTTTCTTTTGCACAGGTGAGTGCGGATAACCACTATACCCGTCCAATTGTCGATATGAGTGGAAAACTGATTCTTAAAGAGAGCCGCCATCCGGTTGTGGAAACACTGTTAGATGCTCCTTTTGTACCCAATGACGTGACTCTGGACAAGGGCGAAAACCGTGTGGCTATTATCACCGGTCCCAATATGGCAGGTAAATCTACTTACATGCGGCAAATAGCGCTCATTGTCATTATGGCACAGATTGGCTGTTTTGTGCCAGCCGCTTATGCACAAATTGGAATTGTCGATGCTGTCTATACACGTGTTGGTGCTTCCGATGATCTTGCCGCTGGACAGTCAACTTTTATGGTGGAGATGGCGGAAGTTGCAGATATTTTAAAAAATGCAACATCTGACAGTCTAATTATTTTGGATGAGATTGGACGCGGAACATCCACTTATGACGGCATGAGCATTGCTCGTGCCGTAGTGGAATATGCTGCTAATAAAAAGACATTAGGCGCGAAAACGCTTTTCGCAACCCATTATCACGAATTGACAGTTCTGGAGGACCTTTTGGACGGCGTCAAAAATTATAACATCGCCTGCAAAAAGCACGGTGATGATATTACGTTTTTGCGAAGGATCGTTCGTGGCAGCGCGGATGAAAGTTATGGCATTGAAGTGGCCAAGCTTGCCGGGGTACCAAACAAAGTGGTGAAACGGGCAAAACGGATCCTTGCTGAATTGACCAACAATGTTTCCAATCTTCCAGCCGGTCAAACCCCGAAGGCTGCCAAGCCGGAAAAAAATGAACCGGAACAACTCATGTTGACACCACCCGGGGAAGCGAAAGCACTGGAGTGCCTGCGTACTCTTGATGTCAATACATTAACGCCAATTGAGTGTATGAACCAGCTTGCCGAGTTAGTGAAGATGGTAAAAGGGGAAAGTGCATATGGCAGTTGAAATTTGACCGATGAAAGCAGAAATTTTGATGATAGATGAGGCGAACTGTGTAAGAGGGAACAGTCATGAATCAAAAGGAACTGACGGCCATTTTACAAAAAGAACTGGAAGGGAAGCAGGACATTGCGGGCCGCGGTGTGTGGACGGTGGATCACTGTATCCGCGTATCACATCTGGTTTTGAAACTGCGGAAAGCGGTGGGGGCATCTGCCAAACTGGATTCACTGCTGTTTGTGGCGGGGCTTTTTCATGATGTATCGCATGACAGCGTCAATCATCAGAACCATGGAGCAGCCGGTGCTGTACGGATGAAACAATTACTTGCGGGCAAAGTGAACCCCAAATTGCTGAATCAAGCAGCTGCAATTGTTGCAGTTCATGATGACCGCCGGCCAGATGATGGGCGGGATATTGCTACACATTTGGTTCAGGATGCAGATATGCTGGACCATTTTGGAACTTTGCGTATTTGGGCGGATTTTGGATTTGCAACCCATCATGATTTGCATATGACCGAGACTTTGGAATTCCTGCGTCAGGAACAGAAAATGCGTGTTCGGTACAAAAGTTTGTTGCATTTTGCAGTTTCCCAACAAGAACTAGAAAGCAGATTGGATTTTGAAGCGATGTTTTTAAAGCGCGCTGACAAGGAATGCAGGGACATGTCAGGTGGTGAGCTAGTTTAGGGAAAGGAGCGGAGAAAATGCCTAAAATCAATGTGTTGGATAAACATGTTTCGGAATTGATTGCTGCCGGAGAAGTCGTCGAACGGCCGGCTTCTGCAGCAAAGGAATTGCTGGAAAATACCATTGATTCAGGTGCCACGGCAGTAACCATCGAAATTAAACATGGTGGTGTCACTTTTATGAGAGTCACTGATAATGGCTGTGGAATCACACGAGAGGATGTGCCGCGGGCATTTCTGCGCCACGCTACCAGCAAAGTTTGCAGTCAGGATGACCTTGCCAAAATCAGCACCTTAGGATTCCGCGGAGAAGCGCTTGCCTCAATTGCAGCGGTCTCTCATGTGGAGTTGCTCACACGCACACGTGATGAGCTGGCCGGTACCCATTACGTCATTGCCGGTGGGGAAGAAATAGCCTGTGATGATGCCGGATGTGCAGAAGGCACTACGTTTGTCATGCGGGATATTTTTTATAATACCCCCGCACGCATGAAATTCTTAAAAAAAGATGTTACGGAGGGTAACGCTGTTGCCGGTATCACCGACCATGAAGCCTTGGCACATCCTGAAATTTCCTTTCGTTTTCTGCGGGATGGAAGGGAGGCTCTGCATACACCCGGGGATGGGAAATTAAAAGATGCCATTTTTGCGGTTTATGGCCGGGAATTTACTCAAGCACTGCTTCCAGTCCGTTATGAGTTGAATGGTGTCAAGGTTTGGGGCTTTATAAGTAAGCCGGTCGCTTCACGGGCAAACCGCAGCATGCAGAATTTTTTCCTCAATGGTCGGTATGTTAAATCTAGAACGGCTATGGTAGCTTTAGAGGAAGCTTATAAAGGATGCTTAATGGTAGGAAAATTTCCGGCTTGCGTTTTACATATTAAGGTCAATTTTGCTTCAGTTGATGTAAACGTACATCCTAACAAAATGGAAGTTCGTTTTATGAATGAAAAGCCAGTGTTTGAAGCGGTATATCATGCTGTAAAAACCGCATTACAGCAGGAAGATGCGCCAAGTCTGCTGAAGTTGAAAGAAGCACAGCCGATGCGAAAGCCAGCTTCTTTCCATGTGCCTGCTGTGATGCCGGAGCAGATCATGCTGCAAAAGACGCCGCCGGCGGTTCACGACAGCGCTGCATTTGAACAAAATGTAGTTTCTAATGATTCTAAAATCCCTGTAAAGCAAAACACTTTCCAAAATGAAATTCCAAATTCGGAATCGGAAAAAACTTCCCTCAAAAATAGTGAATGTAAAGCAGAAAACTTTACAGAAAATTCACCACAGGCGCCAGCCCCAAACTCTGCGTCTCAGGTTTCTGACACAGAAGTCTCTGCCCCTTATGTGCAGCAGAATGAAGCAGATGCTTCCCTCAAATTGGTTGGAGAAGCGTTTGATACGTACATTATTGTTGAGCAGGGAAATGAAGAATTGCGTTTCATTGATAAACATGCTGCTCATGAGCGGATGCTTTATGAGAAACTTCGGGCGCAGTCTGGAAATATTCCACAGCAGATGCTGCTTTCTCCGGTAACCGTAACACTCTCGAAAGATGAATATTCTGCTGTGCTTCAAAGTTTAGATCTGCTTGCGCAAGCCGGATATGCGGTGGAAGACTTTGGTGACGGCACGGTGCTGGTTCGCGGGGTACCCGTTATGCTGCAGGAAAATATAGAAGGTGCTGTTGAAGAAATTGCTGGGTATCTGGCAGAAAACCGTACCAGCCTGATGACAGAAAAATTAGATTGGCTTTATCACAACATTGCCTGTCGTGCGGCGGTGAAAGCAGGGGATACAAGCACGCAGATGGAACTTGCCCAGCTTGTCATTCGAATGGAAAAAGAGGATATTCGGTATTGCCCGCATGGCCGGCCAGTGTCCATTGTCTTACGACGGAAAGATTTGGAGCATCAATTTGGTCGTATTTAATTAGTTTTTGAAGATTACAATTGATTTTTCCAAAGTTTTCCGTTAAAATAATAGTTGAGTTTACATAATTTTAAACATGAAAATGGTTGTTATTTCACTAAGATACCCCAGCTTATGGAGGGTGAATGCAAGGATGAATAAAACTCCTGTGGCAATTATTGCCGGACCCACCGCATCAGGAAAAACGAAGCTGGCTGTTTTGCTTTGCAAAGCGCTGAATGGAGAAGTCGTTTCAGCGGACTCCATGCAGATTTACCAAGGTATGCAGATTGCTACTGCAAAACCGACTGCAGAAGAGATGGGGGGGATTCCGCATCATCTGTTGGATTTTCAACCTTTGGAGAAACCCTTTTCAGTAGCGGATTATGTTCAACTTGCTCGCAAGACAATTGCAGATATTCGACATAGGAACAAGCTGCCCATGATTGTCGGGGGAACAGGTTTGTACATTGACAGCCTTCTGCAGGGCATCGCATACACACCGAGTGTCAATCCTCAAATCCGTGCCGAATTTAAAGAGTTTGAAGCTCAACATGGCTCACAGGCTCTTCATGAGGAGCTTGCTAAAGTAGATCCGCATGCCGCCGAATCCATCCATCCTCATAATGTCAAGCGGGTGGTGCGTGCGCTGGAAATGTACCGCGTAACGGGAAAAACGCTTGAAGAAAATGCGGCGCTTTCTCATGTAAAGCCGTCTTCTTATCAAGCATGTTTCCTGTGCCTTGGCTTTCGGGATAAAGAAAAACTTTATCAGCGCATTGATGCACGCGTGGACAAGATGCTGGAAGCCGGGCTGGTGCAAGAGGTAAAAGAAGCTTTGCAGAATTGCGGCCCAACGGCTGTACAGGCGATTGGCTGCAAAGAGCTTCTGCCTTACTTTGCTGGCAGTTGCACCCTCGGTGAGGCGGCAAAGGCAATTAAACAAAGTACACGGCACTATGCAAAACGTCAGCTCACATGGTTTCGCCGGGAAAAGCAGGCGCAGTGGCTATGGATAGATGACTATTTGGACGAAGAGCAGCTTTTTCAGGATGCGCTCAGGAAAATTCAGGACTTTTTGAAAGGATATTGTTTATGAACAGCCTGTGGCTCAAACGGATTGCCACAATGGCAGTCGCAGCCTTCATTTTTATCTTTGTGGGCTATCAAATTTATCATGCTAATTTTGCTCATGAAAAAACAGAAATTGCCCTTTATAAGACAGTCAATCAAACCATTACAGTCAGCGGATATGCTGTTCGGAAAGAGACACAGCTTACCAGCAACAGCGGCGGAGTGCTGCAGTATGACATTCCGGACGGGGGAAGAGTGGATAAAGACGGCGTCGTTGCTCATGCATATAAAAGTGTTGCTGATGCAGGAATTCTCCAGAAGAAAAAAGAACTGACAGAAGAGCTGAAAAGTTTGCAGGAACTTGCCAATGAAGGTTCCTCAGCGGATGCTAGTGCTGAAAATTTGGATTTCATGCTCAGTGACCAGTTGCTTAATGTGATTAGCGATTTTAAAGACGGGAACGTAGATGTTTCAGATTCTCGCCAGAAGTTGCTTTATCTAATGAATAAAAAACAATTAGCTGACGGAAAAATTAAAAATTTTTCGGCCAGAATCAGTACGCTGCAGAAGCAGCTTTCTGCCTTATCTTCTACTCGAAACGGCGAGGAACTGGGTAAAGTTGTTGCAGGGAATTCCGGCTATTTTTCAAGCAAAACAGACGGCTATGAATCCGCTTTTAATTATGATGAAGTCAGGGAATTATCACCGGAAAAGCTGAAGTCCGTTAAACCAGCGGCAGTCGCTAAAAATGTAGTCGGCAAAATCTGTTCACAGTTCAACTGGTATTTTGTTTGTCCTGTAAGCGCTGCCACTGCAGCAAAATTAAAACCGGATACATCCGTAAAAATCAATTTCCCATTCGTAAGTTCAAAATCAATTAATGCCACGGTTGTACAAATCAATCAAAAAACTAAAAATTCAGATGCAGCTGCCATTTTTGAATGTAATGCGATGGATAGTGCGCTTATTAATATCCGGCATGAAACGGCTAAAGTTACAGTTAACACTTATAAAGGTATTCAGATAAGCCAGCAGTCTGTCCACTTTGAAAAAGTCAGGAGAGCAGTGACAAAAGATGGGAAGAGCGTTACAGAGGAAAAAAATGTGGAAGGCGTATTTGTGATGTCTGGTATTGAAATGAAATTCAAACAAATTATTCCGCTTTATAGTGATGGAACATATATTTATTGTGACCCAAATCCAGATGCAAGCAAGCTTGATACAAAGGAAGGCATTCAGCTTTATGATGAAGTCATTACAGAAGGGAAGGGACTTTATGATGGAAAAGTCATTGAGTGATGAAGAGCTGCAGAAACGTTTCTGTGATGTGGAAGAAAATCTGAAAACTGTGGAAGAAAATATCTCTGCCGCAGCACAGCGTTTTGGTCGGAAGCGGGAAGACATTACTCTGCTCGCGGCTACCAAGACCGTTCCAGTGGAGATAATTAACCATGGCATTGAGGCGGGTATCCGCTGCATTGGGGAAAATCGGGTGCAGGAACTACTCGGAAAATATGACCATTATCGGAAGGACCTTGCAGATGTTCAGTTTATCGGTCATTTACAGACCAATAAGGTCAAATATTTGATTGGAAAAGTGAGCATGATTCAGAGTATTGACAGTGAAAAGCTGGCAAGGGAAGTTTCTCGCCTTTCGGTGAAACATGGTGTTGTAACCAATATACTGCTGGAAGTCAATATTGGAAGGGAAGCAAATAAATCCGGAATTTTGCCGGAAAAGCTCAGTGATTTACTTAGCACTGTTTCAGTTTTGCCCAATATTTGTGTGAAAGGTTTAATGGCCATCCCGCCGGCCAATACAGAAAAAAAAGAAACTTTTTCGTATTTCACCAGAATGTATCAATATTTTATTGACATAAGCGCCCAAAAAATAGATAATGTTAATATGCAGTTTTTATCTATGGGAATGTCTGCAGATTATGAGCTGGCAATTGAAGCCGGTGCTAATATGGTGCGTATTGGCTCATCTTTGTTTGGACCAAGAGATTATTCAAAAAAATGAAGAAAAGCACAAATCTTTAGGAGGGCTTATAGGATATGGCAGGATTGATGCAAAAATTTAAGGACTTATGGAATCCTCCAGAGGAAGAATACGGCGATTATGACTATGAAGAAGAGCAGCCAGAAGAAACTCAGGAACGTCCCCGTGCAGAGCAGCAGCGTAGGGAGCGGAGTTCTTCCTATCACCGCGAGCAGCCTTCTTCTCGCCGGGATCCAGACGGAAAAGTTGTAAACCTAAACCCAGCCGCGACACAGCTTCAGGTGGTTATTTTTAAGCCAGAACACTTTGGCGAAGAAACCTGCGCCGTGGCAGATGAACTTCTGCACTGTAATACCGTTGTGCTGAATCTTGAGGATACCCAAAAAGACATTTCCCGCCGTATCATTGATTTTCTCAGCGGTGTAGCTTATGCAAATGGCGGCAAAATCAAACGTGTGGCGACGAACACTTTCATTATTACTCCTTATAATGTTGACTTAATGGGAGAAGATGCTATGGAGGATAATGAAGGTAGTGGTGAATACTTCTGATGCAGCCGGATGAAGATGCAATTCTGCGGGCAAAACTACAGGATGCGATCAGACTGGCCCGCCAAGGGAGCGGCGCACATTTTATTGGATTTTTAAATGAAAGGCAGGCTGCTTTAGCCGCGCAGGAAACCGAAAAAATGCAATTTAAGAATTACCTTTTTTGGGGCGGCTTCTGTGGTGCCGAACGTGTATGTTTTGGGGCATTTCCAGAATGGATGGAGCTTTCTGAGGATGCGTTTCCAATTGAGACAGCTACAGCAACTTTTCGCACTGACGATCATTTAACGCACCGTGACTTTTTGGGAGCATTGATGGGAACTGGTGTCCAGCGGAAAGTGCTTGGGGATATTCTGTTGGAATCTGGTAGGTGTGTGTTTTTTTTCAGACAGGAAATGGCAGACTTTTTGCTCTTACAGTTAACCCGGATCGGCCGAGTTGGGATAAAAATCTCTTTGGGTGCAGAAAAACCGTTCCCACCTGCACACGAGTACCGGGCTTTTTCTGCAGTTATTGCCTCGCCGCGCATTGATTGTGTTGTGGCAGCCTGCATTGGATTTAGCAGAGCAAAATCACATACCTTGCTGTCAAAAGGGTACATACAGATGAACCATCAGCTGGTCTATGCACCAGATGCTGCAGTTCGGGAAGGTGCAGTCCTTTCAGTTAGGGGAAAGGGACGTTTCCGGATTGATTCCCTAAGCCGGCAAACCCCAAAGGGCCGTCTGCGGCTGGAGGGACGAAAGTTTATTTAATTGGGGGAAAAAGTGGATGCTGTCACTGAATGACATCAAAAACAAGAAATTTCAAAAAGCAAGTTTACGTGGTGGATATATGCGCGAAGAAGTGGACGACTTTCTCGATGAGGTAGAGACTTCTTACGACGCCTTGATACAGAAAACTGCGGAACAGCATGATCATCTGCAGCATGAGGAAAGCGAAATTCGTCAGCTGCAGAATAAAGTCAAAGAACAAGAGAATCAGATCCAGCAGTACTGTCAGGAGGAAGACGAGATTAAGGAAGCGCTCGTCAGTGCACAAAAAATGCGCGATGCGTCCATTCGGGATGCTCGCCAGCAAGCAGAGAAAGTTGTCAATGATGCACAATTGAAAGCAAAAGAAATTGTGGAAAATGCTTCCTTAAAAATTGAGGGAGAGGCAGAAAAGCTGTCACAGATGAAACAGGCAGTTTCTGATTTCCGTTCCAATTTGCTCAATCTTTATAAAGAACATATTACATTGATCAATGACCTTCCGCATCAGGAAGCAAAAAAGGTTTCAGAGGAAGCGGAACAAAAAACGGCAGATGAGCAGCCAGCGGCAGAAAAAAATGCTTCTCCTGATAAGTCTCAAGACAAAGAAGATTTATCAGAAGAAGCAGAAGATGATCAGCCGAAACCGGTTACTTTTGCATCTGAAGATGGAAAGCCCAATTATCCAACAGCAAAACCCTTTGACCCTGTAAAACCTGAAAATGCATCAAAGAAGCCAGCCGGATTTGCAGATGATTATGACTTTGATGAAGCGGATACATCTGAAATTTTCAGCAAAAAACACTGATTCAATAAAATTGCTTGCGTGCAGCGTAAACACTGAAGGAGAGAAGAACACCGATGGATTACAAGAGCACTCTGAATTTGCCCAAAACGGATTTCCCAATGCAGGCACATTTGCCGAAACGTGAGCCGGAGACTTTGGCTACGTGGGAAAAAGAAGATTTGTACGGTCAGGTTATGAAAAAGAATGAAGGAAAACCGGTTTATGTCCTGCATGATGGCCCTCCATATGCAAATGGTGACATCCATTTGGGGACTGCTCTGAATAAAGTGTTGAAAGATATGATTGTCCGTTCAAAGAATATGTCTGGTTATAAGGCGCCCTATGTTCCCGGCTGGGATACACATGGTTTACCCACCGAATTGAAAGCTCGAAAAAAAGCCGGTGTTACAAACAGCGAGACAATTTCAGATATTGAGCTGCGCAAGATTTGCCGTGACTTTGCACTTTCTTATATTGATGGTCAGCGTAATGAATTTAAACGTCTTGGCGGGTTGGGAGACTGGAATCATCCCTATGTGACTTTAACCCATGATTATGAAGCAAAGCAGATTGAAATTTTTTCCAACATGTGTCAAAAAGGTTTGATTTATAAGGGATTGAAACCAGTTTATTGGTGTCCCGACTGTAAAACTGCTCTTGCTGAAGCAGAGATAGAATATGAGGAAGATCCCTGCGACTCCATTTTTGTCAAGTTCCGTGTTATTGATGACAAAGGCGGCTTTTTTACTTCCAAAGGTGCTGACCTTGCGCATACCTATTTTGTCATTTGGACAACGACAACGTGGACAATTCCGGCAAATGAGGCAATTTGCCTTGGCCCAGATTTTGAATATTCTCTCATCCAATGCGGTGATGAGTATTATGTTATGGCATCTGCACTGTATGAGTCTGTTATGGCAGAGGCAAACAAAACAGACTATTCTGTGATTGCTACCTTTAAAGGCAGCGAATGCGAGTATATGAAGGCACAGCATCCATTTTTGGACCGTGAATCTCTCGTCATTGTCGGTGACCACGTCACTTTGGATAGCGGTACTGGTTGTGTCCACACAGCTCCCGGTCATGGTGTGGATGACTATAATGTCTGCCATGACCATTATCCGGAATTGCCCATTATAGTTCCAGTAGATGCAGATGGGCG
>DHDR01000019.1:141295-191597 GCA_002399445.1 Ruminococcaceae bacterium UBA4871 | reverse complement strand
CAAATCGGTGCTATGTTTGCACAGAAGAAAATCATCCATCAGTATCCACATTGCTGGCGCTGCAAAAATCCAATTTTGTTCCGTGCAACCGAGCAATGGTTCTGCTCGGTTGATGCCATTAAAGATCAGGCAGTGGAAGAAATCAATAAAGTGCAGTGGATTCCAGCATGGGGCCGTGACCGTATCACTTCCATGGTACGGGAACGCAATGACTGGTGCATTTCCCGTCAGCGCCGCTGGGGTGTGCCAATCCCAATCTTTTACTGCAAAGACTGTGGAGAACCACTGATGAGCAAAGAAGCAATGGCAAAAGTTTCTGCATTGTTTGCCAAAGAAGGCAGTGATGCATGGTACACGACAGATGCAAAAGATATCCTGCCGGAAGGAACGAAGTGCCCTAAATGTGGCTGCACAGAGTTTACAAAAGAACATGACATCATGGATGTCTGGTTTGACTCAGGTGTTTCTCATGCAGCAGTTGCGGACCAACGACCGGAGCTGCACTGGCCCGCTGATCTCTATTTGGAGGGCGCCGATCAGTACCGAGGCTGGTTTCAGTCCAGCCTGCTGACTAGTACGGCGTGGCGCGGACAGGCTCCCTACAAAGCCGTGTGTACACACGGCTGGGTAGTAGATGGCGAAGGCCGTAAAATGAGTAAATCTCTCGGTAACGGAATTAATCCTCAGGAGATTATCGATAAATATGGTGCGGATATTCTGCGCCTTTGGGTTGCTTCTTCAGATTATCACGCAGATATTCGCATTTCCAAGGAAATTCTCAAACAGCTTTCCGATGCCTACCGCAAAATTCGCAATACGGCTCGTTTTATGCTGGGCAATTTGCATGACTTTGATCCGGATACTGATGCCGTATCAGAAAATGATTTACAGGAAATCGACCGCTGGGCACTTTGCAAATTTGATGAGTTGATTGATAAAGTGCGTGAGGGTTATGATACCTTTGAGTTTCATAATGCTTATCATGCGATTCACAATTTCTGTGTTGTGGATATGAGTAACTTTTATCTGGATATTGCAAAAGACCGTCTTTATACGGAAAAAACGGATAGCGTCACTCGTCGTGCTGCGCAGACGGTGATGTATACGATCCTCAGCGGAATGACACGGCTGATTGCGCCAATCCTTGCTTATACCAGTGAAGAAATCTGGAAGGCTATGAAGCATGCGAAGGGCGAGAATCTTTCTTCCGTGATGCTCAATGACTTTCCAGAGAAAAGCGGCGTGAAAGTCGATACCGCTTTTACAGAACGCTGGGACCGCATCCATGCAATCCGTGACGATGTGAAGAAAGCGCTGGAGCAGGCCCGCAAACAAAAAGTAATTGGTTCTTCACTGGATGCACAGGTGCAGATTTTCTGTAAGGGCGAATTATATGATTTCGCAAAGAGCATTGAAACCGAACTGCTACCGGTTCTAATCGTTTCAAAAGTGGAAGTTATAAAAGAGGGGACAGGCACTTTTACGGATGTTGCCTTGCCGGATTTTTCGATCACAGTTTCCCGTGCAGAAGGTCAAAAATGTGCCCGCTGCTGGATGTACAGCGATACAGTTGGTAAAGATGCCGCTCATCCAGATGTCTGTGAACGTTGTGCTCATGTACTTGCAGAAAGTGCTCAATAAAAGTAAGCAGAGCGGGGCGGCTGACCGCTCCGCTTTTTGTATCAGGAGGAAAATGATGATGCCTATTCTTGCTTTGATTTTCGTTGCAGCAGAGGTTGCTGCAGACCAAATCATAAAACAACTGGTCATTCAGTTTCTGCTGCCAGTTGGAACACGGACATTGATTCCGGGTTTCCTCTCACTTGATTATTTAGAGAATCGTGGTGCAGCGTTTGGTATCTTTCAAAATTGTCAGTGGCTGATTGCACTGATTACAGCGGTTATCTGCGTCGTCATTACCCTTGTCCTGTTCCGATATCAGCATCACAATATGCTGTCTTGGGTGGCCTGCACATTAATCCTTGGTGGTGGAATCGGGAATATCATTGACCGAGTGGTACGAGGCTATGTAATTGATTTTATTCATTTTCATTTTTTCCCATATATCTTTAACTTTGCAGATATCTGTGTCGTTATTGGTGTGATTCTGCTGGTTTTGCATCTGTTTCTTAGTGATTGTGCTGAAGAAAAAAAGGCGGAAGAAAAAAATGCCTAAAATGTATCAATTTACAGTTCAAAAAGAACAGGCAGGGATGCGGCTGGATAAATTCTTGAGTGAGCAGAACATTGGGCTCACACGTTCACTTGCCGAAAAATATATTGGTGAGGGCTGTGTCACAAAAGGAACAAAACAGCTTGTTAAGAGTTACCGGGTTGCTGCGGGAGATGACCTTTCTGCTGTTATACCGGATCCGCAGGTACTGGATGTTCTGCCTGAATCAATTCCGCTGGACATCGTATATGAAGACGGCGATCTGCTGGTGGTCAATAAACCCAAAGGAATGGTTGTGCATCCGGCACCGGGAAATTATACCGGTACGCTGGTAAATGCATTGCTTGCCTATTGTGGGAATACACTTTCCGGTATCAATGGCGTTATCCGTCCGGGTATTGTTCACCGCATAGACAAGGATACAAGCGGATTATTGATTGTGGCAAAAAATGATTTTGCTCATAAATTTTTGGCAGAGCAAATCAAGGTGCACAGTTTCACACGTATTTACGAAGCGGTCGTGCATGGAAATCTCAAACAGGATGATGGCACTATTGATGCACCCATTGGCCGACATCCAGTTGACCGAAAGAAAATGGCCGTTACAGACAAGGCCAGCCGGAATGCAGTCACACATTACCATGTATTGGAGCGCTATCAGGGCTTTACATATGTGCGGCTAAAGCTGGAAACCGGTCGCACACATCAGATTCGTGTACACATGGCTTATATTGGACATCCGGTTGCAGGCGATGTTGTTTACGGTCCGAAGAAGCCGGCGCCGGGGTTAAAGGGGCAGTGTCTGCATGCACGCGTAATTGGCTTTGTACATCCGCGTACAAAAGAATATATGGAATTTACGAGTCCTCTGCCAACTTACTTTATGGATTTTCTGCATAGGCTCAAAAGCACTGAATAGAAAGAGGAAAATTGTTATGCAGTTAAAGGATATTCTGCTGGTTTGCGATATGGATGGGACATTAATTGACAGTCACTTTGAAATTCCCACACGAAATTGTGAAGCGCTGGCGCATTATCAGGAATTAGGCGGCCATTTTACCATTGCTACCGGCCGAACAAAACAGTCAGCAGGCCAGTATTTTTCGCAGATTTATCCGGACGTCCCCTGCATTTTACTAAACGGCACTATTTTGTATGACTTTTGTGAACATAAAATTATTTCTTCTTTTTCCGTTTCTACAGCTTTGCTGCCTGCACTTCTGCAGGCCGTTGCAAAAGAATTTCCGAAAGTTGGATTAGAACTTTTCAATACTCAAGAGGTAGCCATTCTTCGTCGCAACCGGTATGTTAAAAATTCTATGACACCGGAAGTTCTCATGAATCCTGCAGAGATTTCCGCTTTTCCGCAGCCATGGTGCAAGGCGCTGTTAGGCTGCAACCCAGAGGAAATGCCAGAGCTAAAGGCCTTTGTGCAGGCACAGCCTCACAACGGACTGGAGTTTGTCCTTACATCACCTGCATATCTGGAAATTGTGCCGGAAGGCGTTAATAAGGGCAGTACACTGCAGATTTTGATGAAAAAATACGGATTTTCTCCTAAAGCAGTTTTTGCCATTGGAGATTATGAAAATGACCGTGAAATGCTCAAGACAGCCGGTTTTGCGGCTGTTCCTGCAGATGGACAGCCCTCTTTGCAGCATATGGCGAATCTTGTGACTTGCCCATGCGGAAATGGCGCAGTGGCAGAATTGGCAGATAATCTGATGAAACGTTATGGATGAAGAAAGGGTACATATTCGAATTTTGATTGGTATTGCGGCAGTACTGGCAGCTCTGTGTATTGGGTATAATGTCTTTTTTGTCCCGCCTATTTGCAGCCCTGCTGCAGTTGTTACGACCGATACACCTTCAAAAACACTTTCCAGTGCCTATAATGGGAAGGTACATTTGAACAGTTCTCCTGTATCCCAACTGGAAAGTCTGAAAGGTGTGGGCAGTGCGCTTGCCAAACGGATTATTATTTACAGACAGCAACACGGTGGTTTTCATAGTGTTGAGGAACTTAAAAATGTAAAGGGCGTAGGGGAGAAACTTTTCGCTCAAATCAAGGATCAAATCGATTTATAAAAAATTGCCATTCAAAACGTCCCGCAGAAAGCCCAATGTCTCTGCGGGACGTTTTGAATGGCTGAGCCAGACTCTTTAATGTTCAGAATTTCATAAAAAATACGACTAATATGGTTCGGTGATGACTGTTACGTCCTTTAACTTTCTTCGTGTGCGTGTATGCAAGATTATTATCAAATTTTTGTAACTTATGCGACTCCATTTTTATCTAATATTTTTTGCATACTCATCACTCCGTAAATATGAAATTACAATGTTTTAACAACTAGGCTGTTTTTAAGTATTTTAAAAACAAAAATTTCATTGCTGAAAGTGAAACGTACATGGCCTTATTAGCATTTCTCTTTGTATAGCATACCCTGTATTAAAAATACTAAATAAGGATTAATGCCTATGATTGAGATCAGCTTGTGTATGATTGTTAAAGATGAAGAAAAGACGTTGGCTCGCTGTTTGGATTCGGTAAAAGACCTGGTGGATGAAATCATTATCGTCGATACAGGATCTGTCGACCGAACGATAGAAATTGCGAAACAGTATACCGACCAAATATTTTCGTTTCCATGGATTGACGATTTTGCAGCAGCAAGGAACTTTTCCTTTTTAAAAGCCACCAAAGAATATATCCTTTGGCTTGATGCGGATGATGTTTTATTGGAAAAGGACCGCGCTGCCTTTCGGACCTTGAAAGAAACGCTGTCTTCAGATGTTTCTATGGTCATGATGCGTTATAATGTCGCGTTTGATGCAACGGGTAAATGCACATTCTATTATTATAGGGAGCGTTTGCTCCGTCGAGACAAAAACTATCGGTGGGAAGGGGCTATCCATGAAGTTATTCCGCCATCAGGAGTCATTCAATATGTAGAAATCGCAGTAACACACCAAAAAGTTAAAGCCTATGATTCAGAGCGAAATATTAGAATTTTTGAAAAAATGATTGCAGATGGTCGGATTTTGGACAGACGGCAGTCCTATTACTACGCCCGGGAACTTCGTGACCATGGCCGTTATTGGAAAGCAGAACAAATTTTATATAAAATATTGGATGACGACAATACGTGGGTTGAAAACCGAATTGATGCCTGCCGCGTTTTAGCAGACTGCCTTTTTCATGAGGGGAAAGATAAGGACGCCTTGCTTGCTCTGGTGCGCAGTTTTCAGTATGATATTCCGCGAGCGGAGATATGTTGTGAAATCGGAAACTATTTTTTAAAAAAGCAGAAATACACTATTTCAATATATTGGTATGAACAGGCTCTCAAACAACGTCCAAACCCCATTAAAGGAGGCTTTTGTGAGCCGGACTGCTATGGATATCTTCCATGTATTCAACTTTGTGTTTGCTATGACCGCATAGGAGATTTTAAAAAAGCACAGGAATATAATGAGAAAGCCGCCCAATGGAAGCCAGCCAATCCATCTGTCCTTTATAATCGAAATTATTTTCATGAAATGCTCTCTAAACAAACTGCTGCTGTAAAAGAAGCAAAACATGATTAACAATACCATCCTATATGAAAAAACGCATTTTCACACATTATGCATAAACTGGAATAGGAGGTATGAATATGAACACTTATAAATGCGATAATTCAGATTATTTACCGTCATATGACGATTTGTATGGTAAATGCGGTTGCAGACGGCCGTGTTGCTGCAACTGCTGCTGTTGTATTGGCCCTACGGGCGCCACGGGTGCTACAGGTGCTACGGGCGCCACGGGTGCTACGGGCGCCACGGGTGCTACAGGCGCCACGGGTGCTGATGGTGCCACGGGTGCTGATGGTGCCACGGGTGCTGACGGTGCCACGGGTGCTGACGGTGCCACGGGTGCAACGGGCGCTGACGGTGCAACGGGTGCTGACGGTGCTACGGGTGCTGATGGTGCCACGGGTGCTGATGGTGCCACGGGTGCTGACGGTGCCACGGGTGCTGACGGTGCCACGGGCGCTGATGGTGCAACAGGTGCTGACGGTGCCACGGGTGCTGATGGTGCCACGGGTGCAACAGGCGCTGTAGGCCCAGGCGGATCGACAATTTATTTGGCAACTGGTCAGCCTGTTAATAATGGTGCATGGGTTGGACTTGGTAATAATGCTACTTCGGATACTTCATTTGTAAAAAATACTGTTACAATTCCTGTAAATTCCACTATTACAGGAGTAGTATTGAATATCCGTGATGAAGTATTAGCTGATGACACGGATACTGTTACGGCTACTGTTTTTACCAGCCCTTGTGGATTCAGAGATGCAACGAGCACAGGTATATCCGCTACTGTAAGAGGCCCGAGCAATTCTGATGATCCTAATTGTGTGGCAACAGGCTTTGGAAGTGTCCCTGTAACACAGGGAACCCTTGTATCTGTTCAAATTAGCACAAGCTCAAGTTTAAGAGAAGGAGCCTTAGAACATGGAGTTGCTGTCACAATTTTCGTAACGATTCCTTAAATATTAACGGATTGATTTGGCCAATTTTAAATAAAAATACAAACGGAAACTGCCTTTCATATGACAGTTTCCGCTTTTGTATTCTATTTTATAATTTTACAAAACAATAGAAAAATTTGAAATCAGCCATTGCCTTGTTGCTTTTTCTGGGCTTGCTCAAACTTCACCATATTTTCAAAAGAGATACGTTCCTCTACCGGAATCAAATTTTGCGGCAGAATGGTATCATCACATTCCAAACAATGGCGTCCATTGGCACCGCTTGTTGCCCAAAGTTTGTCAGCAATCGGTTTCCACTGATTGGCGACAGGCTCGCACTTTGCGCAAAGTTCATGCGGTGTTTCCTGACCGACCAGATCGGTAGGATGGGCATTCGTTTTATTGACCATGTCCTCCAACCGGTAAGGATTATCCAGTACCGGGCAGGGACGAAGCATGTTTTTATTAAAAGGCTGATTTAAATGATACTGCATGAACAGTGGGGAACAATAAGCCTCCAAAAGAGTCTTTTCACGTATATTGGAGTCACTGTAATGGATAAATACACAAGGCTCAATATCTCCGTTTGCATTGATATGTAGATAAGAACGCCCGCCGGCAATGCAGCCATAAACATATTCTGCATCGTTCCAAAAGTCCATGGTAAACAGCGGCTTTGTCGCACGGAAATCACGGATGCGGTGATACATAAACTCGCGCTGTTCAGCAGTTGCCATCAAATCTGTCGGGGCACCCTTGCCAATTGGCATATAGGTAAAGAACCAAGTGAAGATTGCTCCCTTGTCGACCATCCAGTCAAAGAATTCCTCACTGCCGATGGAATCAACATTTTGGCTGGTGTAGCAGCAGGAAATGCCGAATGGGACTTTATGTGCATTCAAAATATCAATTGCTTTGCAGATTTTCTGGAACGTACCTTTACCACGGCGACTGTCCGTTGCTTCTTCAAAGCCTTCCACACTGATGGCGGGGACAAAATTCCCAACGCGCTGAAGATCGGAAGCAAATTTATCGTCAATCAAAGTTGCGTTTGTGAAGCAGAGGAAAATACATTCCGAATGCTTTTCACAGATTTTAATCAGGTCATCCTTGCGTACCAACGGTTCGCCGCCGGTGTAGATGTACATGTAAGTACCCATTGCGGTACCCTGATTGATGATGTCGTCAATTTCATCAAAGGATAAGTTTAATTTGTTACCATAGTCGGCAGCCCAGCAGCCGGTGCAGTGCAGATTGCAGGCGCTGGTAGGATCCAGCAAAATTGCCCATGGAACATTACAACCGTATTTTTTGCGGTATTCCATCTGTTTTTGTCCGCCGATAAAAGTAGAGTTCATAAAGAAATTTGTGAAAAATGTTTCCAGAATATGGGGATCAATTTCCTTAACAACATGGAAAATCAACTTGTTCCAATTGCTTCCGGGATCATCAATTGCCTGATGAAAAGAGTAACGTGCAGCAGCAAAGATATTATCCTTATCTGCTTTATCAATCATGTCCATCAGTTTCGGCAGGTTCTTTTCCGGATCCTTGCGCAGATAGCTGATGGCTTTCTTAATACCAAATTTCTCTAGTGCTTCTTTTAAGCCATTCTCTGCCATATATGATTCCTCCAATAATAAATTTTGAATTTGTCCGCTTCCCAGATATGCGAAATACAGTTTGTGTAAAGTGCCAATGACCTTATCAGCACGTATAAGAAAATTTTAGAAACAAATTTTCGTTTTGTCCTTAGACAACAATAATTTTTTGTAAAAAAACATGACAAATTATGAAAATTGTAAAACCCAATTTCCCATTTTTGAAAATTGGGGTTAGTTAAAAAAATTTTTTACCTCAAGTCTTATAAAAGCTAACTCTTTTTCCTTTCTATTCTTTTTCTGTGGCATTTTCCGTTTTTTGCTGAAGTTCATGAATAATACGTTCCGCTGCAGTTCTGCGTGCACCGGATTCCACAGAAAGCTGCAGGGCAAGTTTGGCAAGAGCCTCCGTACCGCTCGAGGATGCCGTGTCAATGCGTTTGCAGATTTCGCGATAAGTATCTTCCTCAGCTTCGCAGAAAGAGGTATAAAGAGCGTGAATATCACTATGCTCCCGCAAACTGTCCAGCAAAGTGTGAATATCTGGGATGGAAAGAACCTGCTTTAACAGACAAAGGATGGTTAAGCGGACGAGATGGTCACGATTATATTTTTTCTTTTCAGGCCGGGGGAGGACTCCATCTTTTACATAATTGTTGATCATACTGGAAGTAAGCAGCGTGTTTTTTTCCTGTTCAAATAAGTGCAGCTGCGCTTCCATAAAACTAAGGACCTGATCCATATAAAGGTAAATTTCCGGAAAACGGTCCCATGGAGTTAATTGGTTCTTTGAAACCTGTTGTGTCCAAAGAGTCAGTGAATTCTGTTCAGGTATATTTGTACTTTTGCTGTCCATTAATTTATACTTCCTTGCCAGTGCCGCCGCTGAATTTGCTGGGCGGCATTCCCATATATTTTTTAAAAACACGTGAAAAATACAATTGATCTGAAAATCCTGTTGAATAAGCAGCTTCACCGACTGTCAACCCGCAGTCTTTAAGGAAGGCAGCGGCTTTATTAATGCGGTAACGTGTTAAGTATTCATTCGGCGGCATGTTGATATAGGTCATAAATAATCGATAAAGGTGGCTGCGGGAAACTCCAGCACTTTTCGCAATTTTTTCAACATTAATGTTGCAGGAATAGTTGCGGTCAATAAATTGGATTGCTTTTTGAACATAACTATAACCACTGTCACTTTGCGGCGTATTCATGCCGAAAACATCCATCAATTCTGCCAAAAAGCGAAGCAGTCCACTTTCCATGCGTGCTTCTGAGCTGCTTGATGTGCCGGAAACTTCCATAATGTCGGAAAGGAGGGCATGAAAGCAATTTTCCGGTGGACAGTGAAAAGCAGGTTCCATGTTCAATAATCCGGTTTGACGAAGCAAGTGATTTGCGTCACTGCCATTGAAGCCAACCCAGTCATATTCCCATGGTTCATTGAGGTCGGCCTGATAGCTTGCAATCCGATTTGGCTGCACAAGAAAGGCATCACCAGCCTGCAGATCCCACAACTTTCCTTTTGTGGAAAACTCTCCTTTTCCTCGGACAATATAATGAATTAAATAATGGTCACGAATAGCAGGTCCCCAAGAATGGGCAGGGTGGCAGCGCTGAATACCACAACTGTAAACAGCTAGTCCCAGATTATAACTTTCTCCTTTGTAGGAGCGCCGAAAACCGCTGTCTGTCATATCCATCATCACTTCCACTTGTATTTATAATTATTGTAGCGCATTTCCAATTAGACTTCAATATTCGATAAAAATAAATCATCAATGCCAAATTGAAGAAAATTAATAAAAATAGTTTGAAATTATTGCTGAAATCAGATATAATAAAAATATCATTTATTTTTTGCACCATGCACTACACAGTAATTTGGTACCATTACAGGTTTGGCAGTGTCCAGTCGACAGATTTTCTGTTAGGAGGATGTTCCCATGGGAGAAATGAGTACAGGTCAGATTGCCATCGTCATTCTGACAACCGGTTTGGTAATCGTCTTTGCAGTGCTGGTTTTGCTGATCCTGATTATTAAACTGTACAGTACCGCAGTCCATACCGCGCAGAAAAAACGCCGTGGAACGGATGATATCGAAACAACAGTGGCATCTGTTTCGCAGCGTCATTCTTTGCCATCGCCGGAACCTGTTTCCGCAGCACCGGCAGCGGCAAATGATATTTCACCCGAAATAGTCACAGCAATCTGTGCCGCAGTTTATGCACTTTATGGAGAAGAAACACCAATTTTATCTGTGCGCCGTGCTGCTACACGCACAGGCAGCCGTTCTGCATGGAGACAGGCTGGCGCTTACAGCAATACCCGTCCGTTTTAACCTTGGCTTTCTGTAAATTAACATTTCACAAGACTGAGAGGCGGTATTTAAGTGTTTCAGGAATTTCTTACAGCAATCACAGATATACTGAAAAGCTCCGGATTTGCTACAAGTGATTGGCAGAACTATGTAATGATCGGAATTTCTTGTGTGCTGCTTTACCTTGCAATTAAGAAGCAGTTTGAGCCGCTGCTTTTATTGCCAATTGCTTTTGGCATGCTTTTGGTAAATGTTTTTCCTGGTATTATGGCAGAACCGACGGCCCAAGCAAACGGAGGCCTGTTCTACTATCTTTACCGAGGGGTTAAGCTTGGCATTTATCCGCCACTCATTTTTCTAGGTGTTGGTGCCATGACAGATTTCGGCCCATTAATCGCGCGTCCTTCCAGTTTGCTGTTGGGTGCGGCTGCGCAGCTCGGAATTTTTATTACTTTTATTGGAGCATTGGCTTTAGGCTTTGATCCAAAAGCTGCTGCCTCCATCGGAATTATCGGCGGTGCAGACGGGCCGACTGCCATTTATGTAACCAGTAAACTAAAGCCGGAACTGCTGGGGCCAATTGCCGTGGCAGCCTATTCCTATATGGCGCTGGTGCCGGTTATTCAGCCTCCGATTATGAGGGCAATGACGACGAAAAAAGAGCGCTGTATAGTCATGGAGCAGTTACGTCCAGTTTCCAAACTGGAAAAGATTATGTTTCCTATTATTATCACGGTTTTGATTTCTTTGCTTTTGCCGGACGCAACCCCTCTGGTTGGCATGCTGATGCTGGGAAATTTAATGCGTGAAAGCGGCGTGGTTTCCCGCTTGTCGAATACAGCACAGAATGAACTCATGAATATTATTACAATTTTTTTGGGTGTAACGGTTGGAGCAACGGCAACAGGTAAAGTGTTTTTAAGCAGCCAAACAATTAAAATAATCGTGATGGGTCTGATTGCATTTTGTATCGGAACCGCTGGCGGTGTTTTGTTTGGCAAACTCATGTGTAAGGCTACCCATGGAAAAGTGAATCCGCTGATTGGTTCTGCAGGTGTTTCGGCTGTGCCAATGGCAGCACGTGTCTCCCAAAAAGTAGGCCAGGCTGATAATCCGAGCAATTTTCTCCTCATGCATGCAATGGGTCCCAATGTGGCTGGTGTTATTGGTTCCGCGGTTGCCGCTGGTGTCCTTTTAAGCATTTTAGGTTGATGCCTGTTGCTAAATTATGATTGTCTTTTTTAAGAGTAAAATGGCTAATTATAACGCCCGCACAAAACAACGTGCGGGCGTTTGCAGTAAATTTGTTCCAAAAATCTAAAGTTAGATGGTGAGTATATTGAGTGAATCCGCATTGCAATTGAGACAGCGGGTCTTGGAAAAGGAATTTTCCCGTATGAATAAACAACAGCAAAAAGCGGTGTTTTCTGTGAATGGTCCGTTATTGGTTCTAGCGGGTGCAGGAAGCGGAAAAACAACCGTGCTTGTCAATCGGATTGCAAATATTATTCGCTTTGGAAATGCCTATGCGGATACTTCAGCCAATCTGAGTGAAGCAGATCAGCAAGCAATGCGTGCGTATCTACAAGAGGAAACCCCCATACCTGAAAAAGTGCGGGAGCATTTGGCGGTTTTACCGTGCGCACCATGGCAAATTCTTGCTATTACGTTTACCAACAAGGCAGCTGGGGAATTAAAACAGCGTCTGACGGATATGCTGGGGAATGCCGGCAAGGATGTTTGGGCCGGTACTTTCCACTCCACTTGTGCCCGTATGCTTCGCAAATATGGGGAGCAGCTGGGCTATAGCAATCATTTTACAATTTATGATTCAGATGATTCCAGACGACTGATGAAAAACTGCCTCAGAGATTTAAAAATTGATGAAAAGGTACTGGCCTGCAAATCTGTACTTGGTGAAATTTCCCATGCAAAAGATTCTTTGATTAGTCCGGAAGAATATTTACAGAACGTCGGAAATGACAACCGAGCCGCAACGATCGGAAAGGCTTATCAACTTTATCAAAATCGAATGAAAGCGGCAGACGCAATGGATTTTGATGACTTGATTGCTAATGCAGTGAAGCTTTTAAGGCAAAACAGCAGTGCCCTTTCTTATTATCAACGGAAATTTCACTATATCATGGTAGACGAGTACCAAGATACGAATCACGCACAGTACATACTGGTTAAACTTTTAGCGCAGAGAAGCAAAAATCTGTGTGTAGTGGGCGATGATGATCAGAGCATTTACAAGTTCCGCGGTGCTACCATTGAAAATATTCTCAGCTTTGAAAAAACATTTCCTGATGCTAAGGTGATTCGTCTGGAGCAGAATTACCGCTCTACTCAGACAATTTTGAATGCTGCAAATGCCGTTATTTCCCATAACACAGAGCGTAAAGGTAAAACCTTATGGACTGAAAACCCGGTGGGTCGTAAAATTCAGACACACACTGCACTAAATGAGCAAGATGAAGCGGACTATATTGGCAAACAGATTTTGGAAGGCGTTGAAAAAGGCAGAAAGTTCAGCGACTATGCCATTCTGTACCGTATGAATACACAATCCAGCGCATTGGAAAGAAATTTTGTCAAGTCTGGTATTCCATACCGCATTATTGGCGGCTTGCGATTTTATGAGCGCAAGGAAATTCGGGATATGATTGCTTATTTGAGTGTAATCAATAATCCCAGTGATGAGATTCGTCTGCGACGCATTATTAATCAGCCGAAGCGCAGTATCGGAGATAAGACTCTTTCTGTTGCATCTGACCTTGCATCACAAATTGGTAAGAGCGTTTTTTACGTTATTTCCCATGCCGATGAGTTTGAACCTTTAAAAAGAACGGCGCCCAAACTCCTTCAATTTGCCAAAATCATGCAGGGCTTTATGGTACTGAATGAAGAGAAAAATAGCAGCTTGAAAGAATTGTATGATGAAATCCTTTCTCAGACAGGTTACATAGCGAGTCTCGGAAATCCGGAAAGTGATGAGGTCAAGGATCGGGTTGCAAACCTTACCCAGTTGGGTACGAACATCCAGCAGTATGAGGAAGAAAGTGGAGAAGAGTCCAGTTTGGACGGATTCCTAGAAGAAGTTTCTCTAATGACAGACATTGACAATTATGATAGTCAAGCGGACACGGTTGTCATGATGACCATGCATTCTGCTAAAGGACTGGAATTTCCTGTGATTTTCTTACCCGGATTTGAGGACGGTGTTTTCCCGGGTGTGCAGGCAATTTACAATCCCGAGCAGATTGAGGAAGAGCGTCGCCTTGCTTATGTGGCCATTACCCGCGCGCGGGAGGAACTTTATATCCTTAACGCGCAAAGCCGTACTATTTTTGGTTCAACGAATCGAAACCGACCAAGCCGCTTCCTAGATGAAATTCCAGAGGAACTAACCGAGCATACGGCAGTGCGAAGCTGGAAACAGCCACGGCCGGGTACAACACTTCCAGTTTCCTCTAAAGAGGTACGTGCAGCTGCCATGGAGTCTGCGCTGCATTTTGGTGTACCAGAATCGGCACATGCAAAGAAATCCCTTGTGTTTAAGCCTGGCGATACGGTCCTCCACAGAGCCTTTGGAAAAGGAACAGTTTTGTCAACGACGCCGATGGGGAATGACACCCTGCTGGAAATTGCTTTTGAAACAAAAGGTACCAAAAAGATCATGGCAAATTTTGCACACTTAAAACGTGGATGATGTGGAACAGATTGTTCCCTTTATTTGCAGAAAAATGGCAGGTGCTTAAAAGCATCTGCCATTTTTGTCAATCTGGATGCTTTTGTGATTGGGTGCATCCACAGCCGCTTCCGCCATCTATGTCGCTCACTTTTGGTGGGAAAAATGAATCAGTTGGGAAATCGATGCGTTTAAACATTTCGCAGGGATTGTCACTGACAGGTGTGCATTCTTTTGAAGGAATGCAGAAGTCATAGGCAGGTATTAGCATTTGTACATTGCGGACAATTTGTACGATTGAAAACAGGCCAATTGTCACATAAACACTGCGCCCGCATTCAAAATCAAAGTCGCCGCCGAAATGTTCGCAAATATCGTCTGGAATTTTGAAGCCGGGGCAGGTACCCGGACGTGAGTCACAAACCCGTGCGGATAAACCAACTGGTTCCGCAACTTGGCACACGGCTTTTGGCAGAGTCTGATTGTTGTTTTCATTCATATCACAGTTTTTATTACTAGTAAATACTTTTACATTTCCATCACTGCCATAAAGAATTGCTTTTTTGGTAAAAAGTGCAATTCCGTCAACCACGATTGGGCAGGAAGCAGGTGCTGTGTAAACGTCCAGGGACACATCGAAAACAAAGGTCATATCAATGGAGTAGAAGCCTTTATTAAAGGGAACTGCCTCCATGTTCAAGTAGACGGTGAGCACTTCAACATTGCGCAGCCGAACGCTGACACACCGCTCAATGATGGGGCGCTTTGCCTTTGTAAAGCAAACCTGCAGGTCTTCAAGGCAGTCTTTGGCGCTGCAGGAGTCATAAACCCTTTGCGCATCAATGCAAACTGCTTCTTTGAAGTTTGCGGAGCGCAGATTTTCATTCATTTCATCCATCTTGTAGTCCTCCTATCAGGCAAAATGATTCTTGCTTAGTACCATCTTATGGAGATGAAAGAAAAATGTTACGATACTCAACCAGCTTTTTGCTAGCTTTAAATGAAGGTTGAATCCATACAAAAACTTTGATATAATACTATGCATACAGAACTTATGGAGGCACACAAAATTTATGGCGCACGTTGAGTTGCTCACTTATACACAGTTTCCGGAAAAGATGGTAGCCTCTGCTGCCAGACTATGTTATTCATCATCTAGTATTCATGAAATTCAGCAGGGGATGACCGATGAAAAAACGACCCATTTTATGGACATCCTCACAGAGAACGGGCACGAAACACCTATTGAACATGCTTCCTTTACCTTTGGCATTGAAGGAGTTTCGCGTTCTCTGCTAGCACAGATCACGCGGCACCGCATTGCGAGCTTCAGTGTGCAGAGCCAGCGCTATGTGACAGAAAAGCAGTTTTCCTTTGTTGTGCCACCGGAAATTGAGACTATTCCGGAGGCAAAAGAAGAGTTTCTGCGTGCTATGGAAGAGGACCAACGTCATTATGACAGTCTAACAAATCTGCTGAAGGAAAAACACAGAAAAGCATTTTTGCAAGAGGGACTGTCTGAAAAAGCTGCAGCGCGAAAGGCACAGAAAAAAGCAATTGAGGATGCACGCTTTGTCTTGCCAAATGCCTGCACAACCAAACTGGTCTGCACGATGGACGCGCGAAGCCTGATGCACTTCTTTTCTCTGCGCTGCTGTAATCGTGCCCAGTGGGAAATTCGTGATGTTGCAGAGCAGATGCTTTGGCTTGTAAAAAAGGTTGCCCCACATTTATTTGCAAAAGCTGGTCCGGCCTGTCTTTACGGCCCATGTCCTGAGGGGAAAATGTGCTGTGGACATGCAGATGAGGTGCGGACGCATTATGCGGAAATGAGCGGTGAAAAATAATGGGAAAGCTGCTTGTTTTGGAGGGCCTCGATGGCAGCGGAAAAGAGACCCAGTCACTTTTGCTCGAGCAGGCTTTTCAGGCGAAGAAAATCCAATGCCGGCGTGTGACTTTTCCTGATTATGCACAACCTTCCTCGGCACTTGTAAAAATGTACCTTCAAGGGGACTTTGGAAATTCTCCGCGGGATGTCAATCCGTATGCTGCCGCTTCTTTTTATGCAGTGGATCGTTTTGCATCTTATCAAAAATTTTGGAAACAAGCCTATGAAACCGACAGTGTGATTTTAGCTGACCGGTATACGACTTCGAATTTAATCTATCAGTTACCAAAGCTTCCACGGCGCGAGTGGGGTTCCTTTACAGAGTGGCTTTTGGATTATGAATATCATCGCTTAGCCTTACCAATACCAGACATGACCATCTTTTTGGACATGCCGGTTGCAATGTCGGAATCTTTGCTTACCAAACGTTACAGCGGTGATGAAACGCAGAAAGATATTCATGAAAAAGATGAAGCATTTCAGGACGGATGCCATGAAGCAGCACTTTATGCAGCCGAGAAACTTGGCTGGGTATGCATTTCCTGCCATGTAAAAGGAAGCTTAAAAACACCTGAACAAATTCATCGGGAACTTCTCTTAGCAATTGAAAAAGCTTTTTTATGATAAGATTAAGTTCGATTGGCAGTGTTATTCTCTGAGCTTTCTTTATTATTGAATAATAATCGAAAGGAGTTTTTGAGTTATGATTTATGAATTTTTAGCAAATGGATTTGAAGAAGTGGAAGCGATGGCACCGCTTGATATTTTGCGCCGGACTGGTTTGCAGCTGACTACTGTTGGCATTGGCGAGAGGAAAGTCATTGGTGCACGTGGTGTGGAAATAAAGGCTGATCTTGCAGATTCAGACCTCGACTTTTCTGAAAAATCAATTGATATGGTCATCTTGCCTGGCGGAATGCCCGGTACTAAAAATTTGGAAGCTTCTGCTGTCGTTCAAAAAGCAGTGGAGCATTGCATCAAAAGCGGCAGCTTTGTTGCCGCTATCTGTGCCGCACCGTCTATCCTTGGGCACTGGGGTGTGCTGAAAGGGCATGAAGCAACATGCTATCCAGGTTATGAGTCTGAACTGGGGTGTAAAGTAAGTAGTCTGCCTGTTGTGCAGAGTGATAAAATTATAACAGCAAAAGGAGCTGGCGTGGCAGTTGACTTTGGCCTTAAACTGGCAGAAGTCTTGTGCGGCGCTGAAAAATCAAAGGAGATTAGGAAATCAATCCAATGCATGTGAAAAAAAACCTAAAACAAATGAAACAAGACTTGCGCAGGCAATATCGGCTTTACCGTGAAAACCTACCGCAGGCCGAAAAGAAGGAAATGGATGGAGCTGTTTTTAATCGATTAATTCATTTGCCCGCTTATCAGGAAAATCATGTCATTTTAACTTATGTCAGTAAACCAATTGAAGTGGATACTACAGAAATCATCCGCTATTCTTTGCTGCAGGGCAAATGCGTAGCTGTACCTCGCTGTATTCCCAACACTTATCAGATGCAGTTTTACTTTATTCAGTCTTTGGATGATTTGGAACCGGGTACGTTTGGTGTACTCGAGCCGGCAGTGGAACGATGCAAGCCGGTTTGTGATTTGCATCATGGTTTATGTATTGTACCAGGCCTGAGCTTTGATTCAAAGGGCTATCGACTTGGTTATGGAAAAGGGTATTATGACCGTTTCCTTGCTTCTTTTGGTGGTGCAACGGTCGGTATCTGTTATCGAGCATGTATCTCTGGGGATTTGCCACATGGCTTTTACGACCGTAAAGTAGATGTTCTGATAACTGAAGATCATTAAAAATTATATCAGAAGGGCAAATCGCCATCCTGCAAGTCATCAGGAGGTACTTCATGACCGAAAATGAATCTTTGAACAGTTTTAGTGGGGATGCAGCAGTACGGGCCGAAGCTGCAAGAGAGGCAGCCGATGAAAAGCGGACCATACGCAATCACCGGAGAAGGAATCGTGAAAAACGGAAAGGGAATAAGCGCTTTTTCCGCCTTATTTGGTGGAGCATGGTGATTTTGCTGGCGGCATGTTTGGGACAGTTCTTTGTTGCTGGTATCAATGATATGCTGGCAGTAAATCGATCTAGTGCGAATGTTACCGTGGAGATTCCATCTAGTGTTACAGAAAAATCCATTAAGCCCGCTGAATTTGAAAAACTGAATAGCCAGCAGCAGCAAAATGCTAATCGCACAAATCGCGCAGTAACTAGCAGAATTGCGCAAATTCTCAAACAAGACGGCGTCATCAAGAATACGAATTTCTTTTGCCTGTATGTTCATTTGCGTAAGGTGGATGGATGCTTTCGCAGTGGAACATGGCAAATGAATACGAAAACTGACTATGAGGAAATCACCAATACATTTGAGTCCAATGAAGGTCGCAAGGATATTGTAAAAGTAACAATTCCTGAAGGCCAAAATGCACTGGAAATTGCCAAACTGCTGGAAAAAGACGGGGTCGTTTCTTCAAAACAAAAATTTCTTGATGTGCTGAATACCAATGCATTTGATAATTCCTACACAATGATTTCAAATTTAAAGGGCTTAAGCGGCCGCTATTATAAATTTGAGGGATACCTTTTCCCAGATACCTATGAATTTTATCAGAATGAAGACCCACAGAATATCCTTCAAAAAATGTTGGATGATGCCAATAAACACTATACAGCACAAATTCGGGACAAAGCTAAGGCGCAGAATATGACATTGGACCAACTTGTAACGATGGCATCCATTATTCAGGCAGAGTCAGCAGATTCCAGTGATATGTTGAATGTTTCTTCTGTCTTGCATAACCGCCTAAAATACGGGAGCCAATACAATATTTTTACACTTGACTGTAATTCGACAACGTATTATCCCTATCGTTCTCAAAGTGTCATACCTGCGAGCGTAGGTAAAAAATATAAGAGTAAATATAACACTTATACGATTAAGGGACTGCCTGCAGGAGCAATCTGTAATCCGGGTATGGCAGCTATTAACGCGGCACTGCAGCCTAATACGACTGATTACTTGTACTTCTGCCACAATCCCAAAACGCAGAGGGCATATTATGCTTCCAATGCGGAAGAACAAGCCGAAAATTTAGTAAAGGCGGGATTGTCGCAATGATTTCAAAACAATCAGGGACCTATTTACCGGAACTTCTGTCTCCCGCAGGGGATATGGAACGTTTAAAAGCGGCGATTCAGTTTGGGGCAGATGCAGTTTATCTTGCAGGAAAAGAGTTTGGCATGCGAAGCGCACCACTGAACTTTACGCCGGCGGAACTTGCAAATGCTGTCGCTTATTCTCACAGCCGCGGAGTGCGCGTTTACCTTACCTGCAACATTATTCCGCATAATGAAGATATTGAGAAGATGGAGCCATTTCTGCGAATGGCACGAGATGCCGGAGTAGATGCTTTTATCGTTACAGACCTTGGTGTGATGGCAATGGCACAGCGTGTTGCACCTGAAGTGGAAATTCACATTTCCACACAGACCGGCGTGGCCAATTATGCAGCGGCACGGCGCTTATATGAGCTTGGCGCAAAACGTGTCGTTCTGGCACGTGAACTTTCCTTAGAGGAAATTGCCAACATTCGTGCGAAGACACCGAAACAAATGGAAATAGAATGTTTTGTGCATGGTGCAATGTGCGTATCCGTTTCCGGACGTTGTTTACTTTCCAATTATTTTACAGGGCGTGACGGAAATCATGGTGACTGTGCACAGCCCTGCCGCTGGAAATATGCGTTGTGTGAAGAAACAAGACCTGGTCAGTATCTTCCTATTGACGAGGACAAAGACGGCACTTATATTTTAAATGCCAAAGACATGAATATGTCAGAACATCTTCCGGAGTTACTGGAAGCCGGTGTGGATAGTCTGAAAATTGAAGGCCGTGCAAAATCGTCCTATTATACGGCGGCTGCGACAAATGCCTATCGCAGGGCTTTGGATGATGCGCTTGCCGGCAATCCGCTGACACCATGGGTTACAGACGAACTAGACAAAATCAGCCACAGGCAATACAGTACGGGTTTTTACTTTGGACGTCCGGACCAAAATATGGATCTTGGCAGCTATGTGCGTAACTATGAGGTAATTGCTGTTTGCAAATCTTATCAAAATGGCGTTGCAGTTTTGTCGCAGAGGAACCGCTTTTTTCGGGGAGATACTGCCGATGTTCTGGAACCGGGGAAAGCACCTTATTGTGTGAAAATGGATCATATTCAAAATGAGGATGGAGAAGAGATCCATTCTGCCAACCACGCGATGATGACAGTCCTGCTTTATACAAATACATTTATTGCGCCCGGGGCGCTTCTTCGGATTAAAACAGCAGCCACCTGATCCATAGGCTTTCAATGATATAATGCATAAGAGCACCTTTTTCTGGAAAAACTTTCTGGATGGAGGTGCTTTTTATGAAACAGCCGGTAAAACGGATTTTAATTGTATTTACAGGGATACTCTTGCTGTTTACGATATGTGCTGTTCGTGTGTTGGGCATCACTGTTTGTAATCATTCTTTCGCACAAACAGCAGCAGCCCAGCAGACGCTGCAGCTTACTTTTTCGACCGGGCGCGGTACCATTTATGACCGGAATCTTCAGCCGCTGACCGGTGGAAAAACTTCTTATATGACAGCAATCGTTCCAAGCCGGAAATCCGCCGCCGTTCTCAGCAAAGTGCTTCCTGCGCAGCGGATGCGCAAAATTTATGAGCAGTTAAAAGCAGGAGCACCTTTCCTTACCAATCTGGATGTACCCATTGAATCTGACGATATTCTGTGCTTTCCGCAGGCCGCTCGTTATCCGAAACGTACGTTTGCAGCACATATGCTGGGCTATCTGGATAATAGCGGTTCTGGTGTCAGCGGTGTTGAAAAAGCATTTAATCGTACGCTTTCCGGCAGCAATGTCACAACCCGAATCACTTACGCAGTAGATGCACTGCGCCATCAGCTGCCGGGTGAGACGCCGAAAGTAGAGACAAGTCCGGCTGGTGCTCAGACCGGAATTGTCCTGACCATTGACAGGAATCTGCAGAAACTGGCAGAGGACAGCGCCGCAAATTTACAAAAAGGAGCTGCTGTGATTTTAGAAGCTGGAACTGGGAAAATCCTTGCTTCTGTGAGTTTGCCGGGATATTCTCCAGCGAATGTTGCCTCTGCGCTTAAAAAGGATGACGGTGCCTTGGTGAACCGGGTAATGCAGCCTTACAGTGTGGGTTCTGTCTTTAAGTTAGTGTCTGCCGCTGCGGCTTTGGAGCATGGAGCAGATCCCAACACACAATATAACTGTACTGGCAGTGAAACTGTGGACGGTTTATCCTTTCACTGTGCAGGTGGAGAAAAGCATGGGCGTATTACAATGCGTGAAGCTATTGCAGATTCCTGTAACTGCTATTTTATTCATTTGATGCAGTTTGTTCCACAAGCGCAGTTTTTAAGTATGGCACATAATCTGGGCTTCGGGCAGAGCGATGAACTTGCACCTGGTTTTATCAGCAGCAGCGGCAGCTTGCCCACTTTATCAGAGTTGGAAAATCGAAAAGCGTTAGCAAACTTTTCATTTGGACAGGGGAACCTGACAGCAACTCCACTGCAGATTGCCGCGATGGTTAATGCAATTGCTTCCGGCGGTATCTTTCGGCAGCCGACTTTATATGCCGGTCAAGCCGACCGATTTGGCCGCATATCCGTACGTGCCGAAAGCAGGACAGGCACGGTAGCAATTTCCCAGAAAAATGCGGCACTGCTGCGTTCTTTTATGGAGTCCGGCGCGACAGACGGAACTGGACGCCCAGGAAGACCGATGTATGTTCAAGCAGCGGCAAAGACAGCTACTGCACAAACCGGACATTTTACAAATGGAAAAGAAGATCTTATCAGTTGGTATGCCGGATTTTTTCCGGTAGATTCACCTAAATATGTGGTAGTTGTAATGAATGAGGGAGGGGACAGCGGCGGCCGGACCTGCGGTCCGGTCTTTAAGAAAATTGCGGATTCCTTATATCCCAATGAGATTGACAAGCCTGCTGATTAAGTCTATAATAATACTATTGTAATTTAGATGGTTATGGTTTGGCTGTTTGTTGAATAAAGAAAAAACAAAGAAGGACAGATGTTTTCTGCTTGGAAGATGCACAGAAAGCCGACGAATGTTGAAAAGCCGGTCTCTTCACAGTTGACGGGCCAGTCCAGAGTTCCTCACGATGAGTGATGGCGTTTTTCTCGCGTTAAGAGGATAAAAGTGGCGTTTCGGCGCAATTTGGGTGGTACCACGGGTGTTCCCGTCCCATTGTGGGCGGGGGCACTTTTCTTTTTTACTCGATAATCGATTCAATTTCATGATAAAGGATGGAGAATAACAGATGGAATGGATGGGACTTAACGAAATCCGTGAAACCTTTCAGGAATTTTTTGAAAAAAAGGGACATCTTCGTCTGCCCAGTTTTTCTTTGATTCCGAAAGACGACAATTCCTTACTGCTGATTAACAGCGGTATGGCACCGATGAAAAAATATTTTACGGGTGAAGTTACACCTCCCCGCAAACGGGTGACCACTTGTCAAAAATGCATTCGTACCGGTGACATTGAAAATGTCGGTATAACTGACCGCCATGGTACATTTTTTGAGATGCTGGGTAATTTTTCCTTCGGAGATTATTTCAAACATGAAGCAACTGCATGGGCATGGGAGTTTTGTACGAAAGTAATGAAAATGCCGGTAGACAGACTCTGGGTGACGATATATCAAGATGATGATGAGTCATTTGATATCTGGACCAAAGAAGTCGGTGTAGCTGCTGACCATATTGTCCGTCTTGGAAAAGAAGATAATTTCTGGGAGCACGGCTCTGGTCCCTGCGGCCCTTGTTCGGAAATTTATTTTGACCGTGGACCGGAACATGGGTGCGGTAAACCTACTTGCGGTGTTGGATGTGAGTGTGACCGCTATGTGGAATTTTGGAATATTGTTTTCTCCCAGTTTAACTGTGATGGTCATGGCCATTATCCGCCGATGGAACATCCGAATATTGATACCGGCATGGGACTTGACCGCCTCGCCTGCATTATGCAGGGGGTGGATAACATGTTTTTAGTTGATACTACTCAGAACATCATGAAAACAGTTTGCAAAATTTCCGGTAAGCAGTACGGCAAAGACAAGCAAGCAGACATTTCTCTGCGGGTAATCACTGACCATGTGCGCGCCTCTACTTTTATGATTGGGGACGGTGTCATGCCTTCCAATGAAGGCCGCGGTTATGTTTTACGCCGTCTGCTGCGCCGCGCTGCCCGTCACGGCCGTTTGCTTGGTATTCACAAACCATTTCTTGCAGATGTGTCAAAATCTGTAATCCATGAAAACAAAAAAGCTTATCCTGAATTGGAAGAAAAACAGGCAATGATTTTAAAGTTGATTGCTGTTGAGGAAGAAAGCTTTTCCCGCACCATTGATCAAGGGACACAATTGTTGGATGAGATTATTGCCAAGAGCAGTGGATCGGTTATTTCTGGCGAGGATGCTTTCAAACTGAATGACACTTATGGTTTCCCAATTGACCTTACGAAAGAAATTGCCGCTGAGCATCATATGACGGTTGATGAGGAAACTTTCTGTAAACAGATGCAGGAACAAAAAGACCGTGCCCGTGCTGCCCGTAAAAATGCAGGTGCAGATGCATGGGCAGGTGAAAGCAATTTACTGGAAGGAATTCCGGAAACAGAATTTTTGGGTTATACAGAAAAGGCCGTACAGGCAAAGGTGCTTGCCATCGTTAAAGACGGTAAATGCACACAATCGGCTACTGCAGACGATAAAATTGACTTGGTGCTGGATAAAACTGCTTTTTATGGCGAGAGCGGAGGTCAGGTGGGAGACACTGGCGTCATCCGTGCGGATGATGTGGTACTCAAGGTTAATGATACAACGAAGAATCATGCGAAAAACTTTATTCATCACTGTCAAATACAGGCCGGAACAATTCATGTCGGCGACCATGTCATGGCTCAACCGGACTGGGAACGTCGGGCTGCAATTATGCGCAACCACACAGCCGCTCATCTGCTGCAGGCGTCTTTGCGCAAAGTATTGGGTAAGCATGTGGAACAAGCTGGGCAATTCGTGAATGAAAAGCATGTCCGCTTTGATTTCACACATTTTGCTGCTTTAACGGAGAAAGAACTGCAGGAAGTTGAAAAGATGGTGAATCAAGTCATCTTTTCTGCTATTCCAGTGGAAACCCGTCAAATGCCGATTGAAGAAGCAAAGAAGCTGGGTGCAATGGCTTTGTTCGGAGAAAAATACGGTAAGATTGTCCGTGTCGTTTCTGTGGATGATTTCAGCAAAGAATTCTGCGGAGGTACCCATGTGGACAATACAGCAAAGCTCGGCATGTTCAAAATTCTCTCGGAAACCAGTGCTGCTGCTGGTGTACGCCGCATTGAAGCAGTCACAGGCCTTGGCGTTTATACTCTGCTCAATGATAGTCTGAAAACCATACAGCAGACTGCTGCTGCATTGAAATTAAATAGTACCGCGAATCTGTCAGAACATGCGGAGCAGGCTGCAGCTCAGTTGAAACAGAATGAAAATGAGCTGGAGAAACTCCATGCAAAACTTGCCGATCAGCGCGTCAAGCAGCTGATAGAGGGTGCGGAAACACTTAAAAATATACGCGTCTGCACCGCAAAACTGAATGGGACAGATGCGGCGGGACTGCGCACGATGTGTGATAAAGTCCGTGACAAAGCACCGGATATGGTGGCTGTTTTTGCCGGAGTGAACGGTGCAAAGGCAAATATAGCAGTGGCTGTGGGCAAGGATGCTTTGAAGAAAGGTGTCCATGCCGGAAAGATTGCCAAAGCAGTTGCACAACTGGCGGGTGGCAACGGCGGTGGCAAACCGGATTTTGCAATGGCTGGTGCCAAGGACCTGACAAAATTGGATTTTGCTCTGCATTCGGTTTCCGGAATCGTATCGGATTTTATTGAATAGATTTTCATCTCTTGCGTAATGTGGGAGAAACGCTTATAATGAATAAGTAACAGGCTTTGTTGCAGTATCCATGCATTTTAGCAGGGGTGCTTCTGCAAAGCTTTTTGTAAGTTCCGCAATATTGTAAACGCGTTAATTTTTTTAGAAAAGGAGGGAAAAGAATGGATTGCGTATTTTGTAAAATCGCTTCGGGTGAAATTCCAAGTACGCGTGTGTATGAAGATGATCTTTGCGTTGCCTTCAAAGATTTGGAGCCGCAGGCCCCTGTGCATTTATTAATTATTCCGCGTGAGCATATTACTTCTGTCGCAGAAGTTACACCGGAAAACAGCTCCATTGTTGCACATATTTTTGAAGTCGCTGCAAAACTTGCCAAAGAAAATCACCTTGAAAAAGGCTGGCGGATTGTCAGCAATATAGGCGAAGATGGCGGACAAACTGTTAAACATATGCATTTTCATCTTTTGGGCGGACGGCCCATGGCATGGCCTCCCGGCTGACGGAAAAGTTCTATTCTTCAAAACAAATTATTTATAGTAAGTAGAAAGGCCGGTTTTTTGTGAATCAAATAAAAACAATTGATGGCTTAAAGTACTATCATATGACGATAGCAGGCTGTGAACGCGATCTGCCAATTTGTCCGGTTAGCGACAAGTTGGATATTGCCGGCTTTGTGATGCTGGGAGATGTTGAGATTACAAAGGCAAGCGCGGCAGAACTGCTGAAACACTGTCCGGAACACGATGTACTTGTGACAGCAGAAACAAAAGGAATCCCGCTTTGTTATGAGATGGCCCGTCAGGGTTGTGGCAAGTATATTGTTGCCCGCAAAAGTGTGAAAGCATATATGCGGAATCCGATTCATGTGCAGGTAAAATCCATTACAACCGACCATATTCAGGAGCTTTATCTGGCAGAGGACGATTATAAGGGCCTTCAAGGGAAACGGGTTTTGATTGTGGACGATGTTATCAGTACAGGGGAGTCTCTGTCTGCTATGGAGCGGCTTGTTCATCAATTTGGTGGAAACATTGTCGGCCGCGCTGCCGTATTGGCGGAAGGGGATGCACAGAATCGTAAGGACATTACTTTTCTGGAGCCTCTGCCTTTGTTCCCAAAGGATTGAGAAAAACGGGTGATTTAGGATGAAAAGACCGCTTGCGTTGGTAGGTTTTACATATCTGCTGGCACAGGCGGTTTCTATTTTTCTGGGAGCGGAATGGGCACTGATATTGGGTACAGCTTGTTTGGCAACAGGATTTCTGCTCTTGCTGGTACATCGGAAGGGTTTGAAATCGTATGTGTTGTGTGCAGCGGCATTTACAGCTGCTGCTTCCTGTATCCTCTTTTTCCTTAGTAGTCAGCAACTGCTGCAGGCCAATAAATATTCTGGGAGAACGGTACGCCTTTCCGGAATTTTATCTGAAGCGCCGGATTATTCTAATGGAAAAGCAAAATTCATACTTCGGGTGGAAACTTGCAATAACCAATCGAATACACCATTAGCGGGTAAAAAAGTGCAGTTTTCTTCCGGAGAAACTTTTTCTGCTGACCAGTTTGACAGGGTTACCGGTACATTTCACTTAGCATTGCCAGAAGGAAATGATTATTTTTCTCGAAAAAATCAGCTCTTAGCAGACGGCATTGTTTTGCAGGGCTATTTCTATGACTTTATGCCATGCAGTATCCATGCAACTGAAATTCCTTTGCTGCAGAGACTGCCATACACGATCCGCCGCAAATTACTGGACAGCTTTTTAGAACATCTGCCGTCACCGGAAGATACTTTGGTGAGCGGAGTGCTTGTCGGAGAAAAGCAGGCAGTTCCTGATACTGTTCGGGATGCTTTCCGCGGGGCTGGCGTTTCTCATTTGCTGTGCGTTTCCGGTCTGCATATGTCCACGGTCGCACAGATGTTCCTTTTGATGCTGGGACTGTTTCCAATTCCCAAAAGACTTCGTTCGGTGCTGGCGGGTATAGGTGTTGTACTTTTTATGGGGGTGACCTGTTTTTCACCTTCAGTTTCACGGAGTGGCATGATGTATCTGCTGCTGCTTTCAGGAGATTGTTTTCGCCGCAAAGCAGATAGTCTTAATTCATTAGGGCTGTCTGTACTTGTGCTGTGTCTGTTTAACCCCTATGCGGCGGCCGACATCAGCCTGATTCTCAGTTTTTCAGCGACTCTGGGTATCATTGTTTGTATGGCTCCTGTGAAGCCATTCCTTTTTAGAAAAAAGAAATGGATGACACGAAAATTCACAGAACTCATATTGGGCACCATAATGATGTCACTTTCCGCAATGTTGTTTACGCTTCCTGTTTCTCTGCTGGCTTTTAATGAAATTTCTTTGGTTTCACCCTTTGCAAATCTGTTGGTGCTGACACCCTCGTCGTGGATGATTTACACAGGCTTTGCCGCGGCATTGCTTAGCTTGTTCCCCTTCTTAACACCTGTGGCTTCTCTTGCATGGAATCTTACCGATGCTTTGGCGCGATGGTTAATCCTCAGCACACAGTGGTGTTCCACTTTTCCACTTGCCAAGATTCCGACAGATTATTGTTTCGTACCGCTTTGGCTTGCCTGTACTTTGTTTTTGCTGGGAATAGCTTGTCTCCTTTGTTGCAGACATCAAAAACTGCCCCTGCAGCTGACAGCGATGCTTTCTGCCGTGCTTCTGCTGCTTAACCTTTTTATTTATCAGGTGGATGCAAAAAGACTGAAAGTTACAATTGCAGCCAGTGGGGAAGGCGTAAGTGCTGTTGTCAGTTTTGCCGGTCATGGGGCAGCTGTCGGTTTTGGGGCGGAAAGCTGGAAAACAGAACATATCCTGCGCCGATGCGGAGTTGGGCATCTTGATGCTGCGGTGCTGCTCAGCCTTTCAAATCACGAATGTCAGCAGGCAGCAAAGATTATCAGCGACTGGCATCCGGATAAAGTCATTTTGCCTGCGGGGACAGTGCTGGATGGTTCTTTGGAAGCATCCCTTCCTTATGCGGGAAGCTGTATTTCGGCAGGCATGCAGGCACAAATGTCTTTATGGCAGCGTTCTGTATTGATTACCTGTGAAAATGGTGCCGCTAATCTGAAAATGAATCATCTTTCGCTTTTGCTTTGTGGTGAAGATGCCGATTTCACACAGATGCCTGTTGATATGCAGAGCACACAAATTTTAATCTGTGGGGAACTTCCCAAACAAAGTGCGGTTCTGCAGACTCCGATGACAGTTTTGTGTGATTATCCTCATTCGTTAAAGCAGTATTCAGTCCAAAGTCGTGGACTGCCTGTTATACTTGGCAGTGGGAAAGATCTTGTGCTGGAACCGTCAGGCAGTACGATTCGGATAAGGAGGAATGATTGATGGCAGAAATCCGAGAATCAGAATTAAAAAAGCAAATTGCGGCAGATACGCTTTCCGGTGTGTATTTTCTTTATGGGGAAGAAAACTACATGGTTTCTACTTGGGCACGGCGGCTGATTCAAAAGGCAGCCGGAAAAAAATTTTTGGACTTTAATTCCCAGCATTTTTCAGGTGATGTCTCTGCGGATTCTTTGAATGACGCCGTACAGGCACTTCCATTTATGGCACGGCGGAAATGTGTAGCTGTATCCGATTTAACGTTGGACAGCCGAAGTCCCTCCGAAAACAGAAAACTAAAAGAATTGCTGCAAGATGTACCGGAAACAACTGTTTTGGTTTTGTATTTTGCTGTCAGTAAACCGCCGATTCAAAAAGAAAAGAAATGGAAAGAAATTTATGCGATTTGCAAAGAGTGCGGTACTTGTCTTTACTGCCCCCGCCGCACACAATCCGATTTAGAAAAAATGCTGATGACTATGGCGGGCAAACGCGGCTGCCATTTAGCCAGACCGGAAGCTAACCGCATTTTTCGCTATGTGGGAGATGACATGACTGCGCTGCTGAACGAACTGGAAAAGGTTTGTGCCTATACAGGCAGCGGGGAAATTACGGCAGAAACGGTTGACAGGCTAGTTACCCGAAATCTTGAAGCGCGCATCTATGACCTTAGTAAAGCACTGCTGGCTGGGCGTCATGAGCAAGCTTATCGAATCCTTGGGCAGCTTTTGGAACAGAATGAGCAGCCGGTCCGTATCCTTGCAGCTTTATCAAGCGCTTATGTGGATATGTACCGCGTTCGTACGGCTCTGCAGAGTGGTGAAACTGCATTGGAACCTGCCAGCCATTTTGAGGAATATAGGCGCCGCGAATTTCGTTTGACAAATGCGGAGAAAAACATACATCATCTTTCTACCCAAATGTTACGAATAAGTCTGGATGTTTTGCTGCAGGCAGATTTAAATTTAAAATCTTCCCGAACAGACAGTGAATTAATTTTGGAGCAAACTCTTGCACGCCTGATGCTCATTGCCAATGGAGAGGAGAAAAGTGCGTGACGAAATTAAAAATTAAAGAAGCGGTAGTCGTAGAAGGAAAGTACGACAAGATTAAACTGTCTTCTCTTATTGACGGACTGATTCTCGAAACACACGGTTTTCAAATTTTTCGGAACAAAGAGCAACTGGAATTGCTACGCCGCCTTGCAGACAGCCGCGGCCTATTGATTTTAACAGACAGCGATTCTGCAGGCTTTTTAATACGGAATTTCTTAAAAAGCGCAATAGATCCCCAAAAAATCAAGCATGCATATATTCCGGATATTTTCGGAAAAGAAAAGCGAAAACCATCTCCCGGAAAAGAGGGAAAACTGGGAGTGGAGGGAATTCCAGTGGATATTCTTCGAGACTGTCTGAAAAAAGCAGGAGTTGAAAGCAGTGCTTCCTCTGTGGTACAGAGACGTCTGATTACCAAGACAGATCTTTTTCTTTTGGGGCTTTCCGGCGGAAAAGAAAGTGCGAACAGACGTCATATCGTACAAAAGACACTGAATTTGCCGGAACATCTTTCTTCAAACAGTTTAGTTGATGTGCTGAACAGTTTTATCACATATGACGATTTTTGTTCTCTGTGCAGAAATTTATTTTAAATTTCATATGAATTCATGAGGGACTGATCTTTATTTTTTTGTATTTTTCTCAATAAGAATCTTTAGTGTGTTATCATAAAAATAATACCGTAGTTGCAGATTAACAGCGATAAACAGGAAATTCTATTTAAGGAAAGGTAAGGACAGCATGAGCAAAGTTGTTCAGAAAAAACGGCGGATAGCAGGAATACTGATAGCTCTATTTCTGACTTCTTCTCTTTTATGTGCGGCTTTTGTAGTATCTCATGCAAAACATCATTGTACAGGTGCAGGATGTCCAATCTGTGCACAAATTCATTTTTGCTCCGTTCAGCTTTACCAACAAGGCGAAGCAGACAAGTCCTAATTCTCTTTCTTTATTGCAATAAAGTAAAAAATATGATATAATATCTGATATATAAGTAAAATTAGACATATTTCTGGAGGAATTTATGGAAAGTATCAATAATTTTCTTAATCACCTTGATAATTGGGTCTGGGGGATTCCGCTGATTGCACTCATTCTTATAGTTGGTATTGGTCTGACTGTGAAATTAAAAGGACTTCAATTCCGGCATTTGCCGAAGGCCTTCCGTCTTATGATGAAAAAAGAGGGTGGAGAAGGTGAGGTTTCCAGTTTCGGTGCACTTTGTACGGCTCTTTCTTCTACAGTTGGCACAGGTAATATTGTCGGTGTTGCCACAGCAATTTCTGTTGGTGGGCCAGGTGCATTGTTTTGGATGGTGTTAGCTGCATGTTTTGGAATGGCAACGAAATACGCGGAAGCAACTTTGGCAGTGCGGTACCGCAGTGTGAATTCGGAAGGCCACGTGCTAGGTGGTCCATTTTATTATATAGAGCGTGGTATGAAAGAAAAATTTGGCCATAATTTCAAATGGCTTGCCATTCTGTTTGCTGTGTTTGGCTCTTTAGCCGGGCTGCTTGGTATTGGTACAATGACACAGATAAATAGTATCACAAGTGGTATTCAAAGCTTTTTTGATCCCCAAAATACAAATACTTTTATCCTTTTTGGTAAAAGCTATTCTTGGACAATTGCAATCGCAGCTCTTGTTATCACCGCATTTATTGCGTTAATTATTATTGGCGGCTTAAAGCGTATTTCTGCTGTTGCAGAAAAAATCATTCCGATAATGTTCTTCATTTATATACTTAGCGGACTATATGTTATTTGCTTTAATGCATCAAATCTAAGCAATACGTTCGGGCAGATTTTCTCCGGGGCATTCCATGGAATGGCAGCTGCAGGGGGCTTTACAGGAGCAACTGTTTCGCTGGCGATTCAAAAGGGTATCGCACGCGGAATCTTTTCCAATGAAGCTGGCTTGGGAAGTGCACCTATTGCGGCGGCTGCCGGAAAAGTTAAGTATCCTTCCCAACAAGGGTTGGTGTCCATGCTGGGAACTTTCTTTGATACTATTCTGATTTGCAATATTACAGGACTTTGTATTATTTCATCCGGTGCCTATCAAGTAAAGGGACTTGCCGGATATACAGTTACAAACTATGCATTTCAGAAGGCTTTCTTTTTTGCACCACAGATTGCTTCTTTTATTTTAATGTTATGTCTGACGCTTTTTGCATTTACCACTATTATGGGTTGGAATTATTATGGTACACGCTGTGTTGAATACCTGACCAAAAATAAAAAAGCTGTTATTGCTTATAATTGGATTTACGTAATTGCTGTATTGATTGGGCCATTCCTTACTTTGAAAGCTGTATGGACTATTGCGGATATTTTAAATGGGCTTATGGCATTTCCTAATCTGATTGCGCTATTCTGTTTAAGTGGAGTTGTAGTAGGGGAAACTAACCGCTTTATGGATTATCTAAAAAAGCACCCGGATTTTCTGAAAATATCACACAAATCCATCAGGAAAAAGCAAGCACAGAATATTGGAAAACGCTAAAAATTGGACAGAATCCATGAGTCAAACGGATTCTGTCCAATTTTTTCAGACTTTAAATATTCAGTGCCTAAACCATGCTTTCATAACATCCAAAACATGAACCAGTTCGTCTTCCTTAATGATATAAGGAACCATTGCATACATGTAGGTCAGGAACGGACGGCTGAATACACCATGCTGATAAGCAAATTCTTGAAAGCCGTTTAACGTATTTAAATCATAAACTTCAATGCAGACACATCCACCCATTATACGGACTTCTTTGATTCGAGGGTCTGAGAATCCCTGCATTTCGCGTTTGGTAACTTCTGAAATTTTCTTGATTTTGGACATGTAGTCTTCTTTTTCAAACAGTTCAATAGATTTTAAGGCTACTGTACATGCTAGAGCATTACCCATGAATGTAGGACCATGCATAAGTGCATGGGTTGGATCATCACTGTAAAATCCATTATAGATTTTATGATTTGCAACCGTAACAGCATGGCCAATGTAACCTCCGGTTAGTGCTTTGCCCAGCACTAAAATATCAGGAAGGACAAGGTCTGCGACAAAACGGTTACCTGTGCGGCCAAAACCTGTTGCAACTTCATCAAAAATCAATATAACGTCATATTGATCACAAAGTTCCCGCGCGCGTTTCAGAAAGGAAATGTCATACATTTGCATCCCGCCTGCACCCTGCAAAAGTGGTTCAACAATGAAGCATATTAAGTTATTACCGTACTTTTCAAATGCTTCTTCAAGAGCAGGCAGCTTTGTTGGTATATGGATTACACCTTTTTTCTCTTTAAATGCAAAATGATAATCTTCATCATCGCCGACCTTCATCGCCATGAACGTGTCACCATGATAGGCGTGATTCAGTGCAAGTATCGTGTTCCTTTTGCTGCCGACAAGTACTTGCTCGGCGTTTTTCCAGTCCTTATCAAGCACAAGTGCAGTTTTTCTGTCACTTTCGCGGTTCGAGTTAAACTGAATAGCCATTTTTAACGCAACTTCTACTGCTACGCTGCCGGAGTCGGAAAAAAAGCAGTAGTCTAAATCGCCCGGCAGCCACTCCTGAAGCTTTTGAGAAAGCTTCAGCACAGGTTCATGGGTAAGACCACCGAGCATGACATGAGAGAATTTGTCCACCTGAGATTTGATAGCTTCATTCAGCACAGGGTGGCAGTATCCGTGAATCACGCTCCACCACGATGACACGGAGTCAATAAGCTTCTGATCTTTTGTGTAAAGATACACGCCTTTTGCGCTTTCAACTTTGATTGGCGGCTTCATAGTTTTCATCTGTTCATAAGGATACCAAATCACGTTTTTTCACCATTCCTTTCAGTTGAAAAGGGAAGCAAGTAGCTTACCGTCGATATTCAAGTCCGTGTCTCCGTCTTTAACATAGCAAAGTATCGGAACACCGGAACGATGTTCTATCATTTTGGCGTTGTCTTCTTCCATTATGTTGCCGGGATGAAAGTGGTTCAGAATAATTCCTTTGATTGGTAAATTTTTTTGTTTCATATATTCTGATGTTAGTACCGTGTGATTGATCGTACCAAGTCCTGCATTAGCCACAATCACACTGTTCATATGGAATGTTTGAATGATATCTTCCAGCCACAGCTCTTTCTCCTTAAAAATAATAGGGCAGAGGATACCGCCGCTTCCTTCCATGGCAAGATAATCATGCTTCGCGGCAAGATGACTGTAATATTGTTTTACAATCTGCATATCTACCGGATTTCCTTCAATGCGGGAAGCCAAATGCGGAGAAACCGCAATTTCATAAACGAAGGGGACAAGTTCTGAAAGTTCATCTTTTAGTCCGGAAAGTTCTTTGACCAGCTTGGCATCGCCGCAGACTAAATGACCGCTTCGATCCCGTTCATTACCAGAGGCGGCGGCCTTAAAATAGGTTGTATCGTAACCTGTATGGATCATTTTTTTCACAATCAGTCCGGTGATATATGTTTTGCCAACATCAGTATCAGTGCCGGTAATAAAAAGATTTTTACTCATTTTGCAGTTTCACCTCATAACCTAGTTTTTTCAACAGAGCCAAATCTGATTCGATGGTATAACCGGAAGTCGTAAGCATGTCTCCGGAAATTGCCGCATTTGCGCCGCTTCTGAAACAGGCTTCTCCTTTATCCGGCAAAAGCCCACGGCCGCCAGCAAGCCGGATGGAAGCATCCGGAATCAAAAAACGAAAAATAGCCACTGTACGGCACATTTCTTCGTTGGATAAAACTTGATTATGTGCATAAGGTGTGCCCGGAATCGGATTCAGCATATTAACAGGAATCGATTTAATGCCTAGCTTCCGCTGAAGCAGCACCATGTCAATACGGTCTTCCATTGTTTCTCCCATTCCCATAATGCCGCCGGAGCAGAGACTCAGGCCGGCACGTTTGGCGGCTTTTAATGTAGCAACTTTTTCGGCGGTTGTGTGTGTTGTACAGACTTGCTGAAAATAGCAGGGGGAAGATTCGAGGTTATTGTGGACGCGGGTTGCACCCGCTCTTTTGATCTTTTGAAATTGCGGCTCTGTCAGCAATCCGCATGAAACACAAACTTGAATACTTGTTTCTTTTGTAACAGCGCGAATGCTGTTGCAAAGTTTATCTACTTCTGCATCGGTCAGATTTTTGCCGGAAGTTACAATGCCATAGCGGAGTACGCCGCGTACATCATTATATTTTGCTTCCTCCAGAATTTTATCTGTATCAAGTAAAGGGTAGGTTTCAGTAGAAGTATGATAGTGCGAGGACTGTGCACAGAATTTACAGTCCTCGCTGCACTTTCCACTTTTTGCGTTAATAATAGTACAAATATCAAAACTATTTCCGCAGAAATGTTTTCGAATTTCATTTGCTGCAGGGCACAGTTGATCCATAGGCGCGGTAGTCAGAAACATTGCTTCCGGCTTGCTGATTTGTTTGCGGGAAAAAATTTTTTCTTTTAATTGCTGAACTGTCAAGCTTATTCAACTCCTTTTCCAATATTTTATTTACTCTTATTTTGCCGGTACTGCCCGAAGAAGTCTGTTCGTAATAGGGCACAGCTTTTTTGCCAAACAGGCACAGAAAAAACAAAGGGTGATGTCACATGGGATGTCAATTGGAAAACAAGCAGCTAAAATAACAGCCCAAGTGACCGGCGTATGCAGGTAGAAGTTGAGAATCAGATATTTGTAGGGAAGCCCGAACGCATAGACAAAGAACAATGCGGAATAGCAGGCAATCAGCAAATGTTTTAAACTAACGGTTCGCAGCCGTTTTACCAGCATACCAGCAATCCATGCACCGACTATAAAGCCGGGTAGATAACCAAAACTTGGATTCAAAACATAACCGGGTCCACCTCCGCCGGCAAAAACAGGCAGCCCGAATAGCCCAAGTGCTACATATACGGCAGTGGAAATAGTGCCTCGTTTTGCCCCTAAAAGTAATCCGGCTAGAAGTACAAAAAGCAGCTGAAGCGTGTAATAGTCGCCTAGAGGAAGAGGAATGTGTATGTATGCGCCCACTATAATCAGTGCGGTGAAAAGACCGCAGAGAGCCATGTCCTGAATGAAAAATTTATTTGTCAACCTAATTACCTCCTATAGGTTTACATTATAGAAAAAAAGCAGTTCATTGTCAACTGTTTTGTGAAATTGAATGGCTGAATATAATAAAATAAGTTATGAAGTTCTTAAGGACAAGCCATTTCCGCAAGACAAAATATGATATAATATTAAAGATCAAATAATGAATCATAAAATGAGAGTGCGAAATATGAAACAGAAAATTTTGAAAATTTTAAAACAAAATCCGTCTTCATTTGTTTCAGGACAGAAAATTAGTGAGCAGTTTGGTGTTACAAGAGCTGCCGTGTGGAAATCCATTAAACAACTGCAGGCAGCAGGCTATGAAATTGAATCTGAAACTAAAAATGGTTATAAACTAATTTCATGCCCGGATTTGTTGACTTCCAGTGAAGTCATGCCATACCTTAAAAAGTCATGTTTTCCCCATCAAATCATTCATTTTAATCAATTGGATTCCACTAATAATAAGGCAAAAGAGCTGGCGGAACATGGTGAACCAGAGGGTACTGTCGTTATAGCGGAGCAACAGACGCAAGGAAAAGGTAAAGTCGGGAAAAGATGGATTTCTGCGCCTTATAAAGGCATATATATGTCGGTTATTTTGCGTCCGGAATTGGACTTTTCTGGCAGTTCTTTACTTTCTCTGCTGGGATGTGTCGCTGTGGGAAAAGCTTTGCTACCGTTTGGGTGCAGCGTGCAGTTTAAATGGCCGAATGATGTTTATGTAAACGGAAAAAAATTATGCGGAATTTTAACGGAAGGTTCGGGAGAAATTGATCAGTTGGATTATCTTATACTTGGTATTGGCATCAATGTTAACCAAACACGTCAGGATTTCTCTAAATCGCTTTTATCAAAAGCATCATCTTTAAAAATTGAACTTGGTTACCGTGTATCCCGGCAAAAGCTAACGGCGGCTATTTTATCTGAATTTGAGATACAGTATCACCAACTCAAACAAAATGGCAGTGCAAAAGAAGCACTTGATTTTTACAAAAATCATTCAAATATTATTGGGGAAAAAGTTCTGCTGCAAAGGAATAAACAGCAAACTGTTGAAGCAAAAGTTCTTGATATAGATCAGTTTGGTCAACTCACTGTTCAATATCATGATGGCAGTATTGTTGCGATTAGCTCAGGAGAAATAACCGTTCAGAATACATCGCCGAATTTCACTTGATAAATTTGACACTTTTAAAAAGCTGGTTTATGATTGTTCCTTTTTTAGAACAGAGTTTTCAATAAAAAGTAAAGCCCGTTTACCTTGACAAGCACAGGCTTGCAGAGATATAATCTAATAAGTATTGTTTTTTATCAGATAGACGGTAAAAGAGTGATTTTAAGCGGATGGAGGATATTATGGCAGCAAAATATATCTTTGTTACAGGCGGCGTTGTTTCAGGGTTGGGAAAGGGAATTACGGCAGCTTCTCTTGGTCGTCTGTTGAAGGCACGCGGCTTGCGTGTTACGATGCAAAAATTTGATCCCTATCTGAATGTGGATCCTGGTACAATGAATCCTTTCCAACATGGAGAAGTTTTTGTGACAGATGATGGCGCTGAAACAGATCTGGACTTGGGCCATTATGAACGTTTTATTGATGAGAGCCTTTCCCAGAATAGCAACGTTACCTCCGGACGCATTTACTATAATGTTATTCAGAAAGAACGTAATGGCGACTATGGCGGAAGCACCGTGCAGGTAATTCCGCACATTACGAATGAAATTAAGGAACGTATTTCCGCTACTCGTGATAATGTAGATGTTGCCATTATTGAAGTTGGCGGTACGGTTGGCGATATTGAAAGTCAGCCCTTTTTGGAGGCGATTCGTCAGTTTGCCACGGAAGAGGGCCGTGAAAATTGTATGTTCATTCATGTTACACTCGTACCATATCTGAATTGCTCCCACGAACATAAATCAAAACCAACACAGCACAGTGTGAAAGAACTGCTGTCTATTGGCATTCAGCCGGATGTTATTGTGTTGCGGTCTGAAAAGCCGATTGGTGAGGATGTCAAGAAAAAAATTGCGCTGTTTTGCAACGTCCGCGAGGATTGTGTAATTGAAAATTTGGATTTACCGCTGCTTTATGAAGTGCCGCTTGCTCTTCGCGATGAAAAACTGGACGAGATTGTTTGTCGTCGCCTTTCTTTGGATACTCGAGGTCCAGACCTTTCTGATTGGATCAGTATGGTGCATACGGCGCTTTCTCTAACAGATAGTGTCAAAATTGCACTGGTTGGCAAATATGTGGAACTGCGTGATGCCTATCTCAGTGTTGCGGAAGCACTAACGCATGGTGGTATTGGTAACCATGTGAATGTCGATGTGCAATGGGTCGATTCTGAAAAGATTACAGATGAAAATGTAGGAGAAGTACTGAAGGACGTCGATGGCGTTTTGGTTCCAGGCGGATTTGGTGAACGTGGCATTGAAGGGATGATTATTGCCATTCGTTGGGCGCGGGAAAACAAAGTTCCATTTTTGGGCATCTGTTTAGGAATGCAGCTTGCTATTGTGGAATATGCACGAGATGTGATGGGCTTGAAAGATGCAAATTCTGCTGAATTTGATCCACAGAGTAAAAATCATGTTATTGACCTTATGCCCGAGCAAAAAGACGTGGCACAGTTGGGCGGTACGATGCGTCTTGGAAAATATCCATGCAAACTAACCCCGGGTACCTTGGCAGCAAATCTCTATGGAAATGAGCCGTTAATTTACGAACGTCACCGCCACCGTTATGAAGTCAATAATGATTATCGGGATCGCATGGAAAAGGCAGGTATTACATTTGCCGGAAAGAGTCCGGATGATCGGATTATCGAGATGATGGAAATCAATGCTCATCCATTTTTTATTGGCAGTCAGTTCCATCCAGAGTTTAAATCCCGTCCGAACCGTCCGCATCCGCTATTTAAAGGGTTAGTTGCTGCTGCGAAACAGTACAAAACGAAAAAGAGCCTATAACAAATTTTATATTTAGCAATAAAAAAACATCAGCTGCAGAAATCAAAGGAAATTCTGCAGCTGATGTTTTTTATTTTTTCTTTTTCATGTCCTTATTGTGACTGATTTGATAACAAAGTGTAAGCAAACTGTCGTTTAAATGAACGTTTTCAACGATTGCATCCGGATATTTTATGGTAATATCATAATGGCTGAAATTCCAATAACTGTGGATACCGAGCGGATACAGACGGTCTATCATGGCCTCCACCTCCGTGCGGGGGATACAAAGCGTGGCCATTTCCGGTTTATACTTTTTACAAAATTCTTCAAAATATGTGGCATCCATTACTTCAGTGCCGCGGATGATGGTACCAATTTTTTCAGGAGAAACATCGAAAATTCCGATAAGCTGAAAGCCAAGTTCCTTAAAATCCATGTGAGAAGCAATTGCCCGGCCTAAATTACCAGCGCCAAAAAGTACAGTTTTATAATTATGCTCTATTCCAAGAATTCGACCGATCTCAGCAGCAAGCTGTTCAACAATATAACCATATCCCTGCTGACCAAAGCCGCCGAAACAATTGAGATCCTGACGAATCTGTGAAGCCGTCAGGCCCAATTTTGCAGAAAGCTCCGTTGAAGAAATACGGGTAACGCCATCTCGTTTTAACTGATTTAAAAAACGATAGTACCGTGGAAGCCGGCGGATAACAGACATAGAGATATTATCACGCTTTGGCAATCGAAATACCTTCTTTCTGTGAGTGACTTCCTATCACCCAAAATATGGACAGTCATACTTATAAAAGAGTCTGAAGGCGAACATTGATTTCTTTCAAGAAAGTCTCCGTATCCACTTTGCGCTTCTTCTTCAAAGTGGAGAGTTGATACATGTCACCGGTCATCACACCATCTTCAATGGTCTGAATAGCAGCCTTTTCAAGCTTGCTTCCAAATTCAGTCAGACTTGGCAAATGATCTAGTTCACCACGCTTTTTCAATGCGCCGGTCCATGCAAAAAGGGTAGCGACACTGTTTGTGCTGGTAGTTTCTCCTTTCAGATATTTATAATAATGCCGTTGAACCGTACCATGTGCAGCTTCATATTCGTACACGCCGGTAGGAGACACCAGCACGCTGGTCATCATGGCAAGGCTGCCAAATGCAGTTGCTATCATATCACTCATAACATCGCCGTCATAATTTTTACAGGCCCAGATGTAACCGCCTTGGCTGCGAATCACGCGCGCAACTGCGTCATCGATCAAAGTATAGAAATAAGTTATGCCTGCAGCTTGAAACTTTTTTGCATACTCCTTTTCATAGATTTCTTGAAAAATATCTTTGAATCGATGATCATAAATTTTGGAAATGGTATCTTTTGAGGCAAACCAAAGGTCCTGTTTTGTTGTGAGTGCATAGTTAAAGCATGCATGTGCAAAGGAAGTGATGGATGGATCCAGATTATGCTGTCCCTGAATAACACCGGAATCCTTGAACTCATGAATGGTCTGCCGTTTTTCTTTCCCGTCCTTGTCTGTTACGACCAGCTCCGCTTTGGAACCAGCGGGCACTGTCATTTCAACATTTTTATAAAGGTCACCATAAGCATGGCGGGCGATTGTAATTGGCTTTTTCCACGTTGGAATATAGGGTGTTATGCCTTTTACTAAAATCGGTGCACGGAAAACTGTGCCATCCAAAATGGCGCGAATGGTACCATTGGGGCTTTTCCACATCTTATGCAAATTATATTCTTTCATGCGGGCTGCATTCGGGGTAATTGTTGCACATTTTACAGCTACACCATATTTTTTGGTAGCTTCCGCAGCATCAATTGTAATTTGATCGTTCGTTTCATCCCGATGCTTCAGACCCAAGTCATAATATTCGGTTTTTAAATCTATGTATGGGGTTAACAGAATATCTTTAATCATTTTCCAAATCACGCGCGTCATTTCATCGCCGTCCATCTCGACAAGCGGTGTTTTCATCTTTATTTTGTCCATAAAAGTACCTCCGCAAATCAAATTTCAACAACAGAATATATCCAATACTCTGTTAAAAGATCCAACATTTCAGGAATCCCAGCAAGAAGAGATGAGCTGGGTAAAAAATATAAAAAAACCATTTATTTAGTGCAGGGTGACTTTCACCACCGCGCTGCCCATTGTAATAGAAAAGTGGAATTAAGGCCAAAAGTACACACATTTGAACGAAAAAGAAACGTGGGGTTGTCATAAATAATGCAGAAAGAGCCATGAAAACAGATGCTACAGAATCATTCCTAAAGAACCAAATGAAAAGGTTATCTGACCTTTCGCAAAAAAGGTATAACATGGCCAAGGAATAATTGCAAAAATACCTAGCCGCAACAGATAATTTTTAATATTGCGAGTATGCATATAGCCTTCTGCAATGAAAAAGCACATACAAGGCGCAGTAATGCGGCCCAATATATGCAAGACCACCCCAATAGGAGATAATACAGGGAAAAATCCCCACCCAATATGATCGGCAAGCATACAAACAATGGCAAACCATTTGATTGTACTGGCAGTCAGTTTTGAGTGGTTTACAAAGGATGATTTTTCCGACTTTATCTGGTTCATTTTGCTTGTTGTTTTGTATAGTTTAGCAATCCGCCAACGAGAATCATGCTGCGCTGCCGATCTGTGAGCGGGGCTTTTGCATGAAATGTAAATCCTTTTGTTTCATCTTTTACCGTGACCGTTTGTCCATCCCGAATTTCCTCACTAATGTTTGGCAAAGAAAGATTGTCCATTTGGTCGATTCGGTCATAATCGTTCTCATCTTCAAAAGTTAAGGGGACAATCCCTGCATTCACAAGATTCGCACAGTGAATGCGGGCAAAACTTTTTACCAATACAGCTTTAATTCCCAAATAAAGCGGGACCAACGCTGCATGTTCACGGGAAGAACCCTGACCATAATTTTGACCGCCAATAATGATACCTTTACCGTATTTTCGGGCACGTTCCGGAAATTCCTTATCGCATACGGTGAAGCAGAAATCAGACAGGCGGGGAATATTACTGCGGTAAGGCAATATTTTTGCACCGGCAGGCATAATATGATCAGTTGTGATGTTGTCACCAACTTTCAGCAATGCTTTTGCCTCGATGGAAGATTCCAGTGCTGTGGTGACAGGGAATGGTTTAATATTTGGTCCGCGCAAGACTTTCACATCTTTAGCTTCTTCCGGAGATGCTGGTGGAATTACCATATTATCATTAATCAGGAAAGAGTTTGGCATTGAAATTTCGACTTCTTTGCCAAGTGTGCGCGGATCGGTCATGACACCTGCCAAAGCACTGGCTGCAGCGGTTTCAGGGCTGACCAAATAGATTTTACCGTCTGCCGTTCCGGAACGTCCCAGGAAATTCCGATTGAAAGTGCGTAGAGAAATACCACTGCTGTTTGGAGCCTGTCCCATACCAATGCAGGGGCCGCAGGCGCACTCAAGCACACGCGCACCTGCGCCAATCATGTCCCCTAAAGCGCCGTTTTTAGCAAGCATATTATAAACTTGTTTACTTCCAGGGGCAATTGCCAGACTAACAGATTCTGCCACCGTTTTATCCTTGAGAATAGAGGCAACACGCATCATATCGCGATAAGAGGAATTTGTGCAGGAACCTATGCAAACCTGATCAATTTTCATACCCGCCAGTTCGTGGACTGTCTTAACGTTGTCAGGACTGTTTGGGCAAGCAGCCATTGGTTCTAGGGAAGAAAGATCAATCGTGATTTCTTCATCGTAAACAGCGTCTGGGTCAGAAGCAAGCGGTTTCCATACATTTTCACGTCCCTGAGCAGACAAAAATTCACGTGTCACTTCGTCACTTGGAAAAATACTGGTGGTTGCCCCCAGTTCTGCTCCCATATTGGTGATAGTGGCACGCTCCGGCACTGTCAAAGTTGCGACTCCATCGCCAGCATATTCTACAATTTTGCCGACACCACCCTTTACTGTCAGCTTTTGCAGAACTTTTAAGATGATATCTTTTGCACTAACCCATGCCGGCAATTTTCCAGTTAAATTAACACGCAGCATTTTGGGCATAGTAATATGATAAGCACCACCGCTCATTGCCACCGCGACATCCAGTCCACCTGCACCGATGGCAAGCATACCAATACCGCCGCCGGTTGGAGTGTGACTGTCAGAACCAATCAGTGTTTTTCCGGGAATTCCAAAGCGCTCCAGATGAACCTGATGGCAGATGCCGTTGCCCGGCCTTGAGAACCAAATACCGTGCTTTTTGGCGACACTTTGAATAAACCGGTGATCGTCGGCGTTTTCAAAACCGGTTTGCAGCGTATTATGGTCAATATAGGCAACGCTTTTTTCTGTTTTAACACGATCCATGCCCATCGCTTCAAATTCCAGATAAGCCATGGTCCCGGTAGCGTCTTGTGTCAGTGTCTGGTCAATTTTTAATCCGATGTCACTGCCGACGGTCATTTCGCCAGAAACAAGATGATCCCTGATAATTTTCTGTGCAATGGTCATTCCCATTTGCAAATCCTCCTTAGCGCGGTCCCTTTCCATTGCTGCTTTTACCAACCTTTTTGGATGAGCAGTGTATCCCAGTACACAGTAACCGTAATTACTACAGGAAAGAAAGCGCAATGAAAATTTAGCCGTGCATTTTGCTAAAGATATTTTCTTTTTCATTATCCACGAAAAAGCACAGTTTGTCAATCCATTCACAAGGAGAGACATGGGAATCAGAGGTAGAATGTTAGAAAGTGCAGTGCTTTTTTCCGCGTTTTATGCTATACTAATTATAAATAATGGCTTGGCTCCGGTGGCATCAGATACGGTAGGATTTCTACATATTTTTCTATTTGCGTGGCAGAATAATGCTGCGGAGGTGAAAATATGAAAACGGATAAAATGTACAAGAATTATACATCTATGTCTGCTGATACTGAAACTGCTGAATCCGAAGCAGGTGAAAACCCAGAGGACCATTCACTAGATACAGGTACGGTTGTGACTGGTTCTAAAAATCGTACGATTCAGTGTCTTATGATTATTGGTCAAATCGAAGGGCATACCATTCTTCCAAGTAATAGCAAAACAACTAAATACGAGCATGTAATCCCGCGCTTAGTGGATATTGAAGAAGATGAAGAAGCGGAAGGACTACTAATCCTTCTGAATACAGTTGGCGGCGATGTGGAAGCCGGTCTAGCACTTGCTGAAATGGTTGCCAGTATGAAGAAACCAACCGTCAGTTTGGTACTTGGCGGAGGGCACAGCATAGGGGTACCGTTGGCTGTTGCGGCAAAGCAAAGCTTTATTGTACCAAGTGCAACCATGACCATTCATCCGGTGCGCATGAACGGGTTAATGTTGGGTGTACCACAGACTATGGACTATTTTCAGAAAATGCAGGAACGGATTACACAGTTTGTTACTAAAAACAGCCATATTTCTGCTGAGCGCTTTATGCAGCTTGCGATGAATACGCAGGAACTGGTTATGGATGTGGGAACCGTACTGGACGGTGAAGAAGCAGTTCGCGAAGGGCTGATCGATTCACTTGGCGGCCTTTCCGATGCACTGAGTTGTTTGTATGGGATGATTGATAAAAATCGGAAGAAAGCTGGCAAGCGGAAAAGAGCTGCTAAAACAAAGCAGTCTTCCGGTTCATCTGGTAAGAAACAGAAAAAATAAAAGACGGCGCTTTATGCGCCACATTACATAAAGAGAGCTGCTTTCTGAAGGCAGTTTTCCTTTTCACGATTTGCATTATACAGATCATATAACTGAGCAGGCATTGGGCTAAATCTTGCCTGATGCTCAGAATTACATAATGAGGGGCGTCCAGAATTGGCACAAAGGAAAAAAAGTCGCAAGCAAACTACAAAAAGGGTATCTCCTCCCAAGCGTCAGTCAGTAACCGGGCATTCTGCAGATCGGACAACCAAAACGAGGCAGCGTCCGCCTGTCAACAGCCGCGCACCGGAAGCAGAGCAGCGGCACCGCCAAACGTCTGCAATTTTGCTTTTTGCACTGGCAATCCTTCTTCTCTGCATTGCCCTAATACCAGGTATTCATGTCTGGCTTATGCTGCATCATCTTGTTCGGGGCTTATTTGGCGTTTGCTCGTTGTTGTGGCCGGTACTGCTTCTCTATGTCGCTTTTTCAACGGCATTTGAGCATCAGACCGATACAATTGGTATGAAGGTTGGGCTGTCTGCAGCGTCTATTATTTTACTTTGCGGCACAGTAACGGCCTTTGGCATTCCAAGCAGTGGGAATGTTGTTTCAGAGAGTTTTGGGCATCAGTTGGAGGATGTCTTCCTCGCCTGCAAAGATGGGGGAGGGGCTGGGCTTGTCGGCGGATTAGTTGGCATTCCACTGGCTGCAGGTCTGGGAAAACCGGGTGCCTGTATTGTTCTCCTTTTGCTGCTCTTTGTGGTACTTATGCTGCTCACAGGGACAACATTGGTGCGCCTTTGGATGGGAATTCAAAAACCGGCAAAAGCAGTAGGGCAGGCGGTAGATACAGCTCGTGAAAATCATATGGGCATGATAAAGTCGAAGCAGCGCTGCCGAAACCGTGATATTGATATTCCACTAGATGATGAGGGCATGCCCATGCATCCGGTTCAGACACCACAGCCTGTCCATGAAGAAGCGAAACCGCGGAAACTGTCTGGCTTTAAAAATGCATTGGGAATCGGTTCCGATAAAACGGCTTCCAAACGGTCGGTTCCTGTTCCTCCATCTGCTGTTGTGGAAAAAACAATTCGAAAAGACAAGTCCAATACTTCCCCAAAAACTTCTCCACAGGAGGATACCAGTTCCGCACAGGCTGCGGAGAAATATATGGAGCGGGTTAAAAGTCAGGAGGCAATACAGCAAAAATCGGCTTCAGCTGTGCAGAATACAGAACTTTCGCAGGCCATGCAACAGGAAAAGGATGGTTATCATACACCGCCGGTTTCCATGCTTGAGGCAGCAGCAATGCCCGATTCTTCCGCAGTCCAGCAAGAGCTGCAAACTAATGGCCAGCAGCTGGTACAGGTCTTGCACAGTTTTGGCGTTTCCACAAAAATTGTGGATATTAGCCGTGGCCCATCTGTTACTCGCTATGAACTGCAGCCGGCGGCCGGCGTGAAAATTAGTAAGATTACAAATCTTTCGGATGATATTGCCATGAATTTAGCAGCTTCCGGCGTCAGAATTGAGGCACCGATTCCCGGTAAGCCTGCTGTAGGCATTGAAGTACCAAATAAAAAGAAAAGTATTGTGCGGATGCGGGATCTGGTGGAATCCAACGCCTTTATTACAGCAAAAAGCAAACTGACTGTTTGTCTCGGCCGTGATATTGCCGGTGCACCAAAAGTTGCTGACCTTTCAAAAATGCCGCATTTGCTGATTGCCGGTACCACGGGTTCCGGTAAATCGGTTTGTCTGAATTCCTTTATCATCAGTCTGCTTTATAAATCCACACCAGCTGAGGTGCGATTTTTAATGATTGATCCAAAGGTCGTTGAGCTTTCTATTTATAATGGGATTCCTCAGCTTCTGGTTCCGGTTGTCACCGATCCGCGCAAAGCGGCCGGTGCCCTCAGCTGGGCCGTTACAGAAATGCTGAAGCGCTATAAAATTTTTGCAGAATTTAATGTCAGAGATATTAAATCCTATAATGCAATGGCGGCACAGCACAGTTTTGTTACTGAGGACGGCCAGCCGATGGAGCATATGCCGCAAATTGTGATTTTTATTGAAGAGCTTGCCGACTTAATGATGGCAGCACCCAACGAGGTAGAGGACAGCATCTGCCGTTTGGCACAGATGGCACGTGCTGCCGGTATGCATTTGGTGATTGCCACACAGCGCCCGAGCGTTGATGTTGTTACGGGCTTAATTAAAGCGAATATTCCAAGCAGGATTGCGCTTTCGGTTTCTTCTCAGGTAGATAGCCGAACAATTATTGACACAAGTGGTGCTGAGAAACTTTTAGGAAACGGAGACATGCTGTTTTCTCCGGTTGGTGCGCAGAAGCCGCTGCGAGTGCAGGGTGCATTTGTAAGCGACAGCGAAATTGAGAGTATTGTCGAGTTTATTAAAAAATCACAGGAGCCGGGATATGACCCTGAAATTGCGGAAGAAATTGAAAAGAATGCTGTAGCAGACAAAAAATCCGAAGCACCTGCTCCTCAGGACGATACAGATCCCTTGCTGGATGATGCAGTGAAATGTGTGGTAGAAGCAGGTCAGGCTTCCACCTCTTTACTGCAGCGCCGTTTGCGTTTGGGCTATGCACATGCGGGGCGGATTGTTGACCAAATGGAACAGTTGGGTATTATAGGTCCGCATGAGGGAAGTAAGCCGCGTAAAGTATTAATTACCTATCAACAATGGCTTGAGAAAAGCATGAACAAACAGGAACCGGCTGGCAAGGAAACATCCCATGCAGCTTCAGAAAATCAATAAACATTGTAAAAAGGATGAGAATGATGAAGCAGGTAAGTGTAGATCGTTTTGAGGGAAAGTTCGCAATCTGTGAAGACAAGGAAGGTGAATTCTTTGCTATTGAAACATCAGAACTTCCTAAGGATGCTGCGGAAGGAACGGTCCTAAAAATTGATGATGATGCGGGAATATTAACAATAGATCAAGAAGAGACGGACCGTCGTCGTGAAAAGAATAGAAAACTGCAAAACCGCGTATTTAACAATTAAATTCCACAAGTTATAATTTAATGTATAAATTTACCATTTCTTATCCATACTCCTTTTAGACAACATAATGAAAGCAGTGAATGAATATGAAATGGAAAATTTGGGAACGTGCAGTGGCAATTGGACTTTGCTTATCGTTGACTTTTTGCTGTACCGGTGTCGTTGCTGAAAGTGAAGATATTCCCAGCCGGGTTTTGCGTTTGCATGTGCTTGCTAACAGTAATACAGTATCTGATCAGTCACTCAAGCTCAAAGTGCGTGATCGTATTTTAAAGGATAGCAGCGGCTGGTTTACCAATATTCATACCCGTGCGCAGGCAGAAGAAACCGCTAAAAAGCATCTGCCAGATCTTGAGCAGCAGGCGGTAGATGAACTTCGGAAAAATGGATGCCGTGACTCTGTACGTGTTTCTCTTGAGAATACGTGGTTTCCGACTCGGAAGTACAATCAGGCTACTTTTCCTGCTGGCATTTATCGTGCACTGCGTGTCGTAATTGGAAAAGGAGCAGGGCATAATTGGTGGTGCGTGTTGTTTCCAGCATTGTGCCTGCCTTCGGCAGAACCAAAGCAAAAACTGGATGATGTATTGACGAAACCGGAAACACAGCTAACGGGTTGTCCATACAAAATCAAATTCAAATCTGTAGAGTTGTATGAAGAAGTGGAAAATTGGCTGAAAAGCGGTGCTTAATATATGCATGAAAAGCAGTGACAGATGCACAGAGAGCATTGTCACTGCTTTTTGTATATTCAGCTATGTAGTTGATTCAAAAGAGCTGCAGCAATGTGAAATTTGAGCTGATTTGCATTTTAAAAGCCGCCGAAAAATCCCATATTCCAACAATGTTTTAAAATGTTTTTAAATTTAAAAAATGAAAAATATCAATAGCTGATATTCAAATTCAGAAAATTTGTGTTATAATAAAGCAGTTAGGTCCATGAGAATTCAGGAGGTGCCATAATGAATTATACACGCAGTGAAGTGATGCAGTATGTGGAGGATAATGATGTTAAATTTATCCGGCTGGCGTTCTGCGATATTCACGGTATGCAGAAAAACGTAGCTGTGATGCCTTGCGAATTAGATCGTGCTTTTGATACGGGAGTTGGCTTTGATGCCAGCTTTGTACGTGGATTTATGAATGAAGTAAAATCCGATTTGTTTCTTGTGCCGGATCCGGGAACCTTTACGGTAATGCCGTGGCGCCCTTCTCACGGACAGGTAGTTCGCATTTTCTGCGACGTCTGTTATCCTAATGGTAAGCCTTTTGAAGGAGACTGCCGTGCACTTTTGAAATCGGCAGTTAAAGATGCAAGACAAATGGGACTTTCCTGCAAAGTCGGCACAGCTTGTGAGTTTTATCTTTTTAAAACGGATGAAAATGGGGAGCCGACATTGGAGCCGTTTGATTATGGAACTTACTGTGATACGGCTCCACAGGACAAATGTGAAAATGTCCGCCGTGAAATTTGTCTTGCATTGGAAGCAATGGGACTACGCCCAGAAACCAGTCGGCATGAACAAGGTCCCGGACAAAATGAAATTGATTTTCGCTACAGCAATATTCTAACAGCGGCTGATAACTTTATTGCTTTTAAAGGGGCAGTCAAATCAGTCGCTGAAGGAAATGGTTTATATGCGTCATTTATGCCAAAACCGCTGCCGGGTTACAGCGGAAGCAGTTTGCATGTAAATATGTCATTAAGCAGGGACGGCAGAAACCTATTCCAGATGGAGAATGGCCGTTTTGCGCCGGAGGCGGAGAGTTTTATGGCTGGGATTTTGCGCCGCGTTTCAGAAATCACGTTATTTCTCAATCCACTCACAAATTCATATGAGCGTTTTGGCCGCTTTGAAGCACCTAAATATGTAACATGGTCACATCAGAATCGTTCTCAGCTCATTCGTATTCCTGCAGCACCGGCTCCCGGCCATGAGCGCATGGAACTGCGCAGTACAGATCCTGCTTGCAATCCACATCTTGCCTTTGCACTGTTGCTTTGGGCTGGGCTGGAAGGAATACATGATAAATTGTCGCTCTGTCCGCCAGATAATCGCAACCTTTTCCAAGTAAGTGAAGAAGATACTTCAGATTTAGAGCATTTACCGGGTAATTTAAGTGAAGCACTGCAGGAAGCGGAACACAGCGAATTTATCCAGACTTATGTTCCTCAAAAACTGCGTGCTAGCTATTTTGAACAAAAGCGCCGGGAATGGGAGCGTTACCGGACTTCTGGAAATGGGCAGGAGTTTGAACACAGAGAATATTTTTTGTCGGTATGAAGCAACAAAATCTTGCGAAAAAGCTGGTGATGATTGTGGAACAAGTTCTGGTTGCTTCGAGTTCTGACAAGAGCAAAAAGTATTTCCTAGATTTTTTGAGTGCACATGCAGTCAAAATGCTCAGCAGTGTTTCCACCGGCGGGGAAGCACGCCGTGCGGTTATGCAGCATAATTTTCAGTTGGTAGTCATTAATGCTCCGCTTCGAGATGAGTTTGGCCATGAGCTTGCGATGGATCTTGCCGAAAAAACCAATGTCGGAGTTGTGTTGGTGGTTAAGTCAGAACTTTATGAAACCGTTTCAGACAGAGTAGAGCAGGCAGGTGTGATTGTGGTCCAAAAGCCGATTAACCGAATGCTATTATATCAGTCTATGCGGATAGCGGCAGCTTGCGGGCAGCGGTTAGAAACCCTGCAGAAGGAAAATCAAAAGTTGCAAAAGAAGATGCATGAACTGCAACTTGTAGGTCGTGCAAAATGTGCACTTGTACAATATAGGCATTTAACAGAACAAGAAGCGCATCGATACATTGAAAAACAAGCCATGAATCAACGTGTGCCAAGATTGGAAATTGCGGAAGATATTCTGCATACGTATGATGACTAGATACAATTAAA
>DHDR01000019.1:139089-141156 GCA_002399445.1 Ruminococcaceae bacterium UBA4871 | reverse complement strand
AATAAAGAAAACCACTGCGAATGGCATTCACAGTGGTTTTTTCCCTTATTTACCTTAATTTCAGTTGTTCATATGCTGCTTGCACATAATGTGCTGCATCTTTTCGATTTTGCTCTATTTCTTCTGATGTAAGCAGTCGCTTAACTTTTACGGGAGAGCCCATCAGCAAAGCACCATCTGGGTATGTATGTTTCTGAGGGACCAGTGCACCGGCAGCGACGATAGAATCTTTTCCAATGACTGCACCGTTCATTACAATTGCACCCATTCCAATCAATGTATTGTCACCCACCGTACAGCCATGCAAAATTGCTGTATGGCCAATGGTTACACCTTTCCCAATTCTTAGTGGAAAGTCACTGTCCACGTGAAGAACGCAGCAGTCCTGAATGTTGGTGCAGTCACCAATAGAAATTTTGTTGCTATCCGCACGGATAACTGCATTGTACCAAACAGAGCAGTCTTTTCCAAAAGCGGTACGGCCAACAATAACCGCACCAGATGCAGCATAAGGCCTATCATTCATTTAAAGTACCTCCCTGTGTATGATTTACCATTTTAGCATCTTTGGGTAGATGCTGTGATGATGGACTTTCAACCGGCAAAAATTTATACATGATTCGCAAATCTTTATTGCGACAGACTTTATGATAATTCGTCATGATACGTTTAATGGCTTTTTCGGAGTTCTTCATGTTTGCCTGCGGAAGTAAAATCAAAAATTGCGTATCACTGTAGGATGTTATGATATCTCCGCCACGTAAGGAAGAGATAATTGCAGATTTTAGCGCATTTTGTTCCCGAATCACACTGCCTTCTTCTGGGATAGAACCATCTGCCATTGCTAAAGTCAGCAGTACAATTGTAGCCGGTTCATGGTTACGAGCACTGGCACGAACTTCAACGTGATAAAGATTCCGAAAAGCCTCGAAATCACAGAAATAAGCATTTTGGATGTCATTTGCTTCCTGCAATTCCTCGCGAACAAAGGAAATATCCATTTGTGCGTGGCGGAAATTTTTGGTGATCATCCGATAAAGATCACGCAGCTCCGGTGAAATGTCGATTCCTTTCTTTTGAAAGAACAAAGAAGTGGTATTATTATAATGTGCAAGTGCTTCAGAAAATCGTTCTGCTTTCAGGTAACAGAAAAGCGTTAAACGATGTAATTTAATGTTTAGTGGAGCTTTTTTCAGTGCTTCCAGACAGTATTCGGGAAGCTTGTCTATGCGATTCAGCTGTTCCATTGATTCACATCGAGATGCAATACATTGTGCATAACGATCTTCAAGCAGTTGACGAGTATTCAGTACCCATTGAGAGCGTTCTGTACTGTCCAAAAAAGCTCCGGAATACAAATGAGTGGCTTCTGCACATAACTGTATTTTTTCAGAAGAAGATTTTGCTTCTTCAATGGATTTACATAGTTTATTAAAGCGGTCAACATCTGTGTGGGTTTCCAACGTTGGATTCCAACAATACGTGTCTCCGTAAAACAGAATAAAACGGGTACCTCTTTCGCCATAGGAGTTTTGTAACAGATCGCGAGTACGATACACTAAGTTTTTGAGTGCATTCATGGGGTCAGAACTGCCTGAATTGCGATCCCAAAGAGCATGCATAAGTTCCACGACAGAAAGGGGTTTATGGCGTGTATAAATTAGAATTTCCAGGAGCAGCCAGACCAGAGTTGGCCGGTGTTTCTGGCAGGTGATTGTTTTTCCATCAATTGTTAATGAAAACTTTCCAAACATTTTTGCTTTCGCAACAATTTTCTGTGTTTCAATCATAATACAAGTGCCTCCAGTTCAACTTATTGGCTGGGAAATATCTGCTTGCTCAGGTTTGACAAGCAGATATTAAAAGTTACCATGATTTTTCTGTATGATAGGCAGTGAACATTTTAAAAGGCTGCCCAAAATATAACTCAGTCACAACAATTTCAAATATATCATTTATTCTACCATATTATTTTCTAAGTTGCAACAATAGTTATCCATTTAAAAATAGAATTTCCAGTTATTTTCAATCAAATGGATAAAAAAGTAAGAATAGCATATTTTAAGT
>DHDR01000019.1:133711-138915 GCA_002399445.1 Ruminococcaceae bacterium UBA4871 | reverse complement strand
ATAATACGTATTTTTGTGATGACTTGCGCTTGAAAAAACATGGAAGTTGTGCTATGCTTTTCCTTGATAATTATTAGAAATTGTAAAATATTGCAGAACAGAAAACATTTTTTTAACTTTATGAGGATAGAAGTGATAAAATACAATTTACTTTTACATATTTAGAACATATATAATTAATTATATAATATAACTAGAACAAGTTGCTACTTGCAAAGCCACTGGTAGGAAAGCAAAAAAGAGGTGCAGAAAAGTGCCCAATCCAGATATTTTAAATAATATAACTTTACGCGTTTATTTTCAGACTAAAGAAGAGACTTTTGAACTTCAAACTTATACCGATGATAAGCGGCTGCAGGTATATAGTTCCAAAATGCCGCTGGGCGAATCTGTGATGTCATTCATTTATGGAAATTTTGAAGACGTGTATAATGAGCTGCGGCGCACAGAAACTATTTTCCTTGAAATTAATGCTGGTCTGCAGGTATATACACATTGGGAACAGTTGCGTAATATGTCACTGAATCTTGTTAAAAGACATCCTTATTTTGGATTTGCAAGTCAGGCCATTTCTCAGGCAGCGAGACAGACGATTGCAATCGATATGCGGTTTCTGTCTCGGCTTATTCCGCTTTATAAACAAATGCGGGAAGACTTGATACTGCTTGTAAAAGAATGCATGAATGTGGATGATGACAGAAAAGACACCTCCTTTGTTGACCGCTATGCTGATCTGGCTTTGACTCACCGCTTGACCAACCATTCACCGCTTAAGTATGCTGTGGTTGTGACAGAATTTCTCCCTGCAATCCAGCTTCCCCTTTGGAAAACTAAGGAATGTGATTACCCGGTTATCCCTACATTACAGGAGCTGCGTGCTCAAGAAGTTCCACTGGAGATGGTGAATGCTCTCTATCCCCGTTCCCTGCAAGACTTATATCATTTTATTATTGCCGGTTATCTGAAACAGGGTGTTTGCTTTAAAGTCTGTAAAAACTGTGGACGTTATTTTGCTGTTACCGGAAGTATGAATGCAGAATACTGCGATCGGAAAATTGAAGGATCCCAGAAAACTTGCCGTCAGATGGGTGCAGTTCGTGTCTATCAGCAAAAACAAATGAAAGATCCTATCCTGCGGCTTTATAACCGTGCCTATAAAACGCATAATGCCAGAATACGCTATGGCCGTATGACGCGGGAAGAATTTTTGGAATGGTCTATACGTGCACGTGCTTTAAGAGATAAGTGCATGGAAGGTAAAATTTCTTTGGAAGACTTTGAAATATGGCTAAAAGAATAATCCTTTTCTACCATTTATCACATGGATGTGATATACTGTAAAAGAGCTTTTTCTTTTTATGGAGGGATAAATAATGAATGAGGTAATTTCAGCAAAAAATGCACCATCAGCGGTTGGTCCATATTCCCATGCAATTAAGGCCGGAAATACCCTGTACCTTTCCGGGCAGCTCGGCTTAGATCCTATTTCTGGTGAATTACCGGTTGGCGTGGAGGCACAGGCACGTCAGTCGCTGAAAAATATCGGGGCAGTGCTTGCAGCTGCCGATATGAGTTATGCGGATGTTGTTAAAACAACAGTTTTTCTTGCAGATATTCAAGACTTTGCGGCAATTAATGCAATTTATGGCGAGTATTTTAAGACTGCCTGTCCAGCACGTTCCTGCATGCAGGTCGCTGCTTTGCCAAAGAATGCGCTTTTTGAAATGGAAGCAGTTGCTGTAAAAGGATAATTAAATCGCATACTGTTAAACCGCAGAGATTTTAAACTCTGCGGTTTTTTATACGCTTTTGCAAAATGGACGATACCGTACACTTCTGAACATTTTCATCAGCAGATTCATAGTTTGTATAGGAAAAATTTCTATAAATTCAATATATATGGAAAGGCGGCTTTTCCATGCAAGCTGAAGAAACTGTTGACAGAGTAAAATTGAAACAGATAGATTCAGAGCATTCCGTCCCTTCCAACTTTCAAAAACGAAAGCGAAAAGGGAAAATTCATCAAATGGCTGCTTATTTGGGACCTGCATTTATTGTCAGTGTTGCTTATATTGACCCCGGGAATTTTGCAACAAATATAAGCGGAGGTTCCAAATTTGGATATACACTCATATGGGTGATTCTATGGAGCAATCTGATGGCCATTTTTTTACAAACACTTTCTGCAAAACTTGGAATTGCGACGGGCCATAATCTCCCGGAAATGTGCGCAAAGGTTTTTCCAAAACCGCTTAATTGGTTTTTTTGGGTCGTTTCAGAAATAGGAGCGATGGCAACGGACTTGGCAGAATTTTTGGGCGGAGCACTGGGCCTGAATTTGCTTTTTCATATGCCGATGCTTTATGCGGGGTTGGTAACTGGACTTTTAACTTTTATCATTTGTTATATGGAAAAATATGGGCAAAAGATTGTAGAGGTCATTATTACTGTATTGGTTGCTATTATCAGCATAGCGTATTTGCTCGAAATCTTTTTGTCAAAACCAGATTGGGCACAAGTCGGCATTCATACCTTTATTCCATCGCTTCCCAATGGAGAAGCCGTCATGATTGCTGTCGGTATGCTTGGCGCAACTGTAATGCCTCATGTGATTTATCTGCATTCCCAACTGGTACAGTATCGCTGCATTGACAAAACAGAAGAAGGAAAAAGGCATCATCTGAAGATGGAAAAAATTGATATTGCATTGGCAATGAATATTGCTTTTTTTGTAAATGCCGGAATGGTCATTGTTTCTGCAGCAGTTTTTAACCGGAACGGAATGGTTGTAGAAACCATGCAGCAGGCACATAAATCGCTGGAACCATTGCTTGGCCCATTGTCCAGTGGAGCTTTTGGAATTGCGCTGCTGGCAGCAGGCCTATCTTCTTCTGCAGTTGGTACCATGGCTGGGCAGACAGTCATGAAAGGTTTTGTCAACATCAGTATTCCGGTTAATCTTCGACGGTTGATTACGATGCTGCCGGCATTAATCATCATTGCCGTTGGAATTAATCCAATGAACGCTTTGGTGCTAAGCCAAGTAGCCCTTAGTTTTATCCTTCCGCTTCCAATCGTACAAATGTTGATTATCACGGGTCGAAAGGACCTGATGGGCAGTTTTGTAAACAAAAAATGGATACAGGTTATCGGTATTTTAATTGCAGCGGTCATTATTGCACTGAATGCTGTCTTGCTGTACTTGACATTTACTGGCCAATCCTGATAGCAGATGATTTTTTAATGTATTTCTGACATTGTTTGTTACCGGAAAGGGCAAGGAACCCGCATGGGTATTGGATTTGCAGTACTCATGCGGGCTCTTCGTCATTTTTATGAATTTTCCTTTAAAGATATTGACTTTCAAAGAATTTTTACTTATAACAGAATAATAATTTATTGATCAACTTTGGAAAGGATTATGTGTTATGGATTTTAAAATTTTAATTGTTTATTTTTCTCATTCGGCGCATACGAAAAAGCTAGCCCGCCTGATTCAGAAGTGTACAGATGGCGTACTGTTTGAGCTGATACCGCAGAATGCTTATCCAGCAAATTATAATGCTGTGGTGGCCCAGTCAAAAAAAGAAGTTGAAAAAGGCTATCATCCTTTATTGAAAGCAATGCCAGAAAATATCGAAATTTATCATAAGATTTTTGTTGGTACACCTAACTGGTTTGGCACGATGGCTCCACCTGTTGCAAGTTTTCTTGCACATGCAGATTTGTCCGGCAAAATATTGGTTCCATTTTGTACGAATGGCGGAGGAGGACTGGCACATATAGGAACAGATATGAAGCGTATGTGCCCCCATGCAAAAGTACTTGATGGATTTGCTGCGACAGAAAACAATGGCAACCAAGAGGATGTTTCGCATTGGCTGAAAATGATCGGTATAGAAGACAAATGATCGGTAAATCCGGAAGTCCATGGTTCTAATTATTCTATGACATCATTGCTGTGATTAGTTATCATTATGCCAATTAGAAGTAAAAGTAAATATCAATAATTTTGCATACATCGGTAAAATATAAAATATGGAATAATTTCTTTTATCAGGAAGGATAAAACGTTTGGGTCAAACTTTATTTTGTGAATAAAGAGTCATGAGTTTGGGAAACAGAGTTGTGCTGCAAAGTAGAAAAGCAGCGCGTGCTTTCCTGATATAGGATTATTTTCAGCGCTATACGTTACTAAAGTTTTCAATAAAAACATATTTTTATAAAAAACTATCGCTTTTTTTGACAGAGTGTGCTATAATGACAATGCTTACAGTTTTGTAATCATTGCAAATAAATTGTTTTATTCTTTACATAGTGAGATGAAAAACAATTCATAAGGGAGCATCATTCATGAAGAAAAAGCACAGTTTGGCTGGACGTGTAACGGTTACTGCTACTGCGGCGGCGCTTTTGCTCAGTACATTTATCACGCCAGTCTCAGCTGCCTCAGGAATTTCCTGCACGGTTAATGGTCAGACAATCATACCGTCGCCTTCTGCAGCTGTAAAAACGATTGATATGGAGCAAACCACAGTCTTAGATGCTTTTTTGAAATCAAATGAAAAATTAAACTTCTATGATTCCGATAATAAACAATTAAATGTTGTACCCAAAGAACTTTATGAAAATGGGCAATCTGCTTATTCCCTTTATGCAGTCGGGAGCGTCAGTTCTTCCATTGATGTTTATGCCGAGGACAGCAGCCCGAAGAAATTATTCACCGTCAAGATTATAGACAGGCCTTTTCAGTCAGATACGACTATGTCGGTTGCTGTAAACGGTTCTTACACTTTTAAAATTACACCGAATAATCCGAATACATATGTAACTGCCTACACTACGGATGGTTCTGTCTTTGATACAAATTCTGCCGGGAAAAGTACATCTAACAGTAAAACTTCCTACTATTTTAAACTAATAGGCAAACAGGCTGGATCCGCTGGCGTTTATGTAACGGTTGGAAAGACAAATTACCGTGTCTTTACCGCTACAGCAAGTGTCAAAAAGGCAGATGTCCCTTCCTCTTCACAAACAGCAATTGTCAAACTGACTGGTGGTTATCTGAATTTCCGCTCCAGTCCAAATACAAATAGTACTGTTATAGGGCAGCTTAAAAATGGCGAATCAGTAACAGTCCTCGGCATTTCAGGTGGTTGGACACACGTACAGACTGCTGATGGTGTGAAGGGTTACTGCTGTTC
>DHDR01000019.1:36952-133503 GCA_002399445.1 Ruminococcaceae bacterium UBA4871 | reverse complement strand
TGTTATAAACAAAAGGATTCAAGATGGGCAAATACATATCTGGGTGGAAGTAATGGCGGAACAATCGGTGCAATTGGTTGTGCAGTTACTTGCCTTGCAATGTCGGAGAGTTATCGCACACAAAAGACTGTCACACCCAATATGATAAAAAATCAATGTCAGTTTACCGATGGGGGAGGACTTTACTGGCCGTCCAACTATTCGCAAGATATTGTCAAAAATTTAGCAGATATCTATAAATGTTTAAAAGCCAATAAACCAGTTATTGTCGGTGGTTATAGCTCTAAATCGTCCCACTGGATAATTGTTAAAGGCTATAAGAATGTGCCGCTTGATGCCCATGGGAATCCCACTTCGTTAGATGCTTCCATGTTTTTGATTAACGATCCTGGATACGACAACTACACTTTAGCAGATTATATCAGTCAGTTCCCATATGGCCGTGTTTATTGGACGTATTCTTAATGATTCAACTTTGAATCGGTCTAGTTGGGAAAGGCCTAAAGGGACTGCTGCAATATTTGCAGCAGTCCCTTTAGTATGCATAAATCAATATATAAATACCTAAAATTGCAGGTGAAACTGTTTCTTGAAAATCAGCAGGGTTCTTCAAAGATTTATTGGAATATCTTTGATATGGAAAGCTTTTTCACGGCAGATTATAAGTGCTTTCCATTGGCTTTTTCTTTCCTCTTGATTTTCATGAACTTTTTCATTTTCAATGAAATTTTCAGTGAATAACGATTGGAGGTCACTTGCAGGGGTTGTAAATCCAGCTGAAATATTGTAAAATAAATCTGTTATGAATCAGTATGGAATTTGATTGGCTTTAAAGCCCTTAGGAGTGTTTCAAAAAATGACACCGAAATATAAACGTGTTCTTTTAAAGCTCAGTGGGGAATCACTAGCGGGAAAAGAAGGACATGGAATTGATTTTGATACAGTATTGCGCATTTGCGGCCCGATTAAAACTTGCTCTCAAATGGGGGTCCAAATTGGTATTGTAGTTGGTGGCGGAAATTTCTGGCGCGGTCGTTCGAGCGGGAAAATGGATCGCACTCGTGCAGATCATATGGGCATGCTAGCTACTGCAATTAATGCTCTGGGAGTAGCCGATGCTTTGGAACAGCTTGGTGTTCCAGTACGTGTTCAGACTGCTATCAGTATGCAGGAAGTCGCTGAGCCGTATATTCGTAACCGCGCCGTTCGTCATCTGGAGAAAGGCAGGGTAGTTGTCTTTGGCTGTGGGACCGGTAATCCTTTCTTTTCTACGGATACCGCAGCCGCTCTGCGTGCAGCTGAAATTGAAGCAGATATTATTTTAAAGGCGACCATGGTTGATGGCGTTTATGATTCAGACCCTAAAATAAATGTCAATGCTAAAAAGTTTGATACGCTTACTTATATGGATGTTTTGAATAAAGATTTAAAAGTGATGGACAGTACCGCGGCTTCCATGTGCCGTGACAATCATATTCCCATCTGCGTTTTCAGCATTGACGATCCGGAAAATATAGAGCGAGTTATTTGTGGACAGCCAATCGGCACTATTGTGAAGGGGGATAACACCTAATGAAAGAAATCCTGCAGACAGCAGAAACAAAAATGAAAAAATCAATCAATGTTCTTAAAGAAGATTTTTCGGAAATCCGCGCAGGTCGTGCCAACCCAAATGTTTTGAATAAAATCATGGTTGACTATTATGGTGCTCCGACTCCAATTAACCAGCTGGCAGCTGTAGCTGTATCTGAAGCACGTGTGCTAACTGTTCAGCCATGGGATCCATCTGTTTGCCGTATGATTGAAAAGGCAATCCAGACTTCGGATATTGGAATCAATCCGCAGTCCGACGGGAAAATTATCCGGTTGATTTTCCCTGCTTTAACAGAAGACCGCCGCAAAGAAATTGCCAAGGATATTGGTAAAATGGCTGAGGAATCTAAAATAGCAGTTAGATCGATTCGACGGGATGCAATGGAAAAATTGAAAGCGATGAAAAAAGACGGAGACCTTGCCGAAGATGATTTGAAAGTTGCCGAAAAAAAGACGCAGGATTTGACTGACAAGTATTGTAAAGAAATTGATGATGTTTGTGCATCCAAAAAGAAAGAAATTATGGAATTTTAAAAGCTGCTTATTGACGACCAATAAGTACACAAAGGCGCTTATCTGCGCCTTTGTGTTTTATAATAAGAGCTTTTATTCAATAAAGATGGAAGTAAATATATTGATAGAAGGTTCCATATGAAACAAACTATGCAAAAAATTGCTTTAGCGCCGGAATTAATGCCCAAACATTTGGGAATTATTATGGATGGAAACGGACGTTGGGCTAAGAAGCGTGGATTACCTCGTTCTGTGGGGCATTCTGCCGGAGCAGCCGTTTTCAAGAAAATCACCCGTTACTGTAGCAAAATTGGAATCCGATTTCTTACGGTTTATGCTTTTTCCACTGAAAACTGGACTAGGCCACCGGAAGAGGTGGGAGCACTTATGGTTTTGTTTAAACAGTATCTAGAGGAATCTTTGCGGGATTTTCGAAATGATGATATTAAAGTCAATTTTATTGGCGACACCAGTAAGTTTCCTCCAAATCTACAAAAATTAATTGCAGAAACAGCAGAAGTTTGTAAAGGCAGAAGAGGCATGGTGCTAAATATTGCTATGAATTATGGCGGGCGGGCAGAAATTGTCCGGGCAGCCAAAAGTTTAGCCGCAAAAGCTGCCGCGGGATCCATCCGGATTCCTGACATTACAGAAAAAACTCTTTCTGCTGAGTTATATACATCAGGGCAGCCAGATGTGGACTTGATTATCCGACCAAGCGGGGAAGAACGGCTGTCCAACTTTTTGCTGTGGCAATCAGCTTATGCTGAATTTATTTCTATGGATGTTCTTTGGCCTGACTTTACACCGGCCGATTTAAATAAAGCGCTGATGGAATTCGCTCACCGAAGCCGGAGATTCGGAGGTATTTAGTATGAAGGTGCTAAATTCGATCAGGGAACGGCTGACATCGGCACTTACAATTTTAATTCTGCTTGCCGCCGTTGTATTGTGCAATGCCAGATTTCCCATTGCATTAAATATTGTTATTGCAGTTATCAGTATTATGGGAGTGTGGGAAATTTCTGCAGCCCTGCAGATGACAAAGCAGATTGCATTGGTTGTTCCAAGCTATATTTTTGCAGCAATATTGCCTTTTTTGGTTGACATGTTTGCAAAAGGACTTGGCCTTTTTATTTACACAGTTGTCCTGTTTGGGGCTATGATCCTTTACCATTCTGTCATTTCTTTCCGCGAGGTTGCAATTATATACAGCATGGCTATGCTGATACCATCTTCTCTGCAGACATTGGTTTTACTCCGCGATGCCGGAGGTACACATGGTATGTTCCATGTGATTGTTGCCATATTTGCAGCATGGTCAGCTGATGCGGGCGCATATATCTTTGGCAGCTTGTTTGGCAAGCGTAAACTGTGTCCAAATATCAGCCCGAAAAAAACAGTTGAAGGTGCTGTTGGTGGAATTATATCTGATGTTATGGTGATGCTGCTGTTTGGTTTTATTTTTCAAAACCTTTATTGGGGCGGAACCGTATATGTAAATTTTGTTGTCCTAATTGTGATCGGATTGGTTGGTGCGATTCTCTCTATGTTAGGCGACCTTAGCTTTTCCATCATTAAACGGAGCTGCCATATTAAGGATTTTAGTGATTTAATACCTGGACACGGTGGAATACTGGACCGGTTTGACAGTGTAATTTTTGTTGCACCATTCGTTTATCTGCTGCTGCAGGTTTTCCCGATGGTCTATTAAATTCTATTTACAATACGGGGGACAGAATGAAAAAGTGCATTTCTATTTTAGGATCAACCGGCTCAATTGGTACTCAGACGATTGATGTTGTGCGTAACTTAGGGTGGCATATTTGTGCTTTAGCTGCACATTCTAACATTGAATTGTTGGAAGAACAAATCCGGAAATTTCAACCGCAGCTTGTGTCTGTTTATGATGAAAATGCAGCTTTAACATTAAAAGGACGGATTGCCGATACAGGAACGAAAGTTCTGAGTGGTATGGATGGACTGTGTGAAGCAGCCAGATTACCGTCGGCAGATCTTGTTTTGAACGCAATTGTTGGAATTGCTGGCTTACAACCAACTTTAGCTGCTATTCAAGCAGATAAAACTATTGCTTTGGCGAATAAGGAAACGCTGGTTGCTGGTGGTGCGCTGGTTATGGATGCTCTGCAGCAACACAAGGGGAGTTTACTTCCGGTTGACAGTGAGCACAGTGCAATTTTCCAATGCTTGCAGGGGACTTCTGGCAAAGCATTGAAAAAAATTATTTTAACAGCTTCTGGCGGGCCATTTTTTGGGAAAAGGAAAGAAGAATTATCATCTGTTACACCGGAACAAGCTCTTAAACATCCCAATTGGAATATGGGAGCAAAGGTAACGATTGATTCCGCTACGCTGATGAATAAAGGGTTAGAAGTCATGGAAGCAGGCTGGTTATTTCATGTTCCGCTTTCTCAAATACAGGTTGTCATTCATCCGGAAAGCATTATCCATTCTATGGTAGAGTTTACTGATCATGCAATCCTTGCACAGCTTGGTACAGCCGACATGCGCTTGCCAATCCAGTATGCGTTGACTTATCCGGAACGAGTTGCGAGTCCAGTAAAGGAACTTGACTTGTTTCAAACGGGAAAATTGACTTTTTATAAACCGGATCCCGAAACCTTTACTTGTTTTGCAGCCTGCTTAGAAGCCATGCAGCGCGGCGGTGCAGCACCCGCAGCAGCAAACGGAGCCAATGAAGCAGCCGTTCAACTTTTTCTGCAGAGAAAAATCTCCTTTCTGCAAATTGGGCAGCTCGTTCAAGAAGCAATGAATGCTCAGCCAGATGTGCCAAACTTAACATTAAAAGTGGTGCAGCAAGCAGATGCAAATGCGCGTGCATTTGTTTATTCCCATGTATGAGGAGGGTTTACTATCAGAGCGGCAGAGATTATCATTCTCATTATTATCGGCGTCCTTCTCTTTTGTCTAAGTATTCTCATTCATGAAGCAGGGCATTTTTTTACAGCAAAGGCGTGTGGAATCCGCGTGGATGAGTTTTCCATAGGAATGGGGCCTCGGTTAGCCCACTTTCATAAAGGAGAAACGGATTATTCACTCCGTGCGCTTCCCATTGGAGGATTTTGCGTAATGCCCGGCGAAGATAGTCAGGATGAAGACGGAACCCCATGTACAGATCCACATGCCTTTTGTAATAAACCTAAATGGCAGCGCTTTTTGGTGCTGGTAATGGGCGGTGTGATGAATATTATTCTTGGACTGGTTCTAATGAGTATTCTGCTAGGTCAGGAAACTGCTTTTGCCTCCACGACAATCAGCCAATTTAGTCCACACTCTGCCTTGCAAAGTGCAGGGATGCAGGCGGGAGACCGCTTTACCAGCATTAACGGCTATAAAATTCACACAGATAAAGATTTGATATTTGCTTTGGCACTGGCAAATCCAGATTCTGTTACCGTTCAGGCTGTCCGTAAGGGAAAGGCTGTTTCTTTTAACAATATTAAACTTCATGCAACCGCATCATCCGGGGGAAAAAAGATCGTACAGCTTGATTTTTATGTGAAACCTGTTTCTAAAACTCCATTGACGATCTTTCAAAAAACATTTACAGACACAATTTCAGTTGTCCGACAGGTTTGGGCTAGCCTTGCAGGATTGGTTACCGGCCGTTTTGGACTGAATGATATGACCGGCCCTGTCGGTTTGGTGCAGGTGATTAGTCAATCTGCAAGTGCAGGACTTCAGAAAAGCTTTTTATCCGCTGTTAATAATATTCTTTATATTATTATGATCATTACAGTGAATCTTGGGATTATCAATCTTCTTCCGGTTCCAGCACTTGACGGTGGAAAAATTTTATTTCTCATTATCGAAGCCGTTCGACGTAAACCTTTAAATCCCAAATATGCGGCAGTGATAGAATCGGTTTTCTTTTCCCTGCTTCTTGCCTTTATGGTAATCGTTTCTGTAAGTGATGTTATGCGAATTACAACCGGGCATGGAATTGGAGGGTAATATGCGGAAAAGCAAACAAATTATCGTTCGGAATGTTCCGATTGGTGGCGGTACACCTGTAACGGTACAGTCGATGCTGAATATTCCTTCCACTGATCTTGCCGGCAGCGTGCAGCAGGCAGTACAATTAGAAAAGGCAGGATGCCAGATTATTCGTGCCGCTATTCCCAATACAGATGCAGTGGCATTGATACCGGCTATTCGTTCGGCTGCTTCCATTCCTTTAGTAGCAGATATACATTTTGATTATCGGTTGGCTATGGCGGCAGCAGATGCCGGAGCTGATGCCATCCGTATTAATCCTGGCAATATCGGTGGAGAAGAAAGGGTACAGGCTGTTGTTAAAAAGTGTACGGAAAAACATATTCCAATCCGTATCGGCGTAAATTCCGGTTCCTTAGAAAAAAGTTTACTGCAAAAATATAATGGTCCCACTCCGGAAGCACTGGTGGAGAGTGCTTTACGTCATGCAGCTTTGTTGGAAAAATTTCATTTTACAGATATTGTGATTTCCATCAAATCTTCTGATGTCAATACAATGATTCGCGCTTACGAATTGTGTGCACAAAGATGTCCTTATCCACTTCATCTGGGAGTGACGGAGGCTGGTACAGAACGGATGGGGCTGATTAAATCAGCAATTGGTATTGGATCCTTACTGCAGCGTGGAATAGGGGATACGATTCGTGTATCTTTGACAGCTGATCCCATCAAAGAAGTCTATGCCGGTCAAGATATTCTACATGCCTTGGGGATGGGACAGCCGGGCCCTCAAATTGTTTCTTGCCCAACCTGCGGCCGGACCCGCATTGACCTAATTGGTATTGCCCATGAGGTGGAACAACAGTTGCGGGGCTGCCATAAGCCCATTACAGTAGCGGTGATGGGTTGTGCTGTAAATGGCCCCGGGGAAGCAAAAGAAGCAGACATCGGTATTGCCGGTGGTGAAAAAGTCGGACTGCTTTTTAAAAAAGGTAAAATTATTCGCCGCGTACCGGAAAATCAGTTGGTTTCCGCACTAATGGAAGAAATGAATCACTTATGAACGAAAGTGACCTTGCTTGGATTATTTACAGCAGGATATGCGGCTTGAGGATATAAACTATTTTATTTCAAATGGAACGGAGGTTTAAATGAATACCTTCGGTAGCTTTTTTGGTACATATATTGACTGTTCGAATCTTCCGGAGCCGCTTCTTTCCGGTGAACTGAAACAGATTCAAATTAATGCAAAGGAAAGGTCAATAAAAGCAGAAATTGCTCTGGATGCTCTTGTTAAACGTCAGACACTATATGATGCGGAGGCTCAGGTCGAAAAATGCAAACAACTTCGTTTATCTCATGTACAGATTTCACCTAAATACAGTGCAGCACTTTTTAATGTAAAATATTATCCGGAGCTAGTGATAGAATTAAAACGGCATGAAGCAACAATGAATGGAATACTTCTGGATTCTACCGCAACACTTGTTCAAGATACTTTGACTATTGAACTAAAGCATGGTGGGAAGAGGTTACTTCAATCTAAACATGCAGGCCATGTCCTTTCACAACTGATTCAGGAAGAATTCGGATTGAATGTTCAAGTGTCTTTTACCGGAAGGCTGGAAGTAGATGACAGTAGCAGTCAATATCAGGAAATGCAGATACACCAAGCAGAAACAGTGCGTCGGCTGGAGTTGATTAATAAACAGGAAGATTATGAAACTTCCATGGAGCATCAGACCACACCGCATGTAATTGAAGTGCGAGAAGGAAACACATTTTATCCCTCTGTTCTTTTGGAAACAGCGCGTCCTCTTTATAAGTCATTGCCCAAGTCAAAACCTGTGCCAATCAGCAGTATTACTCCGGATATTGGTTCATTAACTGTTTGGGGAGAAATCTTTTCTATCGAATCCCGCTTAACGCGGGACAAGCAGCATAAGATTTTTTCTATCAATATTACGGATTATACGGGTTCCATTACACTTAAAATTTTTGAAAATGTTCCCGACAGTAAACCGCTGGAAAAACTTCATAATGGTGTATGTGTGTTGGTTCGCGGAGATGTGGAATACGACAAATATGACCACGAAATTGTGATGCGTCCCCGCGGAATGGGTACAGTTAAGCAGCTTGAAGTGCAGGATAAAGCTCCTGCCAAACGTGTTGAACTGCATATGCATACCAATATGTCGCAAATGGATGCGGTTAATTCTGCTGCTGATCTTATCACACGCGCAGCCAATTGGGGGCATCCGGCTGTTGCTATTACTGACCATGGTGTCGTGCAGGCTTTTCCGGAAGCGATGAATACAGCTGCTTCTCTGAAAAAAGAAGGGAAACCCATTAAAGTGATCTATGGTACAGAAGCTTATTTTGTCAATGACCTTGTGCCTGCAGTGATCGGAGACAGCGACTGTCCGTTGAACGGAGAATTTATTTCTTTCGATTTGGAAACAACTGGTCTTTCCCCAAAACAGGAGCGTATGACAGAAATCGGTGCCGTTCGCATTTGTGACGGCCGAATTACAGAGCGGTTTGATACCTTTGTTAATCCGGAAAAGCCAATTCCGCAGAAGATTACGGGATTGACTGGTATTACTGATAATATGGTGAAGGATGCTCCCAGTGAAGAGGAAGCATTAAAAGCATTTTATCAATTCTGTGGGGAAAAGGCAGTTTTGGTTGCCCACAATGCCGATTTTGATACCTCTTTTCTGCGTGCCGCGGCTAAACGCCATCATATGGATTTTTCCTATCCCTATATTGACTCTATCCCTATGTGCCGTACAATGCTTACGGACATTAAAAACTATAAATTGGATACAGTTGCAAAATATTTGCATTTGGGAAACTTTAATCATCACCGAGCCTGTGATGATGCTGAGATGCTGGGACAGATATTTATACTGTTGCTGCAGCGTCTGCAGGAAGATACAAAGGCAAAAACTGTCAAAGACATTAATACCAGCCTTGCGTCTTATCACAGTAAGGGCGGTACTAAAAAAATGAAGTCCTATCATCAGATCATTTTGGTACGTAACCAAACGGGGCTGAAAAATCTTTACAAACTAGTTTCCATGGCACACTTAAAGTATTTTTATCGTAATCCTCGTATCCCTAAAAGTGAACTGATTCATTACCGTGAAGGGCTTTTAATTGGTAGTGCCTGCGCGGCAGGTGAACTGTACCATGCAGTTTTTGAAGGAAAACCATGGAACCAGTTATTGGAACTTGCCGACTTTTATGATTATTTAGAAATCCAGCCGGTTGGGAACAATCAGTTTATGGTGCGTGATGGTTCTGTACCAAATGTAGAAACTTTGCAGGAGTTTAACCGGACGATTGTCAAGCTTGGAAAAGCTTTGCATAAGCCTGTTGTTGCAACCTGTGATGTCCATTTTATGGACCCGAAAGATCGGGATTACCGTAAGATTTTACAAACGGCACAGGGCTTTGATTCCGGAGAGGAACAGCCCCCTCTGTATTTCCACACAACGGCAGAAATGCTGAAGGAATTTTCTTATCTTGGCAAAGATGTTGCCTTTGAAGTCGTTGTCAAAAATACAAATTTAATTGCTGATATGTGTGAAGAGATTCAGCCAATACCAAGCGGCGTTTTTCCGCCCTTCATTGACGGTGCAGAGAAACAGCTGAATGAAATCTGTTGGAAACGTGCAAAGCAAATTTACGGAGAACCGCTCCCTAAAATTGTCAAGGACCGGTTGGACCGCGAACTTGGTTCCATTAATAAACATGGGTTTTCCGTTTTATACATGACCGCGCAAAAACTGGTTGCCGACAGCGAAGCGCATGGTTATTTGGTCGGTTCTCGTGGTTCAGTCGGATCCTCATTTGTTGCCAGTATGTCGGGTATTTCTGAAGTAAATCCATTGGCTCCGCATTATATTTGCCCATACTGCAAATATAGCGAATTTATTACAGATGGAAGTTATGGTTCGGGATTTGACCTGCCGCCAAAGATCTGTCCGGTTTGTGGTTCTCCACTGCGGCAGGACGGGCATAACATTCCTTTTGAAACATTTCTTGGATTTGACGGAGACAAAACACCGGATATTGACTTAAACTTTTCCGGAGAGTATCAATCTGGAGCGCATCGTTACACAGAAACACTTTTTGGTAAAGACCATGTGTTCAAAGCAGGGACCATTGCAACTGTTGCCGATAAAACCGCATTTGGCTATGTTAAAAAATATCAGGAAAAGAATGATATTTCCACGATGCATAAAGCAGAAGAAATGCGTTTGGCACAGGGATGCACTGGCATTAAACGGACCACTGGTCAGCATCCCGGCGGCATGGTCGTTGTCCCGCGCGGCTATGAAATTTACGATTTCTGCCCGATACAGCATCCTGCGAATGATCAAAAAAATGCGAATATCACCACACATTTTGATTTCCATTCTATTCATGACACAATTTGCAAACTGGATGAACTGGGACATGATGTACCAACTATTTATCGATATTTAGAAGAGTATACCGGAATTCCAGTGATGTCTGTCTCTATGAGTGACCCCCAAGTCATGAGTCTGTTCCATTCACCGGAAGCACTCGGTGTAACTTCTGAAGACATTGACTGCCAAACTGGTACATTTTCCATGCCGGAACTGGGAACTCCTTTTGTGAGACAGATGCTGATGGACTCGCAGCCAAAGACTTTTACAGACTTGCTGCAGATTTCTGGCCTGTCGCACGGCACAGATGTGTGGCTTGGAAATGCGCAGGATTTGATAAAAGATGGGACTTGTACCATTTCACAAGTCATCGGTACACGTGATTCTATCATGACTTACCTGCTGCAAAAAGGACTGGAACCGAAAATGGCCTTTAAGATCATGGAAATCACTCGAAAGGGGAAAGCACCTAAATTATTGACGGATGAACATATTAAGGCCATGAAAGAACATAACGTTCCGCAATGGTATATCAATTCCTGTTTTAAAATTAAATATATGTTCCCCAAAGCACATGCTGCTGCCTATATGATTTCAGCGCTTCGCCTAGGATGGTACAAGGTTCATAAACCTGTTGAGTATTATGCAGCCTATTTTACCGTGCGCGGAGAAGACTTTGACGGTGCTACAGTTGTGAAGGGCCGGCCTGCTGTGCAGCAGCGCATGCATGAAATTCAGCAAAAAGGCAAAGAAGCCAGCGCAAAAGAAACAGCCGCTTTTGGAACTTTGCAAATTGTAAATGAGATGTTAGCCCGCGGTATTGGAGTATTGCCAATTGACTTATATAAGTCGGATGCCCGTAAGTATCTGGTAGAAGACGGGAAAGTCCGGCTGCCGTTCGCATCCATCAGCGGGGTTGGTGAATCTGCTGCAAATGCTTTGGCAGCCGCTAAAGACGGCGGTACATATATTTCTATTGACGATCTGCAGGCCCGCAGTAAAGTCAGCAAATCCGTTATAGAAAATTTACAGGAAGCAGGTGCCTTGGATGGGCTTCCGCAGAGCAGCCAAATGACACTTTTTGGATCATAATTTTACCTTTTAAATAATTGTTGACAGTTAAGATTTAGCATGCTATTATATTAGCATGCTAAAGTAAATGGATGTAAGGATTGAGTTTAGCGAATGAAAAAGAATAATATGATTACGCCAGAAGGTACGCGCGATCTTCTTTTTGAAGAATGTCTTGCTCGCAGAAGTGTTGAGAGCAAACTTGCTGATGCTTTTCGCACGCGCGGATATAATGAAGTAATGACTTCCGGACTTGAATTCTACGATGTATTTGACCCCAAGTACTCTGGAATCAATCCGGAAGAAATGTACAAAATGTCAGACCGGCGTGGGCGGATTCTTGTGATGAGACCAGATTCAACGATGCCAATTGCTCGCTTGGTTGCCACCAGACTGAAAAATCATCAGCTTCCACTTCGGCTGTTTTATACACAACCGGTTTATCGGAGTAATCCTGGTCTTGCCGGCAGGTTAGATGAAAATGCACAGGCTGGAATTGAGTTCATGGGGGCTTCTGGCATTCGTGCTGATTTAGAGGTGCTGACAACAGCAGTTGAAGCATTGTCTTCATGCGCACCTGATTTTCGGCTGGAACTCGGCCATGCAGGATTTTTTCGGGAATTAGCACATCAGATGCCGGTTTCGGAGGAGCAGCTGGAAGATATTCGAAGTGCTATTGAAACGAAAAATTATGCGGCACTGGACACCATTCTTGATACCCTGCCGCAGACCGCTGCTGTCCATGGTATGCGTCGGTTGCCGCGCCTTTTTGGTGGAGAAGAAGTTTTCGCTCAGGCACGGGAAATTTGTTCAACGGAAAAAGCGCAGAAAACGCTTTCTTATCTGCACAAGATTTATCATGCAGTGCAGGACCTAGGACTTGGGGAGCGCGTGATTGTCGATTTAGGCATGGTTCAACGAAATGATTATTATACCGATATTATCTTTACGGCATATACGGAAGGTTACGGGGATTCTATTTTGATGGGCGGCAGATATGACAACCTACTTGCACAGTTTCATTGTCCAATGCCTGCCATTGGTTTTGGCATCAATGTGGATGCCTTGACACGTATTGCTTTGGCACATGGACACTACAATGCACCATCGGCTGCACAGATTTTGGTTTTCGGCGAGAACGGCTATTCCATTAAAGCATTATCTCATGCCCGTGCATTAACCAAACAGGGACTTCGCTGTGAAACCAGCGTTGCTCAAACTCGCGCGGAAGCAGAAGATTATGCCCGGTCTCTTGGAATTCGCCGGCTCGATGTCGTTGGAGATCAAATTACGGAGGTACTGTTGTGATGAAACCACTGCGTATTGCTTTAACGAAAGGCCGGCTGGAACAAGATACTGTCGCAATGCTCGATAAAATTGGAATTTGCTGTGACTCCGTCCGAAATAAAGGGCGTAAACTTATTCTTCCCGTTGGGGACGGGTCAATTGAAGTGGTGCTTGCAAAGGCTGCTGATGTGATTACTTATGTAGAACACGGTGTTTGTGACCTTGGCATTGTTGGTAAAGATACGATTTTAGAATCACATGGCAGTTTTTATGAGCTTCTTGACCTCGGATTTGGTAAATGCCGTTTTGCATTGGCAGGGCCGGTTGGACATGATTTTTTCTCAGGCTATCACACAAAAGTAATTGCCAGTAAGTATCCGAATGTGGCCAGAAATTATTTTGAGGGTAAGTCCATGAATGTTCAAATCATCAAAATTGAGGGCAGTGTTGAACTTGCTCCGCTACTTGGTCTTGCTGATGCAATTGTCGATATCGTGGAAACCGGAACAACCTTAAAAGAAAATGGATTGGCTGTTATTGATACAATTTGTCAGATCTCTGCCCGCTTAATTGCAAATTCTGCTAGTTTAAAACTTAGAAAAGCGGAAATTGAAGCATTAGTTGCACAGATGGAAAAAGCAAAGGAGGAACAGAAATGATACAAGTCGTCAGACAAGGCGGCGATTTTGCTCGCAATTTTGTCCAAAAGTTTCGTTCTCGCAGTGAAGCAGCAGGGAAGAAAGTGGATGCGACCGTTTCGGAAATTTTATCCAATGTAAAACAAAATGGTGACGCTGCTGTGCGGGACTATACGCTGAAATTTGATGGATCAATTCCGGAAAGTACAGAAGTCAGCCTTCAGGAAATGAAACAGCTCGTAAAAAGCTGTGATCCGGAATTTTTATCTGCACTTCAAAAAGCAGCAGATAATATTAAAGATTTTCATGCTCGTCAAAAACAGCAGAGTTGGATGGAGCCTCGTGCAGATGGTGTTCTAATGGGACAGCGAATCCGGGGACTTGACCGAGTCGGTATTTATGTTCCTGGTGGTACTGCCGCATATCCCAGCAGTGTCTTGATGAATGCAATTCCTGCTAAAATTGCCGGAGTTAAAGAGTTGATTATGGTAACACCTCCAGGGAAGGGAGGAAAACCGAATCCGAATATCATGGCTGCTGCATTGACAGCTGGTGTTGACCGTGTATTTTTGGTCGGTGGTGCTCAGGCAGTTGCTGCACTGGCTTACGGTACAGAAACGATTCCTAAGGTGGATAAAATCGTAGGTCCCGGGAACATCTACGTTGCTACAGCAAAGCGGCAGCTTTATGGCACAGTCGATATTGATATGATTGCTGGTCCTAGTGAAATCCTGATTATTGCGGATGAAACTGCCAAACCAGCTTATCTGGCTGCTGATTTGATGAGTCAAGCGGAGCATGACCGTATGGCTTCTGCTGTTTTGCTCACAACCAGTGAGACAATTGCAGATGAAACGATAACGGAGTTGTATCAACAAATTAAGAGTCTATCGCGCAAAGAAATCATTGAAAATTCTCTTGATAATTTTGGTGCAGTGATTCTTTGCAAAAATTTAAATGAAGCAGTCGAGTTTGCAAATGAGATTGCTCCGGAGCATTTGGAACTATGTGTAAAAAATCCAGTGGAGTACATTGGTAAAATTGACAATGCCGGAAGCGTTTTTCTTGGTAATTATTCTCCAGAACCTCTGGGAGACTATTATGCTGGCCCGAATCACGTCCTTCCTACCAGTGGAACGGCACGTTTCTTTTCACCACTTTCAGTTGACAGTTTCATTAAAAAATCCAGTTTTATCTATTACACAAAGGATGCACTGGCTCCAGTCTGCAATGATATTATGAAACTTGCTGAAACAGAAGGCCTGACTGCACATGCAAATAGCATCAAAGTGAGGAAACAAGATGGCATATCACATTAATGAAAAACTTCAGCAATTGAAGCCCTACATACCAGTTGCTGAAACAAAGGGCATTACACATCTGGATGCGAATGAATCTTTCCTGAATTTGCCCGATGATCTTCTGCAGAAAATAGCAGCTGCTGTACAGCAAATAGCATTCAATCGATATCCAGATCCCTATGCTGTTGAACTTTGTAAAGCATTTGGTGAATACTATCATATTAACCCGAATCATGTTACAGCTGGAAATGGTTCTGATGAACTCATCAACATTTTGATTTCTAATTTTTTGATGAAGGGGGAGACAGTAGTCACAACTGCACCAGATTTTTCTATGTATGCATTTTATCCAAAACTTGCTGAAACGAATTGTGTGGAAATTTGCAAAGGAAATGAATTCACGGTAACACCTGAACAATTCACCCAAACCGTACAGGAAACTCATGCGAGAATGCTGCTGTTTAGCAATCCATGTAATCCGACTTCCCTCGGACTAACAAAGCAGCAGGTCTTGCAGGTTGTTCAAAATGTCGATGCCCTGGTTGTCGTGGATGAAGCATACATGGATTTTTGGGAGGAGCCTCAGTCTGTTCTTGGAGAAGAAGACAAGTATGAAAATTTAATAATTTTAAAGACTTGCTCTAAAATGGGCCTTGCCGCTATTCGTCTTGGATTTGCAGTGGCAAATGCATCGCTTACTGGTATTCTCCATGCTGCGAAGTCACCTTATAATGTCAACAGTTTGACACAGTGTATAGGTACCATTGCCCTTCAGGAACATGATACACTGAAGGCTAATATACAAAAAATTCAAAAATCCCGCGCAAGTTTGCAAAAGGAAACAGAAAATATTTTAAACCGCCATCCCCATGCATTTCAATTGTATAAGAGCTGCACGAATTTTGTAACACTGCGATTCCCGCAAGTCGAAGCCTGCTATCGTTATTTAATGGAACATCAAATTTCAGTCCGTAAGTTTCCAGCATTTTTGCGTGTTACTGCCGGCAGCAAAACTGAAAATCATGCATTTTTATCTGCTTTTGAATCTTTTTTCGAGGAGGAAAAATAAATGCGCAAAGCGTCAGAGTCTCGCAGGACGAAAGAAACCAATATCACCGTTGAACTTTGCTTAGACGGTGGTGAAGTTGAGGTTTCTACGGGAATCGGATTTTTTGATCATATGCTTACTGCTTTTGCGGTACATGGTAGGTTTGGTTTGCATTTGCATGCAGAAGGTGACCTTTTTGTGGATTGCCACCATACTGTTGAAGATACCGGGATTGTACTTGGAAAAGCCTTTGCAAAAGCTTTAGGGGACAAAAGCGGTATTGCACGTTACGGTTCATTTTATATTCCAATGGATGAGTCTCTTGCTTTTACCAGTCTGGATATTAGTGGACGGCCTTTTTTGGTATTTCACGCGGATTTTCAGCAAGACCGTATCGGAGATTTTGACACTTGTATGACAGAAGAATTTCTGCGTGCATTTGCCATGAACTCTGGAATCACGCTGCACTGCAGTGTCCTATATGGCACCAATGCACATCATCAGATTGAAGCCATTTTCAAATCTTTGGGACATGCATTACATCAGGCTGTTGCCCAGCAAGATGGTACTCTTTCTACAAAAGGAGTACTGTGAATACTTTTATGAAAAAGGATGGGAACTGAATATGCTGATTTTCCCAGCAATAGACATCAAGGGCGGAGAATGTGTACGTCTTCGCCAAGGAGACTATGCAACTGCTCAGAAAGTAGCAAATAATGCACTAGAGACAGCAAGAGCATTTGAGTCTGACGGTGCCGAATGGCTCCATATGGTGGATTTGGATGGTGCGAAAGATGCACATCCAGTCAATGCTTCTGTGATTTTTCAAATTGCACAAAACACCGGACTGAAGGTTGAAATTGGCGGTGGCATCCGACAGATGGATACCATTCAATATTATTTACAAGGCGGAGTTTCTCGTGTTATTTTGGGTTCCGCTGCGTTAAATTGTCCTGATTTTGCTGCTGAAGCTATTCATACCTATCATGAGAAGATTGCGATTGGTATTGATGCAAAAAATGGTATGGTAGCTGCGGATGGCTGGCTCAAAACTTCTGCAGTTGACTATCTGGTATTGGCGAAAAAGATGGAACAACTTGGGGCGCAGACAATTATTTTTACAGATATTTCACGGGATGGTATGCTCTCCGGTCCCAATCTTTCGATGCTGGACACTCTGAATCAGAGTGTTTCTTGTAATATTGTTGCAAGCGGCGGTATCCGCAATACAGATGATATTAAGGCATTAAAAGCACTTGGACTCTATGGAGCTATCTGTGGAAAATCCCTGTATTCGGATACATTAAAGTTAACAGATGCAATTACTGCGGCGGAGGAATCGACATGAAACCGGATTTTAAAACGTTTAATTATGACCTGTATTTTAAAAAAGGGAATTTAATTCCTGCTGTTGTGCAGGAATACAGCACAGGGAAAGTTTTGATGCTGGCTTACATGAATCGGGAATCCTTCCAAAAAACACTTGAAACAGGTTACACGTGGTTCTGGTCCCGTTCTAGGCAGGAACTGTGGAATAAAGGTGCCACTTCCGGTCATGTACAAAAAATTGTTTCTATTTATGGAGATTGTGATGACGATACTTTGCTGATTCAAGTCATTCAGACCGGAGCTGCTTGTCATACAGGACATCATAGTTGTTTCTTTAAACCGATTATGGAGGTAACAGAAAATGCATGATACTTTTCAGGAACTGTATAATACCGTTATTAGCCGAAAAAATGCTAAAGAAGAAGGTTCTTATACTTGCTACCTTTTTGATAAAGGGTTGGACAAAATTTTAAAAAAGGTTGGCGAAGAATGCAGTGAAACTATTATTGCTGCAAAAAATGGTATTAAAGAAGACACTATAAATGAAATATCAGACCTTTTCTATCATTTGATGGTGATGATGGTGAATGAAGGAATCTCACTTGACGACGTGAAAGCGGAACTGGACAAGCGTTCACAAAAAACTGGGAATTTGAAAAAATTTCATCAAGTAGACCACAACACCTAAGGTTAAGCGACTTGGAAAGTGACCGCACTCTGCTATGGATTGATTCTTTCAGAGCGCGGTCGCTTTTTTTAATTCATGTATTCTTTTGGAACTGTAAATTCACCGATGGGCTTCTCACCATTGCTATGTTTTGAGATCCATACACCATTGTTTTGGAAAGAAGCGATGTGGGGGGCGGAGCTGAGAGTGAAACTTTGCGGAGATGTCCATACAATTCTTCTCTGCTCTGGATCGTAAACTTGTAGATAGTAGCGATGAGCTGTAAGAGATTCTTTGACCGCTGATTCTGTAAAAAAATAATACCTGCCTGCACAAGAGAAAAATCGGTAAGCACATTCACCATTTAACTTAAAAGAATTTATAATTGTTCCCGTTTGTTGATGAATGACTGATGCAATGCAGGAATGATTTCCTAAATCATCTTCTGCAGTAAAACACAATAACAAATTTCCATCTTTTAAAAGGGATGCAGCAACTTTATCTGCAGTAATTTCTGTTACTAGAGGTGTTCCTTGCGGATTTTTCAGTTGTATGGATTTCAAATTGCATTTTATATTTTTTGATTCTCTATTATCTGCTTTTAAGTGTTCTATAAACAGTGCAGCACTGTTTCGCTTCAAGTATATGCTGTTTACTCCGGTGTTTTTCGGAACGTTCAAATAGAAACAGTCACCAATACAACCGAACATCTGATTTTTCATTGCCCGAACACTTACTTTTGCCGCTGCACAGGTGTGTGGCAGAAAAGTAACAGAAGCTTGATGTACCGTTCCATTTGGGCTGGTAAGCAAATTCGAAGGGATAAATACCGTGCATGTTTTACCTGCCTTATCAACTTTGTAAGTATAAGTATCTCCAAAACGATTTCCCGTCTGTAAAAAGGCATCTTCTAAAATAATATTTTTTGTGCTGGACAAATGATTGGAAGAAAGTGGTTTTATATCGTTGATGAGTGAAACCGTATGCACAAATTGGCTTTGCGGAACTTGCAGCCCAATCAATAAACAAGCAAAGCCACAGAGCGACCCCATTTGTAGCTTTCGCAAACCGTTTTTTCCCCTGTGTAAAACATGACAGACATACAAAATTGTGAGAACGATATATAAAATTAATTGAACAAGTGCTGCGACCAACTCTTTGCTAAATACTTTCGCAAGTTGAGAATATTGACTGGATGGAAACAAATTCGGGATTATCAATATACAAAGGAAATAACATCCCCATGATAGAAGAATAATGCCCAAAGCACAAAAAAAAGATTTAAATCCAAACCGCTTTATTGCATTGCGTGCTGCAATACTTCCGTGTGGACCAGTATATGGTGCTCGAAATTTTTTAGAGGGCTGCCAGATTCCATGTTGCTTTTGGTTTACGTTGCGGTGCTGACGGTTGGCCAAGGCAGTACGATAAGCCTGTTCAATCTGTTCCTCTCCAATTAAGTCATCTGGTTCCAGATGACTTATAGCTGCCATATAGGCCTTTTTAAGTTTTTTCTTACTGCATTCGGGCTTTACTCCCAAAATATCATAACAATTTTTCATGAGAGTTCCTCTTGTTTAAGCCAACTGCTGGAACATAGGCAAAAACCAAATTTCTTTTACTTCAAACTCTTTTTGGTCCAGATAGGAAAGGGTTCCTGCATCTGTCCGAAAATTGAATCGGAGCTTATAAGAATAAAGTGCCTGATAATTCAACCCATATTTTTTGTTTATTGCATTGGTCCCATATTTACCGTCTCCAAGGAGTGGATGACCGATACTTGCCATATGTGCGCGAATTTGATGTGTGCGTCCGGTTAGCAGATCAACCTCCACTAGCGAACAGTTTTTCTTTTCCTGCAGTACACGGTATTTGGTTCGAATGGCTTTTGCGCCGGGAACAGAATGATTTGTAATATACACGTGATTCTTTTTTTCATTTTTCTGCAAAAAACCTTCTAAAGTTGCTTCCCTGGGATTCAAGTGTCCATGGACCAGACAAAGATAAAGTTTGCAGAGTTCTCTGCTTTTTACTTTCTGATTGAGGATGCGGAGTGTCTCAGCATTTTTAGCTGCCATGACAATCCCTCCGGTATTTCTGTCAATTCGATTCACAAGTGCAGGAACAAAACTGTTTTCATTGTAGGGGTCAAATTCACCTTTATCATATAAGTAATGCTGAACACGTGCAATCAGGGAATCAAAATGATAATTTTCATCCGGATGGACAATCAGTCCCGGCTTTTTATCCAAAAGCAGCAAATTGCTGTCCTCATACAGAATATTTAATTTTACAGGAGCTTTTAAAAAGTCGAACTGTTCAGGCTCCTGCTGCAGAAACTCATCTTTTAAATACAGAGAAAGCACATCGCCCTCTTTTAAGTGCGTATTAATTTGGGAGCGTTTGCCATTCAGTTTTATATTTTTTTTGCGGATAGATTTATAAAGCATCGACTGTGGAAGATTCGGATAAGTTTTTGTCAGGAACTTATCCAATCTTTGTCCTGCATCGTTTTTTTCAATTGTAACTATTTTCATGTGCTAACCTCTCAAAATATAATCCATTCTATTATATCATAATTCACATAAAAGAGAAAGAATTTTTCTTTGTAAATGAGTTTTTGCCAAAAATATGTGCGTAAAATAGAACATCCTTTCGGAAAAGGCTTTTCAAAGTTCTTTTTTTGTGTATAATAAGATTATCTATAGCTTGTTTGAAAAATTTTAGGATTTTGTTGTTTGGACTAAAATGGTACTTTACACTGTAAAAACAATCGGGTTGCGGAAATGCTTTGCAGCTTTTCTATTTCTTAATACAACTCTATCTTCAAAATTTGTTACTTTTTATTTGTCAAACAGGGTTTAACAAACAGGCGAAGGAGGACATTATGGCAGTTATGAATAACAATGTGCACAGTGGCCATCGGGAGCGTCTGCGTGCCCGCTATCGCAAAGATGGAATTGACAGTTTTGAGGAACATGAAATTTTGGAACTTCTGCTGTTTTATGCGATTCCTTATCAAGACACGAACCCAATTGCGCACAGATTGCTGGAGCGCTTTGGTTCTTTGGCCGGCGTATTGGATGCACCAGAAGAAGAATTAGAAAAGGTCAAGGGAATTGGAGAAAATGCCGCTTTATTGTTAAAGCTTCTGCCTGATGTTTACCGTCGCTATCAAATTAGCCTGCAGAAAAAAGTGACTTATATTGCTGGAGAAAAAGATGTAGCCGCTTATTTGCAAAAATGGTTTGTCGGACGCAGTCATGAATTCGTTCTGCTTATGCTTCTGGATTCCCGTCATAGGCTGCTGTTCTGTGACACTATAAATGAAGGTACTGCAGTAACTGCCAATATTTATGTCCGAAAGATTGTACAGACGGCTGTTCGTTATGATGCTGTATTTGCATTTCTTGCACATAATCATCCAAGTGGAGAACTGTTGCCGTCTGTGCAGGATTTAAACGCAACTAAACTGGTTTATCAGGCACTTTCAAGTGTAGAAGTTCAGCTTGTGGATCACATTATTGTTTCGCAATCGGATTTTATTTCACTTAAGCAGAGTGGCTATTTCGATTATGCCATTGGTTTAAATGAGGCCGACGGTTATCAGGTCGCAGAGTCAGCACCAGGGAAGGAGGAATCATGATATGGACTTTCAGCTAGTATCCCCGTATGCTGCAACTGGAGATCAACCACAGGCAATCGAAAAACTCATGCATGGGCTGCAGAAAGGATATAAAGAACAAGTTTTAAAAGGAGTTACCGGTTCCGGAAAAACTTTTACGATGGCAAATGTGATTGCACAAGCAAACCGGCCTACTTTGGTTTTAGCACATAACAAAACATTGGCAGCACAGTTGTGCTCGGAGTTCCGTACTTTTTTTCCGCATAACGCGGTAGAATATTTTGTTTCCTATTATGATTATTATCAGCCGGAAGCCTATATTGCGCAGACGGATACCTATATTGAAAAAGATTCTGCTATCAATGATGAAATTGATAAGCTTCGCCATTCAGCCACGTCCGCATTGTCGGAAAGGCGGGATGTGATTATTGTAGCGAGTGTCAGCTGTATTTATTCGCTTGGTGACCCAATTGATTACCGAAGCATGGTTATTTCCCTGCGGCCCGGAATGCAGAAGGATCGAGACGAACTGTTAAAAAAACTAGTTGAACTTCAATATGAACGAAATGATTTGGAACTGACGCGCAATAAATTTCGCGCCCGCGGGGATGTCGTTGAAATTTTTCCCTCTTACTCAAATGATACGATTATTCGCGTGGAATTCTTTGGCGATGAGATTGACCGAATCAGTGAACTGAATGCTGTGACAGGGGAACGGAAAAACGACTTGAAGCATGTTGCTATTTATCCGGCTTCCCATTATATAGTTCCCCGCGATAAAATGGAACAGGCTTTAACGGACATTGATGCGGAGATGCAACAGCGTGTAAAATATTTTGAAGAACGAGGCAAACTAATTGAAGCACAGCGCATCAGGGAACGGACAACCTATGACATAGAAATGCTGCAGGAAATTGGGTTTTGTAAAGGTATAGAAAATTATTCCCGTGTCATGTCAAGGAGGCCAGCCGGAAGTGCTCCGTTCACACTTCTTGACTATTTCCCAGACGATTTTCTGATGTTTGTCGATGAATCCCATGTTACTCTGCCACAGGTTGGTGGAATGTATGGCGGTGACCGTGCACGGAAAAAGAATCTGATTGATTTCGGATTTCGTCTTCCAAGTGCATATGATAACCGTCCGCTCAATTTTGATGAATTTTACCGTCATATCAATCAAGTCATTTTTGTCAGTGCAACTCCCGGCGATATGGAACTGCAGAAGGCTTCTCAAATCGTAGAACAAGTTATCCGCCCAACAGGATTGCTGGATCCGGAAATTGATGTAAAACCAACCGAAGGACAGATTGATGACTTGATCTCGGAAATCAATCTGCGCACGGTAAAGCACCAGCGAGTCTTGGTAACAACGCTCACAAAGAAAATGGCCGAAGATTTGACCTCTTATCTGGAAGGAATGAGAATACGTGTTCGTTATCTGCATCACGATATTGACACGGTAGAGCGGCAGGAAATCATTCGTGACTTGCGGCTGGGGAAATTTGATGTATTAGTCGGCATCAATTTACTGCGTGAGGGACTGGATATTCCAGAAGTCAGTCTTGTTGCTATTTTGGATGCTGATAAAGAAGGCTTTCTCCGCAGCGAACGCAGCCTTATCCAGACAATCGGCCGTGCAGCAAGAAACGCGGATGGGCATGTGATTATGTATGCGGATACGGTTACTCCGAGTATGGAGGCTGCTATCAAGGAAACAAACCGTCGCCGCAGTCTGCAGGAAGCCTATAATCGGGAACACGGAATTACCCCGAAAACGATAACGAAGAAAGTTGCAGATGTGTTGGAAATTTCCTCTGCAAAAGGCAGAAAGAAAAAAAGCATAAAACCTCAAAAGCATCTGTCACCAATTGAACGGCAGGAAGAAATGGCTCGCTTGACAAAAGAAATGAAAGAGGCAGCCAGATTGTTGGAATTTGAACGAGCTGCTTCTTTGCGCGACCGAATTGCAGAACTGAAGAAAGGAAATTAGCCGATGTCAGCAAATACTATTTACATCAAGGGTGCAAGAGAACACAATCTCAAAAACATCGACCTTGAAATTCCAAGAAATAAATTGATAGTCTTTACTGGATTGTCCGGATCTGGGAAAAGCAGTCTCGCATTCGACACGATTTATGCGGAAGGGCAGCGCCGCTACATGGAATCGCTGTCTTCTTATGCTCGCCAGTTTTTAGGACAGATGAAAAAACCGGATGTCGATTCCATTGACGGACTTTCTCCGGCCATTTCTATTGATCAGAAAACGACTTCTAAGAATCCACGTTCCACGGTTGGCACCGTCACTGAGATTTATGATTATCTGCGGCTTTTATATGCCCGTGTCGGCGTTCCGCACTGCCCCATCTGCGGACGCGAAATTCAACAGCAGACGATTGACCAAATCGTAGACAAAGTCATGGAACTGCCGGAGAGAACGAAAATTCAGATTTTGGCACCAGTTGTTCGCGCACGAAAGGGAACGCACGCAAAAGAGTTTGAATCAGCACGCAAAAGTGGTTTTGTCCGTGCAAGGGTGGACGGTATACTTTATGATCTTTCTGAAAAAATTGAGCTGGAAAAGAATAAAAAACATACCATTGATATTGTTGTGGACCGGTTGATTATCAAGGAGGGAATAAGGCCCAGACTCGCTGATAGCTTGGAGACAGCCGCTTCGCTTACCAATGGTATTATTGTGGTTAGTCCAAGTGGACAAGATGATATTCTGTTTAGTCAGAATTATGCCTGCCCGGTGCATGAAGTCAGTGTGGAAGAACTGTCCCCACAAATGTTTTCCTTTAATAACCCCATTGGTGCATGTCCGAAATGTACAGGGCTTGGCGTTTTCATGAAAATCGACCCAGATTTAATTCTGCCGGATAAATCTCTCAGTGTCCAGCAGGGAGGGATTAAAGGAAGCGGATGGGCCATGGAAGGAAATTCTATCGCAGCAATGTATATGGAAGGCCTTGCAAAGCATTATCACTTTTCATTAGACACTCCTATTGACCAACTGTCTCCCGAAAATATTGATATTCTCCTTTATGGTACAAAAGGCGAAAAAATAGAGGTTAAGCGCACAAACAGCTATGGTACCAATACTTACCAGACAGCTTTTGAAGGAATCATCCCTAATTTAGAACGACGTTTTCGCGATACAAACAGCAACTGGATTAAGGAAGAAATTCAATCCTATATGAGTGCTATTCCCTGCGATGCTTGTCATGGAAAGCGGCTTAATCCAATAAGCCTTGCAGTCACGGTCGGAAATATGAACATTGCTGACTTTTGCAATTTGTCTGTCATACAGGAACTGGATTTTCTTGACAAGCTGAAACTCAGTGGGCGCAAAGCTGTGATTGCACAGCCAATTTTGAAAGAAATCCGGTCTAGACTTGAGTTCCTTGACAATGTTGGTCTTGGATATTTAACGCTGTCCCGTTCAGCCAGTACTCTCTCTGGCGGAGAGAGTCAAAGGATTCGGCTTGCAACTCAGATTGGTTCCTCTTTAATGGGAGTTATCTACATCTTAGATGAGCCTAGTATTGGTTTGCATCAGCGCGATAATGATAAGCTGCTTGCTACTTTAAAGCATTTGCGGGATCAAGGAAATACCGTAATTGTAGTAGAACATGATGAAGAGACCATGCGTGCTGCCGATTGGATTGTCGATATTGGACCCGGTGCAGGTGTCCATGGTGGCCAAGTCGTTTTTAATGGTCCGCCGAAAGAGATTATGAACTGCGATGCATCCATTACAGGACAGTATTTGAGTGGAAAACGCAGAGTTGAGGTTCCACAAAGCCGCCGCTCTGGTAATGGCAAACATTTGAAGATTCTTGGTGCCTCAGAAAATAACCTAAAAAAAATAAATGTGGATATTCCACTTGGAAAATTTGTATGTGTCACCGGTGTTTCCGGTTCCGGAAAGTCCACATTGATTAATGAAATTCTATATAAATATCTTGCCAATCATCTCAATGGTGCCAAACTTCATCCCGGAAAATGTAAAGGAATCCGCGGCTTATCTGCATTGGATAAAGTCATAGAAATCAATCAGAATCCTATCGGCCGCACACCTCGTTCCAATCCGTCGACCTATACCGGTGTCTTTACGGATATTCGCAATCTCTATGCGAGTACTCCGGATGCTAAACTAAGGGGATATAATCCAGGGCGTTTTTCTTTTAATATCAAAGGAGGCCGCTGTGAGGCCTGCGAAGGTGATGGAATTATTAAAATTGAAATGCATTTTCTTCCGGATGTTTATGTTCCATGCGACGTTTGCCATGGTAAACGATATAACCGCGAAACGTTGGAAATCAAGTATAAAGGAAAATCCATATATGATGTGCTGGAAATGACTGTAGAGGAAGGATTAAGATTTTTCAGTTCCATTCCACGCATTGCAAGACGCCTGCAGACTCTGCAGGAAGTCGGTCTTGGTTATATTAAAATAGGTCAGCCGGCTACAACACTTTCCGGCGGCGAGGCACAAAGAGTAAAGTTGGCTGCCGAACTGAGCAAGCGGCCAACCGGTCGGACGATTTATATTTTGGATGAACCGACAACAGGGCTGCACATCGCCGATGTGCACAAATTGATTGAAGTTTTGCAGAAGCTGGTAGACAGCGGAAATACCGTTGTCGTGATTGAACATAACCTTGATCTAATTAAAACTGCAGACTGGATCATTGACCTTGGCCCGGAAGGTGGGGACAACGGCGGAACTATTGTTGCACAGGGTACACCGGAGCAGGTAGCAGATGTGAAAACCTCTTTTACAGGTCAATACCTACGAAAGATGCTGCCGGCTTTCCCCCAGTCAGAGTGACTCCTGACTTTTTGTGCCTGATAATTTTTGGGCGATTTTTTTCCCTGTTGGTGTAGCTGCAAGGCCACCCCGGCTGGTTTCTTTCAAATCCGTTGACATTTGGTCACCAATTTCTCCCATAGCATCAATTACTTCATCTGCGGGAATTTGAGATTTAATACCTGCAAGCGCCATGTTTGCAGCGCCAATTGCATTTAACGCACCTGCAACATTTCTCTGTACGCAGGGCACTTCCACAAGTCCTGCCACTGGGTCACAGACAAGGCCCAGCAAATTACTGAGTGCAATCGCGCAGGCATCTGCACATGCCTCATAATTTTCACTTTTATCCATTAAAGCCACTAAAGCAGCAGCAGACATAGCAGAAGCTGTTCCAATTTCCGCCTGACATCCACCGGACGCACCTGCGATGGATGCACGTTCTGCAATTACTTCTCCAAAACCTGCTGCAACAAAAAGAGCTTCCACCACTTTATCATCAGACAGCTTTTCTTTTTGGGAAAGCGGAATTAAAACAGCAGGTAAAACACCGCAAGAACCAGCAGTCGGTGAGGCAACGATTCGTTTCATGCAGGCATTGCATTCTCCGATTTTCAATGCTTCTGCAATTACTTCATTCAAAAATGCATCTCCGATTAAATTTCCATGCTGAAAGGCTTGCTGCACCCTTGCACTTTCTCCCCCAACAAGTCCGCTGTGTGAACGGTCAGAAGGAGAATAAGATTGACTGGTTGTCTGCATCACTTTCCAAAGATGGTGCATTTTTTGTAAAGAAACTTCACGAGTGCTGTGCTGTTCCATGGCATCATCCATCATAATGGTTTCCCAGAGCGGCGTGTGCTGTTCATTGCAGTCTGCCAACATTTGCTTCACAGAATAATATGACATTGTTATCTCCTTAGTTATCAATATTTAAGTAAGAAACTTTAATAATTCCATCCAGTGTCATCAGCCAGTCCACCAAATCTTCCGGAATCGGCTGATCACATTCGATTACCATGACAGCATATCCGCCCGGTACATTTCGGTAGAGCTGCATAGTGGCAATGTTCACATTCTTTTGTGCAAGAATAGTGGTTACCTGTGCCACATGCCCCGGCTGATCCAAATTATGCACAATGAGTGTATTGCAGTCACCAGAAAAGTTTGTGTCAATGCCGTCAATTTGGCACACCTGAATCCGTCCGCCACCAAGCGATGATGCTACAATTTCAAGCTTTCGACCATCATTTGCTTCCACAGAAAGCTTAGCGGTATTCGGATTTGCGCCGCGAATATTTATGGTACCAAAAGTAAAGGTTAGGCCCTGCTGTTTGGCAAGTTCAAAGCTGTTTGGAATACGTTCATCGTCAGGTTTCATACCCAGTAACCCTGCCACAATTGCCTTATCAGTTCCATGACCAGTTCCGGTACTGGCAAAAGACCCATGAAGCAAAATAGTTGCTTTTGTTGGAGAAACTCCCAAAAGTCTTCGTGTTACTAAACCGATTTTTACAGCACCTGCGGTATGAGAACTGGATGGTCCAATCATGACAGGACCTAATATATCAAATACTTTCATCCTTTTTCCTTCCTTGTCTAGATCCCAATTTATCAAAAGATAGCTTATTTATACAAATCATATTTTCACTTTACGCTTTTCTGGGTACTTTTGTCAACCAATAAGAAATGATTCAAAAAATCATGTGGTTTCTTGAATCATCTAACTTGCAAGGCAGTCACATTTCTGCTATTATTAAAAAGAATCTAATTTATAGTGTGTAAATGTACCTTTTACTTCATACAATCATATAATTTTGGGGGAATTCCATGAAATATTCCGGAAAAATCCTTTTTCAAATCTTAGCAGTGGCAATGATTTCTGCATTTTGTATCACAACTTCAATGGTACCAGCTTTTGCGGAAGGGGATGGCAACTCCTCTGTCTCCTCAACGGTTAATTCTTTCAATCGAGAGTCTTCGCAGACAATGGATGCATCTGCGGGAGAGAATAGCAGCTCTTCTTCTGCTTCGGGTACATCCACATCCACAGCGTCATCTTCTTCTGACACAAATTTGCGAAAATCTGTGTCAACCGTAGTCAGCAGTGTGAAAGTCCAGTATGGCTCGCAAGAAGTTGATGTGACCAATACACCCGATAAGGTATTAACGATTCCCCAACTAAGTATTTTAACCTTTAAAGTAAAATCCAGTAAAGCGGTTTCCTATGTAGCAGGGACAGGTTCAGTAGCCCAAACAGGAGTATCTTCTCCTTACAATTCAGTAACTGGGGAAACAACATATAGTGTTACTGCGATAGGGAAATTGGGAACAGGGAGCGGCTTGTTCCTTGATGGAAAGAAAATTTTCGCTATCCAAGTGGGACAAACTCCATTTATATGCGATACAACCATGCCCGTTACTGAAAAGGTAGGGGAAAGCTATACATTTAAAGTTACTTCAGCTAATTTGTCTGACCAGATTAGCTTCCATGTCGGTAACAGTACAATTGCTGCCACCGCAGCGTTACCCATGAGAACTGAAAGTGGAAAGCATGCTTATTATTTCAAATTGACTGCCTCTTCAACCGGCCAAACAGGTGTTTACATTACCGTAAACGGCACTGCTTATCATGCCTTTAATTTTATTGTCAATCCAAACAGTGGGAGTACGGATGCATCCCATACTTTTAGCTGTTCTCCATCTTCAAATGTTACAAAGACGGTTGGCGAAACTTATTCATTTCAAGTAACAGCCAACAATTCTTCCGATAGTCTCGCATTTTGCGTAGGAAATGGCAGCATCCTTTCGACTTGTTCAAGCGGCTATACAATTGACAATGGAAAGAAAATTTATAGCTTTCGTGTGACTGCGCAGAAAGCGGGGACAACCGGTATCTATGTGATTTTGAATGGAAAATCGACACATGTTTTCAATATCACGGTGCAGGAAAAACCGTCAGACAAAAAATATGCAATATTGACAGGAGACGGTGTCAATTTGAGGGAAGGTCCCAGCACAAGTACGCAGGTGCTGGAACTAATGGCAAAGGGTTCAGTTTTTCAAGTATTAGACACCAGCAATTCTCAGTGGACTAAGGTGAAAACCAGTTCTGGAGAAACCGGATACATATACACACAGTATTTACAATTCACAACTGATCCCAATGCGGGAAAAACTGTTGATTCTTTGACACTTTCAAAAACATCCGGCACTTTTTCGGCTGAAAAATCCATGTATATTTCCGCATCCGTTAAACCCGCAGGCAGTTATATCTTGTGGAGTTCCAGTAACGAATCAGTTGCGAAACCTAAAACTGATGGGAATTACTGTTACATAGAAGGTGTTGCCCCTGGCACTGCAACCATTACAGCAAAATCCGGCGGCAGCAGTGCGTCCTGTACTGTAACCGTTACTTCAGCAGATCCGGTACGATTTACTTATGCATCTCCTCATGTTGCAACTGCTGGAGAGGACGTTACTTTGTATGCTACTACCGATTTGAACCGCACGGGCGTACAATTTCATGTTGGTTCAAAGTCTTATAACGCAACTTTTGTGAAAACTGAATGTACAAATGGTGTTTCAACAAAAGTGTGGAAAGCAACTGTATCTGGTCTGGCAGGTGGTTCCTATCCGTATACAGCTGTCAGCAAAACTTCGGAAAATTATTCAGCATCCGGTGCCTCCGGCAATATTTATGTGACTTCAGCAAGTGATTTTTCAACCACAACGACAGAGGACCATTATGCAAGCGAAAATATTTTGAACTTTCTTGCAGATAAAGAAGGATATTATGCATCGCCTTATCGTGATGATCTGACAGCAAACGAACTTCCCACAACTGGTTATGGAATTGTCCTTTATGATGGTGATATTTTCTATAATGACATGAGCGAAACAGAAGCTTGGGGTTCTATGGTCCACGATATTGATACATCTGACTATACAGCGTCTGTGAATACTCTGCGAAGCAGAAATGATTTGTGGATGTCGCAGAGTCAAGCAGATGCATTAATTAGTTTGGCTTATAACCTTGGCAGCAGCTATTTTACTAATATGAATACTTCCTGTACTTTCCGCGATGTCCTTTTGAATGCAGTCGTTCCTCCAACGGATGCTTCCGCTTCCAAGCCTTATCGTGCACAAGTGATTAAAAAATCTGATTTTTACACCAGTGCAGATGGTAGTACAACTGTTGGTACTGTTAGTGCAGATGCTGTCGTGCAAGTCATTGGTGTTTCAGATGGTGCAAGCTATAAACAACCACATAAAGATGTATGGTATCAAATTCAATATGATGGGAAAACAGGCTGGATGCGTTCCGGATATGTACATATAGATGACAGCTATCCGCTAAAACACGATTTGAATTATACCAACGCAACTATCTTTGGATCGGAAGTGGCGCGTTGGTGTATGGCGGATGGCACAGTGGTACCGGGCTTACTGTACCGGCGTGTTCAAGAAGCCAATATCTATAATTATGGCGATTACACACCCAATACCACGAACAATCCGTATTGCTATATTTTACCTAATGCTTAATTTTTACAGACGTCATGAGCGTGGCTTTGTCTTATGAAAACCATATTTTAAAGGTCTAATCCCTCAAATGACTTATTGACTTCATAGGAAGATTGCTGTAAAATAAGCAGGAAGTTTAAGAATAGGTGGTCTGAGGTGTTTTGTATGGGTATACAAAAAGAGCATACACTGACTACCTGCACAGACAATCAGCTTGTTACGTGTGTAAAAGCCGGCAGCGCAGATGCATTCGTTGAATTAGCAGCACGTTATTTTGATTTAATTCGTGCAAAATCTGCATCCTTTCATGGAACTTTCCTTGACCGTGATGATTTATGTCAGGAAGGGCTGTTAGGGCTTTATCACGCAGCTTGTACATATCAAGAAGAGAAAGGAATCGGGTTTTCCTCTTATGCAGGTGTGTGCATTCGCAATTGTGTCATTATGGCTTATCGGAAAGCTATGAATGTTCGGCGCAGACCGCCAAACGGTTTCGTTCCGTTAAGTAGCAATGAAGGGGAACTGCTTTCTTCATCTGAATCAGAAGATCCAGAGAGTATGCTATTGGCTAAAGAGCATTTACAGGCTGTCTTGTGCGCCATTCAAAATACTTTGTCTAGTATGGAACAACATGTACTGATGCTTTACCTCAGTGGGTGTAGCTATGCGGAAATTGCCAAAAGAATGGGTATTACGCAAAAAGCAGCAGATAATGCGTTGCAGCGTGTTAGACAGAAACTTAAAAAACAAACGTAAAAACTTTTTTCATTCCCTGCATCACTTTGCAGGAGCAACAGTTACTAACTGCTGAAAGGTAAAAAATTAGCCTTTCTCATCTAAGTGAGGTAAATACATATGTATCAAGATAAAACTCTTATATGCAAAGAATGCGGTGCTGAATTTGTTTTCACTGCTGGAGAACAGGAATTTTATGCAGCAAAAGGATTTATTCATGAACCGCGGCGCTGTAAAGCATGCCGCGAAAAGCTAAAAAACGTGAATCGGCAGGAACGGGAGATGTACACAGCCGTTTGTGCAAAATGTGGAAAAGAAACGAAAGTTCCTTTTAAGCCTCGGGAAGACCGCCCTGTTTATTGCAGCGAATGTTTTGCAAAAATAAAGGAAGAATGAGGCTTAGTTCATGTTAATTGCCCCTGAGAACATTGTCTAAAACTTTTAAAGGAGGCCATAACAGAATGACTGTTACAAAAGATTCTGTAATTGGTGATATTTTAAAGGCTGATAATTCAACTGCGCCATTATTCATTCAAATGGGGATGTATTGCTTTGAATGTCCCGCTGCTCTTGGAGAAACGCTGGCTCAAGCTTGCGCCGTCCATGGCATAGATGTGCAGGAACTAGTAGATGTTTTAAATCAGCATCTGGCTCAGCAGCCACCAAAACAGGAATAAGTAAGATTTCTGCCGTCCGGTGATGCCGTTTCTTTGCTTGCCGGACGGTTCCCTTTTTGGAGTATAGAATATTGCTATGAATAGAAAACATAGAAATCTTGGAAACCGCTTAAGACTCTGTGCATCATTTGTGCGTTATCATGCTAAGATTTGTGACGTCGGAACGGATCATGCATATTTACCGATCTGGTTAGTACGCCATGGAATAGTTGTATCAGCTTTGGCCTGTGATGTCAGAGAAAACCCGCTTGCTATTGCTAAGGAAAACATTGCGCACTGTGGTTATCAGCAGATGATTTCTACCCGTTTGTCAAATGGTCTGTCAGCTGTGGAATCAGACGAAGCGGATGATATTATTATTGCCGGTATGGGCGGTGATTTGATTGCCCGAATTGTTACAGAAACGCCTTGGCTTTATAATCCGCAAAAACATTTGATTTTACAGCCGATGACGAAGCCTTCACGATTGCGCTGTGTATTATTAAAACACGGATTTGAGTTACTTCAGGAAAAAGCAATTTTTGATGAGCACCGTGTTTATACAGTTATGCTGTATAGATATAATCCGAAGAAAGTTAGCTTTAACGTGAGCAGTATCTATGTGGGGGGACTCAGCGGGAAAAATGAAGCGGAACGAGAATACCTGAAACGTCAGGAAAATTATCTCAGCCATTGTCTGGTTGGGCGGCTTCACTCTGGAAAAGATACAGACATCGAAACTCTGCATCAAGCACTGGAGAAAATTCAAAAAATTCTAGATTTAACTGCAAAAGAGGACTCAAAATGATAACAGGGGAAATTTACAATTTTATTGATTCATTTGCTCCATTCAGCAGTGCTATGAGTTTTGACAATCCTGGGTTGTTGGTTGGTAGCCCCAATACTCCTGTAAAGACAGTACTGTTTGCATTAGATATCACTCCTGCTGTTGTTCAAGAAGCCAAAACACTAGAAGCACAATTGATTATTAGTCATCATCCGGTTATTTTTAACCCGCTAAAACAGTTAAAAAAAGGCTCCGCACCTTATTTGCTTGCACAGTATGGAATTGACGCCATTTGTGCACATACAAATCTGGACATGGCCGCCGGCGGTGTTAATGCAGTACTTGCCGAGCGGTTGCAGCTTTCAAATATACACGTTCTTTCCGAATATGCGCCGGGCCTGCCGGAAGCACTGATGGGCGAGTTAATACAAGACCGGACACCACTGGAATTTGCTCAGCAAGTCAAGCGGCAACTTGGCTGCGACGGCCTGCGCTATACAGATGGTCAGCGTAAAATTCATACGGTTGGATTATGCAGCGGCGGTGGGGCTGACCTGCTTTACAATGCTGTCAACAAAGGATGCGAAGGATTTGTAACCGGAGAAAGCAAACACAATTTACTGATTGATGCGGAAACGTTACATCTTACACTAGTGGATGCAGGCCATTTTTCTACAGAAGATATTGTCATGCAACCATTAATGAGCCGAATTTCAAAGAGGTTTCCACAGTTGAACTGTATGAAAAGTGTGGCTATGCATAATCCGGCTCATGTCATTTGATTTTTTCTTTGGAATATTGGTTAATAAAGGAGGAAAAGCATGGCACTCGATGGTGCTTTCCTAAGACATTTAAAACACGAAATAGAAATCGTAGCATTGGGAAACAGAGTTGATAAAATTTATCAACCGAATCATGATGAATTATTTCTCTTTTTACGAAGCAGGGAGGGAACACAAAAGCTTCTCCTTTCTGCACGTGCAAATAGCGCTCGTATTCATTTGGTAAATAGCACACCGGAAAATCCAAAATATCCGCCAATGTTTTGCATGCTCCTGCGGAAGCGCCTTATTGGTGCACGTCTCGTTCAAATTCGTCAGCCTGGTTTGGAACGTGTTTTGCTGTTGGACTTTGACGGTACTGATGAGTTAGGAGATACCGTCCGCTTAACGCTGGCAGTGGAAATTATGGGACGGTACAGTAATGTTATCTTTATTGATGGAAATGGAAAAATTATCGATGCGTTAAAACGTGTCAATGCAGAAATGAGTTCAGAACGCTTGGTACTTCCAGGATTGGCTTATCGCTTGCCGCCACCGCAGGATAAACTTTGTTTGTTGGAGGTACAGCCTCATGAAATTCTGGAAAAGATTCAAATGATTTCGGCTGATATGGAACTTCAAAAAGCACTGCTGCGTACTTTGCAGGGGATTTCTCCTATTGTATGCCGAGAAATACAGTTTCAAGTTGGAAATGGACAGGATGTTTTTAATCATTCTATGACAGATAAGCAAAATCAAGTCTGTTTGGAAGTGTTGTCTCGACTCAAACAAACGGTTGAAAATGTTTCCGGTACACCTAATATGGCTGTCGGACAAGTGAAACCGCTTGATTTTTCTTTTATACCGATTCGGCAGTATGGTTCAGCGGCAAAAAATATCTGCCAGAAAAGTTTTTCCGAACTTCTGGATGCTTTTTATGGAGAGCGCGATCGGATTGAGCGGATGCGCGTAAAGAGTCAGGACTTGTCCAGAATTTTGGCCACTGCTTCTGAACGTTTAAGCAGGAAAATAAACAATCAGCGCATTGAGTTGAAAAATTGTGCTAAGCGGGAAGAACTGCGAATTTGTGGAGACCTGCTAAATGCAAACTTATATAGGATTCCTAAAGGTTGTAAAAGCATTCAGTTAGAAAACTTTTATGAACGGAATCAGCCTTTGCGGACGATTCGGGTGGATCCTGCTCTATCACCAAGTCAGAATGCCCAAAAATACTATAAAGCTTACCGAAAAGCACATACCGCACAGGAAATGCTGACGATTCAAATTGCAGTCGCAGAAAAAGAACTTGCCTATTTGGATTCTGTTGCAGAGGAACTTTCCCGTGCGGAAACAGAACGTGATTTACAGGAAATTCGTGCTGAATTAGCAGAAGAAGGTTATATCCGGCGCAAAAAAGGGAAAAGGCAGAAGGAACAAGTTAGAAAACCTCTTCAGTTTCAGACCAGCGATGGTTTTCAGGTGCTGGTTGGTCGAAACAACCGTCAGAACGACCAGTTAACTCTCAGACAGGCACGCAAAAATGATGTGTGGCTTCATACACAGAAAATTCCCGGTTCACATGTGATTTTAGTCACCAATGGCAGGCATCCTACAGAGACAGCAATTGCAGAAGCGGCCGGTTTAGCCGCTTTTCACAGCCGTGGAAAAGGCTCCGCTCAAGTACCGGTGGATTATACACTGGTTCGTTATGTCAATAAACCTCAGGGTGCAAAACCCGGTATGGTAATTTATGTAAATCAGAAAACACTTTATGTAAAGCCTGATGCAGAATTTGTCAAATCCCGTGAAAATTAATACGTATTAATTCCTGTAAAAAGCCGACTGCATGTACAGAAAGGCGACTGTTATGAAAAACTTATGCGTGATTACAGATCACTATCCATATACACGCGGTGAACTGCCGTTTATTCTGCCAGAGCTGGCGGTAACCCACCAGTATTTCAAAATTCATCTCTACTCTCAGGACAGGCAAAATAAACAAGAATATGTTCCACCATATGGTATTGCTGCAAGTCATTTGAATCTTACTCCCAGTAAAATGAAAAAGCTACTTTCTTATTTTCGTTACTCATCCCAAAAAATATATAGGGATGAAATCAATATGAGTCATCCTGACTGTCCAAAAGATAAATTGAAAGCTGAAGTGCGAAATTTCCTTTTCAATGCGGAAACTTTGCGCTGCTGGCTTGAAAAAGAAGGATGCTTTTCCGACATCTCGAATACTGTATATTATTCTTTTTGGTATAGCACCGGAACAATGGCATTCGTACTGGAGAAGCAGAAACATCCTGAGATGAAAATTGCCACTCGTGCTCATGGGTATGATCTTTATAATGAGCGTCAACCCTGCGGTCAGTTGTTCAAATCCTTTATGGACTCCTATATTGACTTAATTGGTTTTATTTCAAGAACAGGTAGAAAATATTATTTAAATCACTTTGCAACACATAATAAGGAAGCTTACAAAGTGTATTACTTAGGCGTGCCAGATCACGGACTCAATCCTCCAAAAGAACAGAATGTTCCCATGCAGCTTTTTTCTTGTTCCAATGTGATTCCACTCAAGCGGGTCGAGCTGCTTGTACAGGCAATTAGTCGGTTGGAATTTCCGGTTCATTGGTATCATGCTGGTGGCGGAGAATCTCTTGAGAAAGTAAAAACACTTTGCCACAGTCTGCTTGATGGGAAGAAAAATATTCAATGGGAAATGCCGGGGGCAATTCCAAACGAAGATGTAGTTCGCTATTATCAGCAGCATCATGTGGATTTGTTTTTAACTGCTTCCCAAACAGAAGGGCTTCCGGTTTCTATCATGGAAGCTTATTCTTATGGTATTCCAGTTGCAGCAACTGCAGTGGGAGGCATTCCGGAAATGGTTAACAGCGGGACTGGCTATTTGTTCTCTGCCAATCCTAGTCCACAGGAGATTGCAGAAGTCCTTTGCCAACATTATGCTGCAAGTACCACACAACGGGCCAGCCTGAGTTCAAATGCACGTCAGTTGTGGTTTAATTCTTTCCATGATAAAAAAAATCATGAAAAGTTCGCAAAAGCTCTTTTAAATCTCTAATGGATAAGAAGGTCCTTAAAATGGCAGAGGAAAACACATCCAAACGAAAAGCAGAACTGGATGAAGCAAATCAGCTAAAAGATGAAGTCATGAAGGGACTTCAGGTAGGGGAACCGGCTGAACGTCTTTTATTAAAAGCAATTCATGCGCTTGCTTTAATGGATAATGATACTATTTCTTTCGAGGAAGCAAAAAGCACCATGATTGCTGTGTATGGCGATACACTTGGAGAAGAAATTCCCCTGCAGATTGAATTAGAAGAATTTACTGGTCGTTTAGAAAAAATAAAGGCTTTTTATAAAAAAGCAAAAGAAGAAGAGAGTGAAGAACCGGATACATTAGAACGGGCACTGAATGCAATCCGGATTCATGAACGCAGGATTCGTTATTTAAAGGATCGACTGAAATGCTGTAAAAAAAAGAAATAGATGTACTGATCTTTATTCTACATTCTATAATTTTTATGGATGTAAAAACACCCTATTTGTTTGAACAAGTGATACAATGCTTGTTAAAACAAATAGGGTGCATCTGTTTAAAGGACTACTAATTGATTGTTCAAAAAATTACTTTCTGTATGGCCTCTAACGTCGTTTCAAAGTCTGCTTCCGTAACCAAAAGCGAAATATCCACATCTGAAGTCGTGACAATCCGAATATCGGTATTTACGCTGGAGGCTGCCGAAAAGACTTTTGCAGCGACTCCCGGGGTATTGACCATATTTTCATCATAAACATTAATTTTACAGTTTCCGCTGCTCACAATTGTTTTAATCGTCGACTTTTCCTGCAATGCAGAAGTAAACTTCAAAATTTTGCCTAAGTCTTCATCATTGATGGTAAAAGAAACGGTTGCATTTGAGCCATGATTTGGTGACAGTGAGATCATATCTACATTAACCCCAAGTCCCGCAATATTTACAAATACATTTGCGAGAAAGTCAGGGTCCGATGGACAGTGCTGTAATGTTACCAATGTAATCTCACTATTGGTATTAATTCTTAGATGATTCGCTGCCATTTTTTCATTTCACTCCTTTTAGTTTAATAAATCTGACATATCATAAAGTCCAGCAGGTTTTCCAGCCAGAAATACAGCTGCATTTACAGCACCAGTAGCAAATACTTCTTTGGACTGCGCAGTATGTGAAACTTTAAGGACTTCATCATGTCCGGCAAATAAAACTTCATGTTCGCCCACAATTGTTCCGCCGCGAATGGAATGAATCCCGATTTCATTCGTTTCTCTCTTTTTTCGCTGCGAGTGCCGATCATACGTATAATGCATCTCCGTACCGCGTGCATCTGAAATTGCATCCGCAATCATCAGTGCGGTTCCACTGGGCGCATCCACTTTTTGGTTATGATGCATTTCAACCACTTCCACATCAAAGGCCGTACCTAAGACCTGCGCCGCTTTTTTGCAAAGCTCAATCATCAGATTAATGCCAAGCGACATATTGCGTGAATAGAAAATAGGAACTTCTCTGCTTGCTGCTTTCAATGCATCGATCTGTTTATCATTATACCCCGTTGTGCACAGTACCAACGGCTTTTTCTCATTCTTTGCATAAGAAAGCAGTGCAGACAAAGCTGCAGGACTGGAAAAATCAATTACAACATCAACCGGTACATTTACTTCAGCAGGGGAAGAAAACACAGGGAAATCGCACGCACTGGGTTGAAGATCAACACCTGCCGAGACGGTTGCATCACTGCGAGCTGCCAATTCCTGTGCAACTACATGACCCATTTTTCCGCTGCAGCCACTGATAAGAACTTTGATCATTTCTTACACATCCCATTCTTTTACAAGAATTACCGAATCAATCCATATGTTTTTAACACAGAAGCAAGTTTCTGCTTTGCTGAATCATCCATTTCCACCAGAGGCAGACGACAGATTCCACAATCATAGCCCATCATGCGCAATGCTTCTTTCACTGGAATCGGGTTAACGTCCATAAATAGGGCACTCATAAGTTGAAAATATTTCGCTTCTATTGCCGCTGCTTTTTCCGTATCATGGCGGAAAAAAGCGGCACACAATTCATGCATCTCCTTGGGCATGCAATTTGCAAAAACAGAGATAACACCCTTACCGCCAAGTGATAAAATAGGCAATGTCTGTTCATCATTTCCAGAATATATATTGAAGTTTGACCCACATAGCGAAACTGTTTGGGCAACCGAGGAAATATCACCGTTTGCTTCTTTAACGCCGTTGATATTAGGATGCTTCGACAAAATAGAATAAGTTTCTGGTTTAACATTCACTCCTGTACGAGAAGGAACATTATAAATAATGATTGGTTTTTTTACATGATCGGCAAGATAAGTATAATGTGCTATCAAACCCTTTTGAGAAGTTTTATTGTAATACGGCGTTACCACCAACAGCGCATCTGCGCCGGCAGATTCAGCGATCTGACACAATTCCAATGCGTGTGCGGTGCAGTTATTACCAGCTGCAACAATAACTGGAATTCTGCCGGCAATTTTTTTAACACTATGCCGGACAATTTTTTCATATTCATCTGTAGTTAATACAGGGGATTCACCGCTGGTAGCACACAATACCATACCGTCTGTTTCATTTGCAAGGTGCATATCCAGCAAACGGTCCAACATTTCATAGTTTACAGTTCCATCTGCGGAAAACGGTGTGACAAGCGCAACCGCAGAACCAGTAAAAATTGGATTCTTCATCAGAAGAGATGCCTCCAAATATATTTTAGTCCAAATAGCCTTTTGCAGCCAGTAGCTCGGCCATCAGTACTGCACCGCCGGCAGCACCGCGCAGAGTATTGTGGGAAAGGCAGACAAATTTAATCGTGTATTGTGTATCCGGACGCAGACGACCAATGGAAATTGCCATACCATTTTCCAAATTGCGGTCCAGTTTAGTCTGCGGACGGTCTTCTTCATGGAAGTAATGAAGAAACTGTTTCGGTGCACTGGGTAGGTTCAGTTCCTGCGGAATACCTTTATAAGTTTCCCAACGTTCGATAATTTCCTCCATCGTGGCCGGCTTTTCAAACGAAACAAAAACGGCCGCAGTGTGTCCATCTGAAACAGGAACGCGGAGACATTGGGATGTAATACATGGTTCTGTTGCATTTACAATTTTTCCATCTTCTACATGCCCCCAAATCTTCATGGGTTCATTTTCGCTTTTTCCTTCTTCACCACCGATAAAAGGAATTACATTATCCAAAATCTGCGGAAAAGTTTCAAAAGTTTTGCCGGCACCGGAAATTGCCTGATAAGTACACGCAAGTGCCTTCGTTACATGCAAATCCAGTAAAGGAGTAATAGCCGGCACATAACTTTGTAGGGAGCAGTTTGATTTTACCGCAATAAAACCGCGTTTCGTTCCCAAACGTTTACGCTGGAAAGGAATAACGGCTGCGTGGTCTGCATTGATTTCCGGAATAATCATCGGCACATCGGGTACCCCGCGGTTGGCACTGTTATTGGAAAGAACAGGGCATTCATGTTTGGCATAAGTTTCTTCCAACTTTTTGATTTCTTCTTTTTTCATATTGACAGCGCAAAAAACAAAATCGACTAGGGAAGTAACCTTTTCAACATCTTTTTCCGCATTGAAAACAATCATCTTTCGCATGGATTCCGGCATCGGTGTTTTCATCAGCCAATGATCGCCGACCGCTTCTTCATAAGTCTTTCCAGCAGAGCGTGCGCTTGCTGCCAGCGCTGCCACATGAAACCATGGATGATGTTCCAGCAAAGTGGCAAAGCGCTGACCAACCATTCCAGTTGCACCGATAATACCGACATTAAACTGCTTCATTTTGCATAAGCCCCCTCAAGAATATGAAAAGATAGAATTCAAGCAATAAATGAAAAAGACCGGTTGCAAACCGGCCGTCATTTCCTTATAATAGAGTGGTTCGGCAAAAGCTCTGCTTTTCCGCCGATAGCGCTCCATCATAATTTCTATGACGACAGTTGAACTGCTTTTTGCAGACACAACCAGAATCCAGTATGCCACACTGCTCCTTCGGCGAGCTTTCCTTTCACAAACCCTCACCGGCTTTGGCAGCCTCTTGTCCGTTACTTTTTAAACTCGCGCCTCTATCTTTGCCTATCATACCAGACTTGCTATAGGATGTCAATTTATTTATAATAAAGTAAGACTGTTTTTGTGTGAAATATGCTTAGTAATTGACTTTCAAAATGATTTTTAATTTTTTTTAAAATAATGTTATAAAATTTATATTTAGGAGAACCAAAATATGGGAATTGATGTTCATAATTTGCATACAAAAGATTTTTACTACAACTTGCCGAAAGAACTCATTGCACAGACCCCGGTGGAACCGCGAGATGTTTCCCGCTTAATGACTTTAAATAAGAATACGGGGGAAATTTCACATTGCCATTTTTACAATATCACAGACTGGCTGCGTCCAGGAGATTGTTTGGTACTGAACGATTCCCGGGTACTGCCGGCCCGCATATATGGGATTAAAGAAGGTACCGGCGCCCGCGTTGAATTTCTGCTTTTAACAAACCACGGGAATGATACTTGGGAGGTCCTCTGCAAGCCCGGCAAACGTGCAAAGCCCGGGACACATTTCACATTCGGCGAAGGTTTGCTTTCCGCAGAAGTGATTGCTGTGCAGGATGACGGCAATCGGATTGTTCACTTTAACTATAGTGGAAATTTCTTTGCTATCCTTGACCAAATTGGTCAGATGCCGCTGCCTCCCTATATTAAGAAAAAACTTGAAGATCAGGAACGCTATCAGACTGTCTATTCTCGGGAAGTCGGTTCTGCTGCTGCGCCGACGGCTGGCCTGCACTTTACAAAAGAGCTGCTTCAGAAAGTAAAAGATATGGGCGTAAAAGTTGAGTTCGTTACGCTGCATGTCGGGCTTGGTACATTCCGTCCGGTTACAGCTGATAAAGTTACGGATCATAAAATGCACTCAGAACATTATATGCTGCCAAAAGGCACGGCTGATAGCATCAATGAAACGAAAAAGGCCGGGGGACGTGTCATTGCTGTTGGTACAACTAGTTGCCGTACATTGGAAAGTGTTGCCGCAAAAGAGGGATGTATCAAAGAAAGTTCAGGATGGACAGACATTTTTATTTATCCGGGCTTTCAGTTTAAAGTGTTGGATGGCCTGATTACGAATTTTCATCTGCCGGAAAGCACGTTAATAATGCTGGTAAGTGCACTTGCCGGCTATGACCATATTATGAATGCTTACCGAGTTGCGGTGCAGGAAAAGTATCGATTTTTTTCCTTTGGGGATGCTATGTTTATTTATTGATATTTTACAGAAAAGGATTACAAGTCATGTCTTTTTATAAATTACTCAAACAAGAAGGCTCTGCTCGCCGTGGAATCTATAAAACTCCACATGGCGTTATCCAGATGCCTGCATTTATGAATGTAGCGACCGCCGGTGCCATTAAAGGCGGTGTTTCTGCATTAGATCTGAAAGAAGTCCACTGTCAGGTTCAACTCTGCAACACTTATCATCTGCATTTGCGCCCGGGGGATGAGCAGGTATATCAGCTTGGCGGCCTGCACAAATTTACGCAGTGGGACGGGCCCATTTTAACAGATAGTGGAGGATTCCAAGTCTTTTCTTTGGCAAAGCTTCGTGACATTACAGAAGCGGGCGTAACATTTGCCTCCCATATTGACGGACATAAAATCTTTATGGGACCGGAAGAAAGCATGCGGATTCAGTCTCACCTTGGCAGCACCATTGCAATGGCCTTTGATGAATGTATGCAGAATCCAGCTGAATATGATTATGCCAAACATTCAGTAGCACGGACAACCCGCTGGCTTTACCGCTGCAAGGCAGAGATGGATCGGCTGAATTCCTTACCGGAAACGCTGAACCGGCAGCAGCAGCTTTGGGGAATTAACCAGGGGAGCATCTATGATGATTTGCGAGTTGAGCATATGAAGCAGATTGCAGAACTGGACTTGCCTGGTTATGCTATTGGCGGATTAGCAGTAGGGGAAAGTACAGAGTTGATGTATCACGTACTGGAGGTACTGAACCCATATCTGCCAAAAGAAAAACCGCGTTACCTGATGGGGGTAGGAACACCTGCTAATATTCTGGAATGTGTGCGCCGCGGTGTTGATATTTTTGACTGTGTCATGCCCACGCGCAACGCTCGTCATGGACATGCTTTCACAATGGAAGGTATTCGGAATTTAATAAATGCAAAATATGAACTGGATCAGCGCCCTCTGGAGGAGGGGTGTCAGTGCCCAACTTGCCAGCATTTTACCCGTGCTTATATTCATCATCTGCTTAAATCCGGTGAAATGCTCGGAATGCGTCTTATGGTTCTTCATAATCTTTATTTTTACAATACTTTTTTAGAAAAAATTCGTACTGCGCTGGATCAAGGCCGTTTTGAAACGTTTTATCGTGAAAATATTGAAGCTGTTGGTAGACGCATATGATTGTCTAAAATGTATTTTTGATGAACTTTTATGATTTTTCCTTGCAAGCTTGTCTGTATATTGGTATAATATAATCACTAATTTGGAGGTGCATTGAATATTATGATTAATCCTGTTACCCTTGCGACTACAACTGGCAGCTCAGCTGGCACCAGTGGCGCAGGTGCAATGATGAGCCTATTCCTTCCACTTATTCTTCTGTTTGTCGTGATGTGGCTTCTCATGATTCGTCCACAGAACAAAAAGCGCAAGGAAGAAGATACTATGCGTAAAAATGCACAAATTGGCGATGACATTACTACGATTGGCGGTATATGCGGCCGCATTGTTGGCATTAAAGAAGACAACAATACATTAGTGATTGAAACCGGCACAGATCGTGCAAAAATGCGTATTAAGCGCTGGGCTATTGGCAGTGTGGATACTGTCCATGATGAACCGGCAGAACAACCCCCCAAAAAGAGAAAATTGTTTGGGAAAAAGAATTCCAGCGATGACGACGTTGCGGAAATTGAGAACAAAGACAAAAAGAATAAAAGCTGAGATATTCATTAGTCTTACTGCTTTTATGCATATTAGGGTTACCTCCTTCATACTATTTTCTGTATAAGATAGTGTGAGGGAGGAATTTTTATGAAAAGTGTCAGGATGATTACTATGAAACCAGGAATGATGCTGCTACGTTCATTAATGATAGGCATTGTTAGCGGAGCTGCCATCTGCACAGTGTTATTGTTGATTTCTGCTGCTGTTATTCAAACAAGCGGTAAACTGCCACAGGATTTTTTGCAGCCTTTAATTATGATTATTTGTGGGGTTAGTGCTTTCTTTTCTGGATGTTTGGCTGCCAAGATCAGCCATAAACGCGGATTGCTTTTGGGCGCATGTTGTGGGTTCCTGCTGTTTCTTCTTTGCTTGATTGGGGGAGTAGCAAATGCACATGATGTAACCGGCATGTCCTCCTTTACACGGATGCTGGTTATGGTTCTTGCTGGTTCTCTGGGCGGTTACTTGGCAATGTGCCACCACCAAAAAATCAGATAAGACTTTTCTTTAATGTTTATGTGTGTTATAATAAAATAAATATCAGATGAAAGGTCGGTAGAATCCATGAAACAGATTAAAACTCTAAATCAGGCTAATTTAAAAGAGAGCTGTGTCAAGGGCGGCTGTGGTGAGTGCCAGGCTTCCTGCCAGTCTGCATGTAAAGTGTCCTGTACAGTAGCAAACCAGAGATGCGAAAATAAAAATCGCTGAGGGATTGTTAGAATCCGATAGAATTTTCTGTCAAATCTAAACGAGCAAAAGGGACAGGCGTTGTCTGTCCCTTAATTTTTGTAAAAATGGAGTTTTGTAAAACATGATACACAAGTATACGTTGAATGGTTTTCATATTGTACTGGATACTAACTCCGGTGCTGTCCATCTGTTTGATCCGGCTCCGTATGATTTGCTGGATTATCTGGATGACCATGTCCCAGCAAAAATGCCGGCTGCAGCAAAAAATGCATTGTCTGAAAAATATGATGACTCTACATTGAATGAGGCTTACCGCGAATTACTGGAACTGCAGGAAAAGGGGCAACTGTTTTCTTCCGATGATTATGGAAAATTTGCCGGGATGATGAAAGATGCACCTATCAAATCTATGTGTCTGAATATCGCGCATGATTGTAATTTACGCTGTGCTTATTGCTTTGCAGCGCAAGGAGATTTTGGAAAAGGCCGTATGCTCATGCCCTTTAAAGTTGCAAAAGCTGCCATCGACTTTTTGATTCAGCAATCCGCGAATCGTCATAATTTGGAAGTTGACTTTTTTGGTGGGGAACCATTGATGAACTTTGATGTCGTGAAGCAGACGGTTCAATATGCCCGCAGCTTGGAGAAGAAATATAACAAGAATTTTCGCTTTACAATTACAACAAATGGAATGCTACTGAATGATGACAAAATTAATTTTATTAATCGTGAAATGTCCAATTGTATCCTTTCTTTAGATGGACGCAAAGAAGTCAATGACCGTCTTCGTGTCTGCCCAGATGGCAAGACCGGCTCGTATGACAGGATTGTTCCGAAGTTTCAAAAGCTGGTCGCCGGCAGAGGAGACAAGGAATATTATGTGCGCGGAACTTTCACAAAACATAACCTTGATTTTACAAACGATATTTTGGAAATGGAACGTCTTGGTTTCGATCAAATATCTGTGGAACCTGTTGTATCTGATCCTCAACTGGACTATTCCATTCAGGAAGAAGATTTGCCTGTTGTATTTAAAGAATATGAACATTTGGCAAATATTATGATTGAAAAGAAGAAGGCAGGGAAGTGCTTTAACTTTTTCCATTTTATGATTGATTTAAATCAAGGACCATGTGCGATTAAACGCTTGCGTGGCTGCAGCTGCGGAAATGAATATGTTGCGATTACGCCAACAGGCGAAATTTTCCCCTGCCATCAGTTCGTAGGCGATGATCAATGGATTATGGGCAATGTACTGGATGGTACCTATGATCATGATATGAAAAACCGTTTTGCGGCAGCGAATGTTTATACAAAAGAAGATTGCAAAAACTGCTGGGCAAAATTTTATTGCAGCGGTGGCTGCAATGCTAATAACTACAAATATGAGCGCAATATTTTGAAGCCACATAAAATCACTTGTAAGCTGGAACAAAAACGTCTGGAATGCGCAATCATGATTCAAGCAGCAATGGCAGAATGAGCAGAGTAAAATTCTAAAAGCTATAAAACATCAAGTATGATAATGCATTCGTATACAGCAATGTATGCGAATGCATTTTTATGCATATATTTTATTTTTACTGCAAAAATATGAATATGCATTCGTTTACATAATGCTTATAAGGCCACCTAATATATAATGTATAATTCTGTACAGCATGCATAAAATTTCAAAAAATTTTCACAATCGGTTGAAACGCACAAAAAATTAGTATATAGTAAAGGATCAAAAGGTATATTTGCTGTCTGGACCTCATAAGTTTGTTTTGGATAAGCTTATGAAAAGGAAGGCAGTATTTATGAAAATTATTCTTCAGCATCTTTCCAGTTCTTTGCCGGACAAGACTGAACTAAAAGATTCTCTTTCACAAAACCGAATCCAAGTTACATTTGCTATTGTACTTTTAATCGGAGTGGTGTGTGGTTCTTTACTTTCCAGAAGTGCGTCTCTAGATATCCTCAAAAAATTGGACTTCATATTTAACAGCAATTATACATTACGGAGTAGCACATCTGCATTATCTGTTTTTGGTGCATCATTGGCATCTTCGTTTTTATTTGTTTTGATATGTTTTTTGTTTGGACTGTCTGTTTGGGGCGCATTTTTGGTGCCATTAATTCCATTTATTCGTGGAATCGGTCTTGGTATGACAGCGGGTTATTTATATTCGGCTTTTGGTTTTCATGGTGGACTTTTTTACGCAATTATTTTGCTGCCGGGTGCTTATTGCAGCTGTTTTGCAATTATTTTGGCCACTAAAAATGCATTGATTTTTTCACGTATACTTTCTCGTGCTAGTCTTTCCAAAAAGGGAGAAACCCCTAAATTTTTAAATTACGTTTCACAGTTTACCCATGTGTTGATACTTATCTTTTTGGGTGCTGGTTTGGATGCATTACTTGCTTGGACGATTGCAAAGTTTATGATAGCTTTGCTTTAAAAAGGAAGGAGAAATTATGAAAGATTACTGTTCTGAGTTTGGCACATATCTTTCAGATGTCAAACGGGTATCTCCCAATACATTCGATTCTTATCTTCGCGACACAGTCGATTATTTGCATTTTCTACAAACCAAACATATTCAGTCACCGGCATTTGCAACAATGGAAACGATTGAAGAATATGTAGCGCATCTGCGCAAACAACGAAAATCGACGGCTACGATTACAAGGCATACAGCTTCAATTCGTTGCTTTTATCAGTTTTTAATTCTTAATGGAGAAGCAACCAGTAATCCGGCGAAGGGAGTTAAATTAAAAAAAGGGCCACAAAAACTTCCGGAAATTCTTAGTGGCAGCGAAATTGAATTGTTACTTGCTCAACCAGATATTAAACAGCCCAAAGGCTGTCGTGATAAAGCAATGCTTGAGTTACTGTATGCTACTGGAATCCGCGTTACTGAACTGGTAAATTTAGATGTGGAAGATATCAACCTGCACACAGCAATCCTCTCCTGCCATAATGAGAGAGGGGAGAGGTCAATCCCAATTTATCCAGAAGCAGTTACTGCCGTTTCAGATTATATTTATCGTGTACGCCGTATCATTGTAGAACCAGAAGAAAACCACGCTTTATTTACAAATCTTAATGGACATCGGCTTACGCGTCAGGGCTTTTGGAAAATTATAAAAGGATATACAGAACTAGCTGGCATTACGAAGGAAATTACACCTCATACACTGCGCCATTCTTTTGCACTCCATTTGCTTGAAAACGGCGCTGACCTGAAGGATCTTCAGCATATGCTTGGTCATGCAGATATTTCATCCACACAGGTGTATCTTCACTTTTTAAATGATCATGTAAAAGAGGTTTATAAGCATTGCCACCCCAGGGCAAAACTCGGATAATTAGATAAAGAATTAGATAAAATGATTGCGTAAAATGCTTGTTTGGTGTATGATGAATATATTATTATTTTTTGTTAAAAGAAGAAAGGATAGCTGAAATAATGGGTCTTTTCAGTTCAAATTTTGACCGTCCTGGTCCTGGGGTTTCTAAAGATGAGCCACATGATAACCGCTTTATTCATTATTGGAAAATTTATGGTCGGCATTTCTGGGATTTGAGCAAATTGAACTTGCTGTTTGCAATTCCCGCAAGTTTGCTTTTTATTGCATGTATCGTAATTGCTGTCAAAACAAACAATGCCATTTTGGCAGGACTCCCTTTGATTGCACTTTCTCCGTTTTTGGCAGGGTTGACATATGAGACGCGAAATTTTATCCGTGAAGAGCATGTTTTTATTCTGCATGATTTTATTGCAAAACTGAAAGAGAACTGGAAACAGTTTCTTGCAAATGGTTTGGTTTGTTATGTGGTATATGAGATCCTTGGGATTTCTATTTCTTTTTATTTGCGAAATCAGGCAAAAATCGGAACTGCATTTTTGGTATTTGCCTCTGCTGTTAGTTTAATGATCCTTTTTATTTTTACAGCCATGCAATTCTATATTCCTCTTCAAATTGTAACCTTTGATATGAAACTTCGTCAAATATACAAAAATGCCGGAATTTTTTCAATTGCTGCCTTGGGTTGGAACTTGATTGGATTCCTTATTTCTGGGTTTCTGGTCCTTTTTCTTTACTTTTTAGTATGGGCAGGCCAGTATATGCCTTTGTTGCTGATGGTTGCAATTTTGCTGGCTGTATTTTTGATTTGGAGTTTTTGGTCTTATACTATAAATTCGCTAGCCTATCCTACGATTGACCGCCTGATGATTCAGCCAGTTTTGAAAAAAGAAGCTGCTGAAAGGGGAGAGTACATAAAATCAGAAAAAGATTTCGTGGACGATGATGATGAAGAGGATGATGATGAAGAATAGCATTGATATTATTTGATGTTATTATTTAAAAATAAATTTGATAAAAAAGATCTTCTACAAAAGAATGTAGAAGATCTTTTTTAGTACCAACTTTTTTGAAAGATCAAAAAACGAATATTATAGAATATTATATATGTTATATATTATATTAATTAATATAGTATAAAGATAAAGCTTGAAAATATTTTGTATAATTAGAATGCTATTTTTGGGCTTTGTTATCCTTCTGATTAGTAGGATGTAAAAGCATATGTGAAAGCGGATTGGCATCTGCAGCCTTTTCCATTTGAGAGTTTGAAAGATGCGTATAGATTTCCGTTGTACCAAGGTTCTCATGTCCAAGAATTTCTTTCAAAACTCGAATATCAACATTCCCTTGTTGGTACATAAGCGTTGCTGCTGTATGCCGAAGCTTATGGACACTGTAACCGGTTCCGTCTAAATCGATATCAGCAAGATATTTTTTAACTAAATGCTGAACAGTTTTAGGACTGATGCGTTTGTGCTGCTTACTGATAAATAGCGCATATCTATCTTTTAGGTGATCTTTCGGGCGGACCTTTAGGTAATTATCAATCGCATATAAGCAAGCTTTATTTAGATAAATAACACGTTCTTTATTTCCTTTTCCAATTAAACGTAAGGTATTTGTGCCACGGCGAATATCATTGATATTAATAGAAACAAGTTCTGATAATCGCATTCCACAGTTGAGAAACAACATTAAAATACAGTAATCACGCTCTTTATAGGGACCGTCTACTTGTTTCAGCAAATTGATACTTTGATCTAATGTCAAATACTTAGGTAAGCTTTTTTTAATTTTAGGGGATTCCAATTCACGAATTGGATTTTGCTCCAGCAAATGCAGCTTATTGGTCAAAAAATTAAAAAAAGCTCTCAGACTGCAACACTTTCTGGAACGTGCAGAAGGACCGTTTTTACGCACTTCCGTCAGGTAATTCATATATTCATATACTTGTGTTAAGGTAACGGACTTGATCAAATCCAGATTAACGTCAGAAATAGAGATCTCACTTAAGGGCTTATCGGCTAGTTTTGGGTCTTTGCGCTGCTTCAAATACCGAAAAAAAGTACGTAAGTCTAAATAATATTCTTCGACAGTTTTAGGCGACTTTCCTTTAATCGTCTGCAAGTACCCAATAAACTGCCGGATAATTTCTGGAGCTTCATCCATATATTTCTGTTTCATAAGTGATAAGCCCTCCCTTAATTATACAAAATGTTCATTTTGTATAATTATATATTACATTTTTTCTTTAGCCATGTCAAGCTGTTTTGACCCTATTTTATTTATTCTCTATCAATGGCAAAATTCCTCCGATATCCTGAAGTGGTCCTTCGCATAAAGAAAATGCTTTGACATTGTGCTTTTTTAAAAATTTAAAAATTTCGGCAGCTTGCGGATGCATTTTAACTGACCCTGCAAATGCCAAAACATCTGAAGATAACTTACCACAAGTGCCTCCAATGAATCCATAAGAGTACCCACTTAATACAACATGTCCAGGCTGCAGAAGTAACACATCAAAACCCACTTTTCGAGCTGCAGCCGCAATACCGGCATCTGCAGTCATAATTGCATTTTTTTTGACGACTGCCATGCTGCATTTTGTATATCCCTGATGGACTGGAACAAAAGTTAGACCGAGCTGATGAATGGAGTTTTTTAATTCACTACATACACACTTGGGATTTGCAAAAATGAACGGACCAACCCGAGCTGCATTAAGACTGCAATCCTTGGGATAACTTAAAAAGTCGCCAATGCTTGTTCGACAAAAATCACCACCATATTGTTTGCAAAATATATCTTGCAACTGTGTATTAGCACAAATTCCTCTGTTATGGCCTGTTAAATGACATTGCATATCGGCATGTGAGGCTACCGGTTCAGCAAACTGCTTTGCAATTGGTACACGCAGCACACGAATCTTCATCTGCTCCAATGCAGCAATCACATCGTGCGCTTGACTGGAAACTGCTACTGCCGTTACAGGGTGCTTTGGAAGATTCGGTGACTCTACCCATTGCCTCATCATGACTCCCCCTACTTCCTTTCCTTCTTTCTTGTTCTCTATATCTAATATCTAAGTTTATATATTGTTTATATATTTTTTATATATTTATTGATAAGTTATCAGTTATCTGCCATACCGCTGTCGAATAAAAATGAAAATTCCATCCATACTTTATGAGAGGTGAATTATCATGATTGTACGTTGTGATCAGGACTGCAAATATCAAAAGGATGGTTACTGTACGATAGAGCCCCCTTCAGCTATTGCCCATTATGAACCAAACGGTTGTGTCCGTTGCATTCAAATGCTTTCTCGTAATGATTACGAAGCCGGAGATACTGTTGCTACGCCTGCAAAGCAGCAAACGCCTCCTTCACAGTTTTAACTCCAATTAATTGCATGCTGGTTCGCGCTGAGTTAATTTGTTTCAAGTTGTACCATGGAAGTACACATTTTCGGAAACCCATCCGCTCTGCTTCATGGACTCTTTCTTCTACATGCATAACAGAACGGATTTCTCCTGTCAACCCCACTTCCCCAAAAGTAATGGCATCATCTGCTAAAGAAATATCTTTCAGACTGGAAACCAGTGCCATCGCAACTGCCAAATCTGACGCTGGTTCATCCAACCGAAGTCCTCCCACTACATTAATATAAGCATCCAAATTAGAAAAATAGTAACCCGCGCGTTTTTCCAACACGGCCAAAAGCAAGTTCATGCGATTATAGTCAAAGCCAGTGGCCATCCGACGCGGATTCCCAAAGCCAGATGTGGTTGCCAATGCTTGGATTTCTGCTAAAATTGGCCGACTTCCTTCCATTACGCAGGTTACACAGGTTCCAGAAACATTTTGCGGCCGTCCGGTCAACATGGATGCAGATGGATTTTTCACTTGATGCAAGCCATCTTCCCGCATTTCAAATACACCAATTTCATTGGTAGAACCATAGCGGTTTTTTGCGGCGCGCAAAATCCGATAACTCATTTGACGGTCACCTTCAAAATATAAAACTGCATCAACAATATGTTCGAGAACTTTTGGTCCGGCAATTGCACCGTCCTTGTTTACGTGACCTACCAGAATTGCCGCAATATCAAGTTCTTTCACCGTGTGCATAATTACATTTGTACATTCGCGTACTTGCGCAACACTGCCGGGAGTAGAACTCAATTCTGTATCGTTCATTGTCTGAATAGAATCAATCATTAGTAAGTCTGGTTTTTCTGCGCGCACAAGTTCAAGTATACGCAGTACGTTGGTTTCCGCTAAAATATATAGATTTTCTGAATTTACGTGCAGCCGATCTGCACGAAGCTTGATTTGCCGACTAGATTCTTCTCCTGAAACGTACAAAATCTTTAGGGAATTTCCCAAATACTCACAAATCTGCAGCAGAATTGTCGATTTCCCGATACCCGGTTCACCACTTATTAAAGTTAAGGAACCTTTGACAATGCCGCCACCTGATACACGGTCCAACTCTGATATGCCTGTTTTATAACGCGGTTCTTCGGCAAGACTGATTTCGCAAATTGGTGTTACCTGTGAATCACTGGACATTCCATGATGCCGAGTATCTTTCCCTGCAGAGTACAGTGATTCCGGTTCCTGTAACTCTTCAGTCATTGTATTCCATGCTCCGCACCCAGGACATTTCCCGTACCACTTTGCAGATTCATATCCGCACTCTGAACACACAAAAACACTTTTGATTTTTCCCATTTTATATTCTTCCAATCAAAAATAGGTTGCCCAAAATTGGCAGCCTATTTATTCTATATTCAATTCATGAAAGTAAACTAACCTGCTTTTTTACTTATTATACCGGAAGAGTCTGAGGAATACAAGTCCCCATTGGGAACAGAAGCGGTGTGCTCATTTTTACTTTGCAAATACTGCAGAATTCCAGATGCAATTGCGTCTGCCATCTTTTGTTGATACTGACTATTATTCAGCAACTGTGCTTCAGAATCGTTTGATAAAAAACCGCATTCCACTAGAACTGCCGGATCTTTTGCATGGGCAAGAAGATAGATTGAACTTGTGGCAGCTTTATTTTTTCGCTTATTTTCGTGCTGCACCTGCGATACAATTGATTTCCGAATCTGTTCCGCTAGAACGGAACTTTGGGGATTATTTTTGGAGTAGAAGACCTGTGCCCCACTGTATATTCCATTAGAAAAGTGATTTTGATGGATACTGACAAAGGTACACCCTGGATTTGCCTGCAAAATGGAAAAACGTTTATGAATATCAGATGCTTTCCTTTCTCGAAGTGTCGAGAGTGAATGATCACCAAGCATTACATCGGAATTACGAGTCATGACCACTTTGCATCCGGACTGTGTAAGTTTCTTTTCCAACTTTTGCGCAATTGTAAGATTCAGCACTTTTTCAGGTACGGGAGAACGGCCGACCGCTCCCCCGTCTTCTCCGCCGTGACCAGCATCTAATACAACCAGCGGCTGAACTGTTTTTGTCTCTGTGGCCAACTGCGCTGCATGAAAAGATGATATGTAGATCAATATTAAAAAACCTATAGAGGCAACAATGAGTGTCAAAATCATCCAAAAATTTACCCGGAATGCTTTCACAACAAATCACCTCAAGCATTGATATGATTAGAAAAAAATAAAAAGTACCGTCCAACCAATGATTGCTCTCAAAAAGTTGGACGATATTTTTAATTAAACAACTCTCTGTTCACTTGTGATCTGTGTGTAAAGTCAGGCTTCATTCATTACATGTCTTTTAATAGCGTTTTTTTCAGGTGACAATGCAGCAGTACACTGGTCAGTAACGAAACAACTTCTGCAATCGGGAAAGCAAACCACACAGCACTTACCTGACCAGTCACTTTTGCGAGAATTGTTGCCGCTGGAAGCAGCACACATAATTGCCGCATCAGTGTGACAATCAAGCTGTAAAGGCCCTTGCCAACTGCGGTAAACTCAGCAGTAATAAGAATACCAAATGCTGCTGGAATGAAACAAAGGCTGATGGTACGAAGCGCGGGAATTCCAAGTGCAAGCATATTAGCAGATGCATTAAAAATACCAAGCAATTGACTCGGAATTGTCATGAACAAAATCATACCAACAAACATAATGGAAACGGCAATAATAATTCCAATTCGTAATGCACTGTTGAGACGGTCTTTTTTTCGTGCACCATAATTATATCCCATTATCGGAATTATGCCTTGATTCAGTCCGAAAATCGGCATAAATACAAAAGACTGTAATTTAAAATAAACACCCAGGAAAGCAACGGCTGTTTTCCCTATTTGTTGAAAAGTAATGAGGATGGCATTTAAAGCGCCGATCATTACTGAACCAATTGCATTCATGACAATCGAGGGTAATCCAACCTGATAGATATCTTTAATAATTGACCAGCTAAAGTGAAAATTTCGCAGAGAAATATGTACCTCTATTGTTTTTCGCGATTTCATGACATATATTGCAAGCAACATGGAAACACACTGACCAATGACAGTGGCAACCGCTGCACCAGCTACCTTCATATGCAGTGCAAAGATAAATACCGGATCTAAGACAATGTTAAGCACAGCACCTGAAATTTGGAACAACATTGGATAGACCATATTTCCAGTTGCACCAATTACTTTTTCAAGGTTAATTTCAAAGCAAAATCCAAAAGAAAAAATGCAGACAATCTGAAGATACTGCACAGACCAAGAAACAATTTGCGGATCTTCTGTAAATGCACTGACAAATACATGTGTAAAGAATAAACCAATGCACAAAAAAATAAAATAGTTTAACAAACTGAGCAGCACCCCATGTGCTGCAGCTTGATCTGCTTCTGTGTAACGTTTTTCACCTAATCTTCTGGAAATTAAAGAATTCAGACCAATGCCTGTTCCGATACCGACTGCTATCAGTAAATTTTGTATTGGAAATGCAAGTGAAACAGCAGTTAAAGCACTTTCATTAATGCGTGAAACGAAAAAGCTGTCAACAATATTGTACATTGCTTGCACCAGCATGGAAAAGATTGTTGGCAATGACATACTCAAAACCAGAGGTAACATTTTTTGTACACCCATTCGATTCTGACGCTGTTCAGTGATTGTAGTCTCATCCATCGTTGTTTTTATCACCTTTTATCTCAATTTTTTCTATGATACAACTATACGCCTGTACGAGTTGTTCCATTGTCATACGGCAGTTGGCCGGACTGGTAGATGGCAGATAAACTGCATGGATACCGGTCTGCATATAAACCAATTTTTCATATAAAGAATAGGCTTTCCGTCCTGTTGTAAAAATATTTTGAACGCATGTCCGCTGCAAAAGTGTGCTAATCGGGTTTGCTACAGGATTGCCAATAGTGGAATCATCTGCCCCATGAATACTACACGCATGCAGCACATCCCACAGGGCTATATCGTGTGCAAACAGTAAATGCTTTTTCTCTTCGATAGATATTGGAACAGGTTCCCTTAACACTGCAGCTAAAACACGCCAAAAACGATTCTGCGGATGTCCGTAATAAAATCCATTTTCTCGGGATTTAGGTGACGGCATTGTTCCTAAAATCAGCACACGGGAACTGGAAGAATAAATTGGCTGCAGCGGATGAATAATCGATATCTTTTTTATTGTATCATCCCCCTGCATGCAAAAGCAAAATATAAAAAAAGCAGAGGACAAAGTCCTCTGTTTTTAATGACATGGAGGCGTCACCCAGATTCGAACTGGGGCATCAGGGTTTTGCAGACCCATGCCTTACCGCTTGGCTATGACGCCATTGTTGGAGCGAACGACGAGGATCGAACTCGCTACCTCCACCTTGGCAAGGTGGCGCTCTACCAAATGAGCTACATTCGCAAATGGTGCCTCCGGGCGGAATCGAACCACCGACACGGGGATTTTCAGTCCCCTGCTCTACCGACTGAGCTACAGAGGCAAAGTGGCGACTCGGAACGGGATCGAACCGTCGACCTCTAGCGTGACAGGCTAGCGTTCTAACCAGCTGAACTACCGAGCCGTACCTGGTGGGAACAATAGGACTCGAACCTATGACCCCCTGCTTGTAAGGCAGGTGCTCTAACCAGCTGAGCTATGCTCCCACTTACTACTGCATCACTGTTTATCAGCGACGTGTATTATAATACAACATCAACGGAAGAATGTCAATAGCTTTTGCAAAAAAATGCTTATTTTTTTTGCCTTTTTTCTACTTTACCTGCAAGTATATTTAATTCTTCAACGGTAAATTGATATTTTTTTCCACAATAATTACAGCGTGCCTCTGCAAATCCGCTTTTTTTATCTGCTAAAGAACGGATTTCTTCCGGTTTCAAAGTTAAAAGTGCGCGTTCCACAGCATCTTTGGAACAATTACAAACATAAGAGATCTTATTTTCTTTTAGTTTTTTAAATGGCATTCCAGCCAAAGCTTTTGCACAGATATCTTCAAGGCTGAGACCGCGTGAGAGCATCTCAGTAATAGCGGGAAGCTGTGTGGCACTATTTTCCAGCTGATCCAGTTCTTTTTTTGTAACTCCCGGCAGTGCCTGAACAAGCAGCCCGCCCGCTAACACCTGCTGCGAATTTTCTTTGCCTACTAACACGCCCAATGCACAGACAGTTGGAATCTGTTCACTGGCTGCATAATAAGCAGCCAGATCTTCCGCAATTTCTCCGGAAATAAGCTTTATTCGTCCAGTATAAGGTTTATGGCCTTCGTTACGCATGACATTTAAAAATCCATCATGTCCTACGGCTTTGCCTACATCCAGTTTTCCATCAGAGCGGAGCGGTAAATCTGCCTTCGGATTGCTCATGTAGCCACGGCAATTTCCTTCACTATTTGCAATTGCGACAAGATCTCCCAATGGTCCGCCGCCATTTATTCTAATTTGCAGTGAATCTGATGGATTTTTCAACATTGCTCCCATCATTGAGGCTCCCGTCAGTAAACGCCCCAGCGCCGCAGTTGCGGTGGGACTAGCCATATGTATCTGTTGTGCTGTTGCCACCATATAAGTAGAATCCACAGCAAAAGCTCTTAAATTACCACTTTCTGTTATGCAACGAATCATTCTATCCATAGTTTTTAATTCCTTTTCAATATCTCAATTTTTAATTTCTTATTCACATATCAACGGTCCTGTTAGTGGTTTTTGTGCAATATAAACAATCCGTTCGGATTTTTGTGTTGGAGGTTGAAAAGTCATCTCAGCAAAAGTATCCATTAACTGTAAACCAGCCTGTTTCAATATTTCAGTAATCTGGTCTTGGGAATAGGCGCGTTCATAAAAATGTTCTTTTTTTCGTTTGTAGACAGCCCCATTTCGCTCGAAAAAATCCAGCGTAATCCCGACTCGGCAGCCTTCTTTTTGATAATGGTTTTGCCAAATACAATAAACATCTTCTGTATCATAAATAAAAGTATGGTTTCCAAGAACCGTACGATGCTTATAAGGGGTATTCATATCAAAGATAAAGAGACCACCAGGAACTAGAAAATGAGATACATGCCGAAAAGTCTGCTCTACATCTATTTTCATCGGTAAATGGTTCAAGCTATCTAGTGTGCATATGACAGTATCTACTAAACCGCACAAATCAATGGACTGCATTTGTTGATGTAGAAAAAGAATATTTTCCCCTGCAGCACTGGCTTTTTGCTGTGCTCGTGTTAGCATATCAATGCTGTTATCCACTCCAAAGATGTCAAACCCACGCTGCTTTAGCCTTAAAGTTAAACTGCCGGTTCCACAAGCCAAGTCCAATATCGTTCCGGCATCATGTTGATAGTGTTTTAAAAGGTCACAAAGATAGTCTGCACGTTTTTGATAGTCAGCGTTCCGCGTTAGTACATCATAGTACTGTGCGAAAACAGAATAACTCATGCATTTTCCTTTCCGGCAGCCGCTGCATCTTCCTCATCCAGCCTTTTAAAAACCAGCTTATAACCATCGCAACCATAATTTAAGGAACGGTTTACTCTGCTGATTGTTGCTGTGGAAGCATGCGTTACATGAACGATATGCTGATAATTCTGTTTTGTACTCAGCATATGTGCAACCAGCAATCTTTGCGACATTGCTTTGATCTCGGGTACTGTACACAAATCCTCGAAAAAGGCATAGCATTCTTCTGGCGTTTTTAAGGATAAAACAGCCTTAAATAAAAAGTCAACACTCTCATCTTTTATTTTTGAATTCAACATCTATCACTCCTACAAATGTTTCATAACATTCACTTTTAAAAGTTTACTCTAAAAAAGCGTAAAAGTAAAGGGCTCCGAAGCGCCCTTTACTTCTTTCCATAAAGATTAACAAAATCGTTAAATATCATTTCGGACCAAATCATCATAAGATTCTCTCCGAACTGCGACACGAGGTACTCCATCCTTTACAAACAAAACCGCAGGACGCGGTACACGGTTGTAATTAGATGCCATTGAGTAATTATAGGCACCTGTAGAAAGAACCGCCAGCAGGTCACCCGGTACACAATGCTGAATATATGTTCCTTCCTGAATAAGGTCCCCTGATTCGCAGCAACGTCCTGCAATGGTAACTTTATAATCCGCCGGCTGATTTGCTTTATTGGCAACCACTGCTTCATATTCAGACTGGTACAAAATATAACGCGGATTATCTGTCATACCACCGTCAACAGAAACATATGTCCGGATATTTGGAATCTGTTTTACAGAACCAATCGTATAAAGTGTCAGCCCTGCTTCACCAACAATAGAACGACCGGGCTCAATGTAAATTTTCGGCAGAGAGAGCGAATATTCTTCACAGCAGCAGTGTACCGTTTGTGATACCTTTTCCATATAGCTGTCATAGGGAACTGGCTGATCTTTGTCGGTATACCGTATGCCAAATCCGCCTCCCAAATTCAATTCATGCAGCTCTACTCCTGTTTCTTTTTTGACATCTCTGATAAAGCCGAGCATGACTTTTGCAGCCAATTCAAATGGCTGTATTTCAAAGATTTGAGACCCAATGTGACAATGCATGCCCAAAAGAGTTAAATGATCAGCTTGCACTGCAGCTTTTGCCGCTTCCATTGCTTCACCAGTTTCAAGAGCAAAACCAAATTTGGAATCAATTTGACCAGTACGGATGAATTTATGCGTATGTGCATCAATTCCAGGCTTGATTCGCAAAAGAATGTTAGCATTCTTTTGCAACTTTCCGGATATTTCATCCAGCAGTTCTAATTCTGCTAAATTATCCACAACAAAATGACCAACACCGCTGGTAAGAGCATAAGAAATTTCATCTGGTGTTTTATTATTCCCATGAAATTGAATCTTTTCTGCTGGAAAGCCTGCCTGCATTGCCGTGTAAAGCTCTCCACCGGAAACAACATCAAGTCCCATGCCCTCTTCTTTCATAATCCGGCAGATTTCTTTACAACAAAATGCTTTACTGGCAAAAAGCGGAAGGCCATTTCCACCATAGCATTGCTCAATTGATTTTTTATACATCCGGCAAATACTACGAATTTTATTTTCATCCATTACATACAATGGTGTTCCATATTGTTTGGCCAACAAAACTGTGTCTGCGCCGCAGATTGTCAGATGTCCGGCTTTGTTGATTTGTAGATTATCGTTTAACATTTTTCTATTCCCTTCATACCCAATCATTTTGTTCCCTTTTTGCATGCTGCATCAATGCGGCTGCGGAGCTGTCCAACACCTTCTCCTTTCAAGGACGAAAATGGTATGAATTCCACGTCCGCCTGTAGAAACATATTCTGGAATTCAGATATTTTCTTTTTTCGCTGGGAAACATTTAGCTTGTCACTCTTTGTTGCGACAATCACAAATGGCAAATGAGTATCCAACAAGAACTGAATCATCTGTTGATCATCTGCTGTCGGTTCATGGCGAATATCAAGGATTTGAACGACTAATGCAATGGGCCGCTCCGCTGCAAAATAGCCGTTAACTAGTTCAGCCCAACGCAGTTTTTCTGTCTTAGATACTTTTGCATATCCGTATCCCGGAAAGTCCACCAATCGGCAGGAATCAAGCCGATAAAAATTTATAGTTGCTGTTTTCCCCGGCTGCGAACTGACTCGAGCCAGTGATTTGCGATTTAATAATTTGTTAATCAAGGATGACTTCCCTACATTAGATTTACCGGAAAAAACAATTTCCGGCAAATCTGCAAACGGAAACTGACTGCTGTTCCCCGCAGAAAGGTCAAATCGTGCAGATTCAATTTTCATGAAAGCTCCTTATTGTTTGGGGATTATTTCTGCATTTCTCACCAAAGCTACATCTAAGACTTGATCAATCTGCTCCATCGGTAAAAATTCAACCGCATCTTTTACTGCTTCGTCTACCTCAGCCAAATCAGAAACATTATCTGCCGGAATTAAAACCCTCTTAATGCCGGCACGGTAAGCTGCCATTGTTTTTTCCCGTAAACCGCCAATTGGCAAAATTCGACCAAGCAACGTTATTTCGCCTGTCATAGCAACATCATGCCGAATGGGGATATTGGTCAAGGCACTGGTAATTGCTGTTGCCATTGCAGCACCAGCACTAGGACCATCCTTGGGAACTGCACCTTCAGGTGCATGAATATGAATGTCATATTTATTATAAAAATCCTTGGAAATTCCTAACTTATCAGCTCTAGTTCTTATGCAGCTAATAGCAGTGCGTGCAGATTCTTTCATGACATCACCAAGTGAACCCGTTAATTCGATTTTTCCAGTCCCTTTCATAGCCGCTACTTCAATTGGCAAAATCTCACCGCCAACCGTTGTCCATGCTAGTCCATTGACAAGTCCAACCGTATCTTTCTGATTCAGCGATTCATTGCGGAATTTACGCGGCCCTAAGTATTCTTTCAGGGTTTTAGCTGTTACACGTACGATCGTATCCGGCTTTTCCACAATTTTAACTGCGCTTTTTCTGCAGATTGTTGAAATTTGGCGTTCCAACCCACGCACACCGGCTTCGCGTGTATATCCATCAATAATCGCATGTGTGCTGGCCGGAGAAATGTGTAGCTTTTTGGGGGGGATTCCACTGGCTTTTAGTTGTTTAGGAATAAGGTATTTCGTTGCAATGTGGAACTTTTCATCATGAGTATAACTGCCTAATGTAATGACATCCAAGCGGTCATACAATGGGTCCGGAATATTGCTAGCGTCATTAGCTGTTGTAATAAAAAATACCTTACTCAAGTCAAATGGCATATCGATATAATGATCGACGAAGGTATTATTCTGTGCACTATCCAATACTTCCAGCAAAGCAGAAGATGGATCGCCACGGTAATCATTTCCCAATTTATCAATCTCATCCAAAAGCATTACCGGATTATTGGTCCCTGACTGTTTAATTGCATTAATAATACGGCCCGGCATTGCTCCTATATAAGTTCGACGATGTCCCCGAATATCCGATTCGTCATGCACTCCGCCAAGGCTGATTCGCACATATTTGCGACCAAGCGCTTCTGCTACTGAATGTGCTATACTGGTTTTTCCAACGCCCGGCGGGCCAACCAAGCAGAGAATCTGCCCCTTAATATCCGGATTAAGTTTTTTGACCGCTAGTGATTCCAGTATACGGTCTTTAACTTTACTTAAACCATAATGATCACGGTCTAAAATACGACGGGCTTTTTTTAAGTCAATGTGATCCTTTGAAGAGATACCCCATGGAAGTGACAGGCAAGTATCGACATAAGTGGTAATCACACTAGATTCATGCGAACCTTCCGGCATTTTTGACAATCGGTCACATTCTTTTAAAAGCTTTTGCTTTTGTTCCTGCGGCATAGCGGACTTATGGATTTTTTCACGCAGTTGATCGGCTTCTTCCAGCGGGTTATCCTCTTCGCCAAGCTCATCTGCAATTGCTTTCATCTGTTCCCGCAAAAAATAATCTTTTTGGTTGTCATCAATTTCATTTTTCGCTTTTTCTGAAATTTTTGCTTCAATAGATAAAATTTTTAATTCGGATTTTAACATGGAACTAAGTTTCTGTAATCTTTTATATGGGCTGAGCTCTTCCAGAATTTTTTGCTTTTTATCATAATCCAGTGAAATGTTCATGGCAATATAGTCTGCCAATTCACCGCAGTCCTTTTTTTGAATAACCCCCAGCACAATATCCGGTGGAACATGTGTATAGTTCTGAATATAATCTTCAAATAGAGACTGTGTATATCGAATTAGTGCTTCTGTATTTTGTGATAAACGTTGTGGTTTCGATTCCAGCTTCTTAACATTTGTTGTTATGAAAGGATCCTCTGCTTGAACCGACTGAATTTCAGCGCGGTATAAGCCTTCCGCAAACAGCCGAATTCCGTCATCTGATCGGCGAATAACTTGACGGATTTTTGCGACTACGCCAACTGTATACAAATCATCTGGACCCGGATCATCCAAAGACAAATCTTTTTGTGTAACGAGAAAAACCATCTGATTTTCTTCCATAGCTTTGCTAAGAGCAAGAATGGATTTTTTCCGGCCGACATCAAATTGCAGCATCATTCCCGGAAAAATGACCAGTCCGCGCAAAATGAGGGCCGGCAGTAGCTGTGACTGCTCATCAGCAGGCCCAGATGGGTCAACTTTTTCAAGAGCCATCATTTTTGCCTCCTTCTTCTTACGAAAAAAAGCTGCTGCAAGCAATAACATCCACGTTACTACATGCAACAACCCTTGCGTTTATAGAGTTTATAAAATCATCATGCAGTATCCCGGCGGTTCTTCTTTTTAGAAGTATTTGGGGATGCCATTTTGATTTTGACAGGCTGACGATCGGGGTTATAAACGATCTCCGGCTTTGCTCCATTGACAACTGCATCGGCCGTAATTGTTACTTTTTCAACCGTATAATCGGAAGGCACATTATACATGAGATCTGTCAGTAAACCTTCCATAACAGAGCGAAGACCACGAGCACCCGTATGCCGATCTATTGTTTTTTGAGCAATTGCTTGCAACGCATCATCTGTAAATTCAAGATCGACCTTATCTAACTGGAAAAGCCGTTTGTACTGACTGACAAGGCTGTTTTTCGGTTCTGTTAAAATCCGCACAAGTGCTTTCTCATCTAGTCCACTAAGTGATGTAATCACTGGCAAACGACCAACTAATTCTGGAATCATCCCAAATCTAACCAAATCATGTGGCTCAACCTTTGCCATCCAGTTCATTGAATTCAATTCAGCTTTACTATGAACTTCACCGCCAAATCCGAGAGAAGTAGATACATCCCGCTCCTGAACAATCTTTTCTAGGCCATCGAAAGCACCTCCGCAAATGAATAAGATATTACTTGTATCAATTTGCAAAAATTCCTGTTGCGGGTGTTTCCGACCGCCTTGAGGCGGAACATTGGAAACTGTACCTTCTAAAATTTTCAGTAAAGCTTGCTGTACACCTTCGCCACTGACATCACGCGTAATGGATGGGTTTTCAGACTTGCGTGCAATTTTATCAATTTCATCAATATAAATAATTCCACGTTCTGCACGTTCAATATCATAATCCGCTGCCTGAATCAGTCGCAGTAAAATATTCTCTACGTCTTCTCCAACATATCCGGCTTCTGTTAAAGTCGTCGCATCCGCAATGGCAAATGGTACATTTAAAATACGCGCTAAAGTTTGTGCCAAAAGCGTTTTTCCCACACCAGTTGGACCTAAAAGAAGCACATTGCTTTTAGAAACCGTGACATGGTCATCTTCGCCATAAAAAATTCGTTTGTAATGATTATACACAGCAACAGACAATGCAACTTTAGCATTATTCTGTCCAATTACATACTCATCCAGCCTTTTTTTGATCTCCTGTGGTTTTGGAAGCTCTGCTGCAGATTCCTGTGTATCTGTATGGTGAGTTGAAAGATTCATTTCATCATCAAGAATGGATTTGCAAAGCTCCACACAGGAATCACAAATATAGACACCTGGCCCAGCAATTAGGCGGCGCACTTCACTTTGTGGTTTGCCACAAAATGAGCAACAGATTTCCCGTCCTGTAATGTCGCCACTGCCATTATTGGAATTGGACATGCAATCACCTGCTTATCTTTTAGTAATAACTTTATCAATCAAGCCGTAAGCGCAAGCTTCTTCAGGGGACATGAAATTATCGCGGTCTGTATCTCGCTCAATTACTTCAAGCGGCTGTCCGGTACTCTTGGCTAAAAGTTGATTCATCAACTTTTTCTTCTTTTCCAAATAATTTGCATGGATCATAATATCAGATACCTGAGATTGCTGCATCCCAGCGCTTGGCTGATGAATCAAAATATCTGTGTGAGGTAAAGAATAACGTTTGCCTTTTGCACCGGTTGCTAACAAAAATGCACCCATACTGGCTGCAAGGCCAAGACAAATAGTGGACACATCACATTTCACATAATTCATCGTATCATAAATTGCCATCCCAGCTGTTACAGAACCGCCGGGACTGTTAATATAAAGGCTGATATCTTTTTCAGGGTCCTGCCCTTCCAAAAACAGAAGCTGCGCCACGACCAAACTTGCAGTTGCATCTGTTACTTCATCATTCAGCATAATAATCCGGTCATTCAGCAGACGAGAAAAAATATCATATTGACGTTCCCCTCTGTTTGTCTGTTCAATAACATATGGTACCAAGTTGCTCATTATGAACCTCCTGTTCAGTTATATGCAAAAGGCAGTATTGGCAAAGGAAAGAACTGTTATTCAGCAGGCTTAGTTTTTGTGTCTACCTTTTTAGCGGTTTTAGTGGCCGTTTTTTTTGCTGTTGTTTTTTTTACTGTTCCTTTTGCTTTGCTCTTGCTGCTTGCTGCTTTTTGCTTACTTTTTGTGGCTGTTGCTGTCGCATCTTTAATATCAGCGGCCTTGCGGACAAACTCAATGGCCTTTTCCACACCAAGATCTTTTGCAAGATCTTCCTTTTTCACGACTGTCTTGATTTTGTCAGTATCCATATGGTAATTATCGGCCATTTTTTTGTACTCGTTCTCGATATCATCTTCAGAAGCAACTAACTTTTCAAGTTCAGCAATCTTTTCAAGAGCTAAGCGGATCTTAACTTGGCGCTCAGCCTGCGGAGCAAATGCCTCACGCATTTTTGCTGAATTCATACCTGTGTACTTCATATATGTTTCAACATCAAGGCCTTGATTCTGCAAGCGATAGCTGAAATCACGAATATCGTCATTAACTTTGTTATCATACATGGCCTGCGGGATATCTCCCTTTAAAGCTTTTACAAGAGCATCAATGATTTGATTGTCAACATCATCCTGCACAGACTCTTTTTTATTTTCCTCCAGATGCTTTTTAACATCAGCTTTATAAGCATCCAAAGTATCAAATTCGCTAACATCTTTAGCAAATTCATCATCTAAATCTGGCAATTCTTTGACCTTAATCTCATGCAGTTTTACTTTAAAGACAGCTGGCTTACCTTTCAAATCTTCTGCTTGGTAATCCTCAGGGAACGTCACATTCACATCAAACTCATCACCGGTATTCTTTCCGATGATCTGATCCTCAAAGCCCGGAATAAACTGACCTGCTCCTAAAGTCAGCGTGTAATTTTCAGCTTTTCCGCCTTCAAATGGCTTATCATCAATAAAGCCTTCAAAGTCAATGTCTACAACGTCACCATTGGCAGCAGAACGATCATCGACAGTCACAATACGGGAATTGCGGTCTTGAACTTTTTTCAGCGCATCAGCTACTTCTTCATCTGTTACTTTTGCAGATTTTCTGGTTGCTGAAATACCTTTGTATCCATCAATCGAAACTTCTGGTTTCACAGTAATAGTTGCCTTAAAAACAAGCCCGTTTGTATCTGCAGAAACGAGGTCAAAATCAACTTTATCCTGAATCATTTCAAGTTTTGATTCTTTAACCGCATTATCTAAAGCTTCCGGGTAAACTTCATTGATAGCGTCATTATAAAAAACATCCGGGCCGTAGAACTTTTCAATAAAGGAACGTGGGGCCTTTCCCTTACGAAAACCGGGAATATTGATGCGGTTCTTCTCTTTTTTATAGGCATGGTCTACTGCGTTATTGAAAGTTGCAGCATCAACCGCCACCTCCAACTGCCAGCGGTTGGTATCGACCTTATTGGATGATTTTAAACTCATTTTTATTTCCTCCTGCAAAATAGCAAATTATCTTGTTCAGTATAACATACTTATAGTTGATTTTCTATAAGAATTTACAATAATTTAAAAAAGCGTAACAATATATTCTAATTGCGAACCAATAAAGGGCAAAAAGATAGGTAATCACAGGATATCAAATGCATTCTAATTCCGTGGTATTCTCCCATGACAGCACGTTTTGCTGCCTGATTGCCATGAATATGTCCAAAATAACAATCCCTAATATGATGGGACTCCAAAACATTTAAGATTTCACTGCAACAATCTGTATCATATACAGGTGGATAATGGAGAAAAGCAATTGGTCTTCCCCCCAGTTTTTCACCAGCTTGTAAAGATGCTTCTAAACGGCCGACTTCCCTGTTCACAATTTTTTTATCCGCATCCGTTTGTGCGTTATAAAGCCACCCTCGGCTGCCACATACCGTCTGATCACCCACACGGGCAGCAGAATTGTGGATAATAGAAATTGTTGAAAATCCACAGGAGTTAAAAAACTTTTCCAACTGTGTCCGTGTAGACCACCACAAATCGTGGTTCCCTTTCAAAATCAGTTTATGTCCCGGAAGTTGTTCGATATAACGAAAATCTGGTTCTGATTCCGGCAGCTTCATGGCCCAGCTAATATCTCCGGCAATTACGACCGTATCTTCCGGCCTTACAAGGGCACGCCAGTTTTTTTCTAACCTTTCTGTATAGTGATCCCAGCCGGGAAAAATATCCATTGGCTTATCCGTGCCAAACGAAAGGTGCAAATCTGCAATTGCATACAATGCCATTTCCATGGATCCTTTCGTAGCATAATTTAGACATCTGCACCGGTCAACTCCAGCGCTTTGCGGAACATTTCTGCTGGTTTGCAACTGTCTGAAAAACGGACAGGCTTGTCCTGCAACGCAGCAATCGGCCTTGGAACTTGTGTACCTGTTTCTGCAGAAAGCTCATGAATCTTCGCAAAATCATCATCAGAGGATACACGACCAGTAATCGCTTTTAAAACACTATCGGCAAACTTATAAGGACTTGCTGTGGAAGCAATGATTGCCGGTGTTTCTCGATCGCCTGTTGCTGCAACATACTGTTCATAAACATTGACTGCTACCGCTGTATGTGTATCACACAGATAATTTTCTGTTTGATACAGTTTCCGAATTTCTGCACTGGTCTGGGTATCATCGCAAAAGCCAGCCCAGAATATGGACTGCATATTTGAAAGTGTTTGACTGTCCACCTGATAATGCCCACAGGAAACCAGCGCATCCATCCACTCCTTAACCTGTATATCAGATTCTGTTAAGCTGCTGAGCAAACGCTCAAGATTGCTGGAAATCAAAATATCCATTGACGGGGAAATAGTTGTGTAAAACGGGCGGTTACGATTATAAACACCCGTACGCAGAAAGTCAGTTAATACATTGTTGGCATTACTTGCACAAATCAACCGATTGACTGGCAGACCCATTTCTTTTGCATAATACGCTGCTAAAATATTGCCAAAATTTCCGGTTGGTACCGAAATATTGATTTTCATACCTTCGTGGGAAATTTTCTTCATGTTCATTAAGTCACAGTATGCTGAAATATAATAAACAATCTGCGGCAGCAACCTTCCAAGATTAATGGAATTCGCGCTGGAAAACATCATACCATGTGAATCCAAAGCATGACAAACTGTTTCATCTGTAAAAATTTTTTTCACACCGGTTTGTGCATCATCAAAGTTTCCCTCAATAGCACAGACAGCGACATTTGAACCTTCTTGTGTTAGCATTTGACGTTTCTGCATCGGACTGACGCCATTCTGCGGATAAAAGACGAGAATCTTTGTACCGGGCACATCTTTAAAGCCTTCCAATGCTGCTTTTCCAGTATCTCCGGACGTTGCAACAAGGATAACAGCCGTTTTATCCGTATGAATTTTTTTAAGGCTTTGTGTCAGCAAATGTGGAAGAAGCTGCAAAGCCATATCTTTAAATGCACAGGTCGGCCCATGCCAAAGCTCTAACAAATACATGGTGCAGGAACTTGTCTGCAATACGGAAAGCGGTGCAGGACCGCCGGGAAATTTTTGGTCGGTATAAGCTGCCTGTACACAAGAATGTATCTCTTTTGCGGAAAAGTCTGTTAGGAACTGAGCGAGAATGGTTTCTGCCCGTTCTACATAACTGAGTTTCCGCATCTGTTCGAAATCTTTCCATTCAAGATGTGGAATTGACTGTGGAACAAACAAACCGCCATCCTCACAGATGCCCTGTGCAATTGCCTGAGCCGCAGAAACAGTTTTTCTGAAGTCGCGGGTGGATCGATACTGCATAGTAAGAGTCCCTCTTTCTTTGCGCAGGCACCAAAACCGTGCCAAAAATTTATTGCGTTATCATTTTAGTATACTTTCATACAGTTGTCAAAATTTTTCTACTTCACGCCGCTTTTTAATCTGCAAAATACAGTCAAAACCTATCTGGCTAAAAAGCATTTTTCAGATATACATAATTTTTAATGATATGTCCGCTTGAATCTGTTATAATTCCCATGACGTCAAATCTTGGCTGCAGCTCTGTTGGAAATTTCATGAGATAAGACTGTGCTGTCCGAATAATTCTATGTTGTTTTGTGGGTGTCACAGCTTCTAGTGGACTGACCATGGCATCCATTCTACGCGTTTTGACTTCTAGAAAAATTAAATACTTTACATTGGAAGCAATGACATCAATTTCCCCATAACGTGAATGATAGTTGCGTGCCTCAATCTTACAGTGATTTTGCTGAAGGTAAGATGCTGCAAAAGCTTCTCCCCATGCGCCGGATTCATTTTTCATGAGCAGATGTCTTCAATATCTTTTTCAAAAATGTTTTTCTATGAATCGGACACGGCCCGTATTCCAACAAAGCTTGACGATGCTGTTTTGTCCCATATCCTTTGTGTTTAGCAAAGCCATACTCAGGATAAATACCGTCCAGCTTGCGCATCAGACGGTCTCGACTGACTTTCGCTAAAATAGACGCCGCGGCAATACATTCACAGCATCCATCTCCATGGACAATTGTGCGGACCGGTATGTCTTTCATTGGCGGTGCTTGATTTCCATCAATCAACGCCAACTGAGGCATCAGCGTCAACTTTTCAACCGCACGTTCCATTGCCAAAAAAGTCGCTTGCAGAATATTCAATGTATCAATTTCCTGCTCCGTAGCAAACCCAATTCCCCAAGAAAGTGCTGTTTTCGTAATGATGTCATAAAGTTCTTCCCGCTTTTTTTCGGAAAGTTTTTTGGAATCATTTACGCCATTGATGATGCATCCTTCCGGCAAAATTACTGCACCAGCAAAAACGGGGCCAGCCAGCGGGCCACGCCCTGCTTCATCCACACCACAAACAACAGAAAAACCCTTCTCAGTGTACTCCCGTTCATAACGAAGCCAATCTATGGGAAAAACCTTTTTTTGATTCAAATGGTATCACCCACTCGTTCTAATGTAATCTTTCCGATTTTTCCAGCACGAAACTCATCCAAAAGCATAATGGATGCTCTTTCTGTATCAATCTCTCCGCCTGAAATCAACATCCCGCGTTTCTGTCCAATTGCTTCTAGAATCTTCCATCCATCGAGTCCGGAAAAGTCTAATTTCTCCAGTCTATATCGGGCCTGTAATGCATCTGGATAGAGGCGGCAGAGTAGCTCCAGCAAACGAACCGCAAGATTTTCCGTATCCAAGACATCATCTTTGACGGCACCGGTAAAGGCAAGATGTTCTCCTACAATTTTGTTTTCAAATTTTGGCCACAATACCCCTGGCGTATCCAGCAGATCAAGTCCTTTTCCGATGGGAAACCATTGATTTGTACGTGTCACACCCGGCCTATTTTCAACTGCTGCATGGTTCCCATGGGAAAGTCGATTAATCAAAGACGATTTTCCTACATTTGGGACACCAATGACCATGACTCGAATAGTACGCCCAACCATTCCTTTCTGTTTCCATGTCTCAATCTGCCGAGCTAATACTTGATGAATAGACGGCTGAAAAGCCCGAAGGCCTTTTCCACTTTTGCAGTCAACGGCAATTGCCAAAATATTTTGTTTTTGATAATTGCTGATCCACTCCTTGGTCGCTGATGGATCGGCAACATCACTCTTATTTAAAAGAATAATACGAGGCTTTCTTTGAATCATTCGATCTAAGTCAGGATTCCTACTGCTGATTGGAATGCGGGCATCTGCAATTTCGGCAACCGCATCTACTTGCTTTAAATATTTTTCAATTTGCCGCCTGCTCCGGGTCATATGGCCCGGAAACCACTGAATGGACTGTGCTTCACTCATGTTTCACCTTTTATCTTTCCAAAATGCGAAAATGGGAACAAAATCAATTTTGCTTTCCCAATTACTTTTTTTGTATCAATCATACCGACTGCACTGCTGCGGCTGTCCAAAGATACGGAACGATTATCGCCTAAAACGAACAATTTACCTGCAGGAACTGTAACTGGGAATTTGATATTTGCATTTTGAAGTGTTGTGTGTACATTTTGAAGAAGATACGCTTTTTCATCAATTACGGAGCCATTAATGGAAATCGTTCCCTTGGCAGAATCAATATTAACTGTTTGGCCTGCTACCGCGATTACGCGTTTAACGATTGGTGCCCCATTACGTGTGGCATGTTCCACAACGATTACATCACCGCGCTTAAAGTTGAAGTTTCCCAAAACAGTCAGTAAGACTTTATCATTAGAACGTAAATTGGGCTGCATGGAAGTTCCTCTGACATTCACAATACGCAGCAAAAAAGAGAAAACTACTGCAAAAATGATGAAGGCAATATAAATTGCTTCCACCCATTCATAAAGCGACTGGGCTCTATCATGGAAGCCGACTCTTTTTCGAAAATTTCGGCATTTCCGCATACAAATACCCCTTATCATTTCATAAAAAATAGCAAAAAAGGGACACATGCATGTCCCTTTCACAAAGCTTACTTTATGATGTTACAACTATTTAACAACTTCACGAAGTTTTGCAGCTTTTCCAACACGGTTACGCAAATAATAAAGCTTTGCACGGCGAGTATGACCTTTGCGAACAACTTCAACTTTTTTAACATTTGGAGAATGGAACGGGAAGACACGCTCCACACCAACACCGTACGAAACACGGCGCACAGTAAAAGTTTCACTCACACCAGAACCACGACGTGCAATAACAGTGCCTTCAAACATCTGAATTCTTTCGTGATCTCCTTCTCGAATGTTGACGCTTACCTTAACGGTATCACCAATTTCAAGTTGCGGTTTTTCTTCTTTCATAGAATCTTGTGCAATTAATTTTAATGCGTCCATAATTTTCCTCCTGTTTATCGGATATTCATGCATAAAGCAGAGGACTACCCTGTTCAATGTCGTACGTAAGGCATTGCTTCCCGCCGGGAGCGGCGGAATTTCAAATGCTTGTTCATTATATCACGATTTTGGCTAAGAAGCAAGTGCTTTTTACAGACGTCTTTTATTCATATCTTCCATTTTTCATCAAGAGCAGAAAAATCATATAAAATACTGCCAGCAAGAGCGTGACATTCCAGTAAGACTTAAACAATACTAGAAATCCCAAAATCGCCATAGGCACCAAGACAATAAAAGAACAGATCATCACTGTACGACAGGCTTTTTCTCGGGACAAAAAAAGACTTAGAAAGCTTAAAAGTGCCTGCCCACCATCCAGAGGCTCTACAGGCATGAGGTTGAAAATTCCAAGAAAGGCATTGGAAAGTGAAAATAGCTGCAGCGCATTCGATGCTGCAGACGTTTTCATGAAAGCTGCTGTGATAGCCCATAAAGTCAAATTGACTATTGGACCAGCCACTGCCACTAATGCATCCATGCCATAGGAGCCAACAACAGAATTCGTTTGAATTTCGGCTCCAAATGCAGTGAATCGGATGGAATTTGGGTATCGTCTGCAAATCATCATGGCTGCTAAATGGCCGACTTCATGCAGCAGTGCTGCAAATAAGCCGCATACCGCTACTCCAGTATGGTCCATTAGTAATAAAAAAGCAGTTAATGAAAGAAACGGGATGGTTATCTGTATCCGACAGTGTCTAAACGACACAGTCATGATTTATGACTACCTGCTGCTGACGATGATTTTTCGGATAAAGATGAAGACTTATTTTTTGACTTTGATTCCGTAGTAAGACTTTTTCCATCAAAAGACGGCATAACAATAGAAGAACCGGATGACAAAAAGTCTTTACATTTTTTCTGAATATTTTGAAGGGAAACATTCGGAAGAACGGAATTCTGCATCTGCTGTGTGTACCATAATTTGCTGATTTGATAGGATTTTCCCCCTATTGCAAAACGCAGCGTGAGCCCTGCTGCCAGTATCATCAGACAGATAAGAATACGGACTCCCCATAAAACTTTTTTATGTTCTTGCATTTCTGGAAACCTCCTGCCGTTTTCTCATACTAGCATATGATTTTACCGTCAGGAACAGAACCAAAGAAAATGCGGAAATCTATAGCAGAAAGCCCGCTGCTGAATTAGCGGGCCAATGGCACTTTATCTGTTTTTATTCTGGATATATGCATCAATTGACTTGGCAGCAGCTTTTCCGCCGCCCATCGCTAAGATCACAGTTGCAGCACCAGAAACCGCATCTCCCGCAGCATAAACTCCCTTGCGAGTTGTTTCCATGGTTGCTTCATTGACAACAATGCAACCTTTGCGATTTGCTTCTAATCCTTCCGTTGTCGAACGAATCATAGGATTTGGACTGTTTCCAATTGCCATAACCACACAATCGGCAGACATCTTAAAATTGCTTCCCGGAATTTCCACCGGACGACGACGACCGGAAGCATCTGGTTCGCCAAGTTCCATTTTGGTACATTCCACTTCACTAACCCGGCCATTTTCATCACCGAAGATCTGCACAGGGCTAGTCAAGAAATCAAAAATGACCCCTTCTTCTTTTGCATGGTGCACCTCTTCTTTTCGTGCAGGCATTTGTTCTTCCGCACGGCGGTACACAACATGTACTTCTTCAGCACCTAAGCGTAAAGCAGTACGTGCGGAATCCATGGCAACATTTCCTCCGCCAACCACGATCACGCGTTTTACATCCAGAATTGGTGTATCATATTCCGGCTTGTACGCTTTCATTAAATTAACACGCGTAAGAAACTCATTTGCCGAGTACGTCCCCACTAAATCTTCGCCCGGTATATTCATAAAATTGGGAAGGCCAGCACCCGTTCCGATAAAGATGGCTTCAAACCCCATCTTGAACAGCTCATCAATCTCCAGCACTTTCCCAATTACCATATCGGTATTGATGGTAACTCCCTTTGCTTTTAGGGCATCAATTTCCTTCTGTACGATTTCTTTTGGAAGGCGGAATTGTGGAATTCCATACATGAGCACGCCGCCGGCAACATGCAATGCTTCAAAAACAGTCACTTCATATCCCTTGGCTGCTAAATCTCCCGCACAGGTCAAACCAGCAGGACCTGCTCCGATTACCGCTATTTTATGTCCGTTAAAGGACATCTTTGTTGCCGCATCTTTTCCATGCTTCATGTGCCAATCGGCAACAAAGCGTTCCAATCGGCCAATACCAACTGGTTCGCCTTTTATGCCACGCACGCATTTGCTTTCACACTGGTTTTCCTGCGGGCATACCCGACCGCATACTGCTGGTAGAGAATTGGTCAGTTTAATTTCTTCAAATGCTTTTTCGTACTCTCCCTGTGCCACATACGCAATAAAATCAGGGATATGCACACCGACTGGACAGCCGGAAACACAGGGTTTGTTTTTGCAGTTTAGACACCGCTGTGCTTCCTGCTTGGCCATTTCTTCTGTATAACCTTCTGCCACTTCCTCAAAATTATGGCACCGTACTTTGGGTGCCTGTTCTGGCATAGGTGTTTTTGTTGCTTGCATATTAGGCATTTTTCGCACCCTCCATCAGCTTACAGTTTTCGTCTCTGGCTGCCGCGCGTTCTTTATCAAAATAGGTACGACTGCGTTTAATCGTTTCATCAAAGTCAACTTCAAATCCATCAAAATCAGGCCCATCTACACAGGCGAATTTCGTTTTCCCCCCTACTGTCAACCGACAGCCTCCACACATTCCGGTACCGTCAATCATGATTGGGTTCATGCTGACAATTGTTTTAATATTTCGCGGCTTTGTAACACCGACAACTGCGCGCATCATTACCAAAGGCCCAATTGCAACTACCAAGTCATAATTTGCACCATTCTGAATATTTTCCTCTAACGCACTTGTAACAAAGCCTTTGCGTCCATTGCTGCCGTCATCCGTCATTAAATAAAGATGATCGCTGGCAGCGCGCATTTCTTCCTCTAAAATAATAATATCTTTATTTCGGAATCCTGCAATCATATCTACTGTCGTTCCCATCGCCCGAAGAGCCTTTGCCTGGGGCCATGCAATTGCGCATCCGGCACCGCCGCCAATCACAGCTGCATGCTTATATCCTTCCAGTTCGCTGGCCTTTCCTAAAGGTCCAATGAAATCTAAAATTGTATTTCCTACATTCAGCTGATCCAGCTTCATTGTTGTTTTACCTACGATTTGATAAATGATGGTAACTGTGCCGGCTTTCCGATCATAGTCAGCAATTGTCAGCGGGATGCGTTCGCCAAATTCATCGACACGCAGGATGATAAATTGCCCGGCCTTTGCTTTTTTGGCAATGAAAGGCGCATCTACCACCATCAGTGTCATCGAATCGTTGAGCTTGCGTTTACCTACGATTTGAAACATGAATACACTTCCTCATTTAAAATACAGTATGTGTACTTCTATTCTGCGCAATGAACCATAAATTTATTGAATAACACCACAATTTTATTATATAGAATCTGCGTTATAAATGCAAGAAAAATCGGATGATTAGCAAAATTATGCTTTTCACCCGATTCCTTTTTCTAATATTTACAATTTATTTAAAGAATAATGCATATCAGTCCATTGCATCCGTCATTAATAATACGTTCAATGGTCGCGCGGATTTTCTCTCTGGCATCCTGCGGCATCCGGTAAAGTTTATTGTGCATGCCTTCATTGACAAGCTCATGTAAGCTTTTACCAAAAATATTTGAATCCCATATTTTAGAAGGACTTTCTTCAAATTCCTTGAGCAGATAGGAGACCAATTCTTCACTTTGCGCTTCAGAACCGACAATCGGCGTAATTTCTGTGTTTATTTGTGTTTTCATCATATGTATGGATGGTGCATTTGCCTTCAGCCGAATTCCATATTTGCCGCCCTGCCGCACAATACGTGGTTCCTCCAGTGTCAGTTCATCAATTCCCGGCATGACAATTCCATATCCAGTTTCCTGCACACTATGGTAAGCATCTTTAATTTTATCATATTCTTTCTGCATAGCTGCAAAGTTCAGCATACTGCTCAGGAGATCTTCTTCCGATTCTATAGAGAGTCCTGTCTTTTCACCCAGCACTTTATAAAACAGAGAATGTTCCAGCTGTACAGATACTCTTGCTTTCCCAGTACTGAGGTCAATATTGGAAGTACCCGCTTTCTGCACATATTCACAGGAAGCCACTTGCTCTGTCATCCGGCTGATTTCCCTTATGCAAGTAACCGTGGAGGCGCTCTGCTGAATGGACTGATAAACAGCTGCACGCAGCCAATGGTCTTTTTCCAATGTGGAAATCCAATGCGGCATATCCACTTTTATTTCCTGAACAGGAAATTCAAATAAGACCTTCGAAAGTATTTCTTTGACCTGTTCTTCTTCCATTTCCAGACAATTCACAGGCATAACCGGGACCTCATATTTGGTCTGAAGTTGTTTTGCCAATTGAACTGCCGCATCTGAAGTTGGTTCAACGGAATTGAGCAGCACAATAAATGGTTTATGAATTTCTTTTAGCTCATGAATAACGCGCTCCTCCGCATCTTCATATTCTTCACGGGGGATATCACTGATACTGCCGTCTGTCGTGACTACCAGACCAATCGTAGAGTGCTCTGTAATCACTTTTTTTGTGCCAATTTCTGCCGCCATGTTAAATGGAACAGGATCATCAAACCACGGCGTCATGACCATGCGCGGGTTGTCTCCTTCGATGTATCCCAGCGCACTGGGAACGATATATCCAACGCAATCAATTAAACGGACCGAAAAAGATGCACTATCTCCAATATGTACTTTTACAGCCTGCTCCGGAATGAATTTGGGTTCTGTTGTCATAATCGTCCGTCCGGCAGCAGACTGTGGCAGTTCGTCCACAGCCCTGTCTTTTCTCGCTTCTTCATCAATATTAGGGATCACGACAGTGTCCATAAATTTTTTGATAAAGGTCGATTTTCCAGTACGCACCGGACCGACTACACCGATATAAATATCTCCGTTTGTCCTTTCTGCAATGTCCCGGTAGATCGTGTGTTCTTCCATTTTGTTCCCTCCTGCGTTCGTTATATAGCTGTCCAACTGATTGATGACTGCGGGACATCAGATTACATGGGAATCAACAGCATTCCCGAAGTTTCCACGGTACCTCCGGTAAGGTCGTTTTCCTCTTGAATTGCATGGACACTCGTACAATAGCGGCAAGCAATATCCCACAGCTTTTCTCCTGCATCAGCAAAATAGATGCAAAGTGCTGCCGGATCTTTATCCTTTGGCCGCGAAGTATCCTCTTCCATATCGGTAATCAATCGAAGCGTCTGCAGCTCATAAACTTCTGCTGTAAGCATAATTTCGGCTTTTAAACCAATTTCTCCGCCCGTCAGCCGATAGTTGAGACTTAAAACTGTTCCGTCTGCAATACAGTGCGTATCATATTGGGTTTCAACCGGCTTTGAGCAGGAAAATTCTGAAGCACGTTCAAAGTAAAACGGCACATTCTCTTGATTTAGAGCTAAAACGCAGATTTGCAGTTTGCCTGTAAAATTCAGTTGACCGTTTTCCACAGCCGCTGTAACGGTGCATGGTTCACACCACAGGTCTAAAACTTTTGTGAGGCCGCTGTCACACTGCACAGAAAACTGATGAAGGCAGGTGTCACTTACAATCCCATTTAAACTTTCCAGTGTTTTCTGCTTGCGGGTAACATTGAGTTCATAGGCGCGAGAATAAATATCTGTCAGAGCAGACATCTCTTTTTCCGTAAAGTTCGTAACGGAAGCCAGCAAATGCACATGTGTATCAAAAGCAGAGGATTCACCGGAATAATCTGCATGAATCTGAATTTCCACGCCCGAAATAACTAACTGCACGCGGCATGTGCTGCTTTCTTCAATGCCTTCACAATCCAACAACTGTGTAAACGGCATTACATATTCCATCGTTTCCGGAGCTGTACTTTCGTCACCCGATGCATACAGAATATGCAGTCGTACTTCACCGGCTGCCATTACTTGCCCTTTCATGGGCTCGGCCGTTTTTACAATGGCACATGCATCAGTACGCAGGATTGATTCCGCAGGCATTTTCCCCGGGGAAAGTTCCAGAGTATCCTCTACTGTAAACGGCTGCTGTGAAAATCCGGTACAAACATTGCAGGCGAATTTATTGACCTGCTGCTCCATATTTTTATTATCAGTAGAAGTGACAATTTCAAGGTCTGCACGTCCGCAGACACGCGCACATACGGAAAAAGCACCATGGATATCAAGCCTGCGTGGACTGGTAGCACGGCAATTCACATATTCCACTCTTGTTGTCGCATAAATTCTCGGCTGCTCGACCGATTGTTTTAAAGTTACGGCTGCTAAGTAAGGACTCTCGGTTTCGTAGCAGTGTACAGCAGAAGAAGCACTTGCATCCAAATAATATACTCGTACAGTACAGGTGCCTTCTATCTCCAGCCGATCCCCGGATACATTACGGGAACTGATGCTGGGGAGTACTTGGCATTTGAGAATACGCTGTATATCCGGGCAATAATCCGGTAAACTGATGTCTAGGTCGATAGGCTGTTCCTGACAGCCGTCATAAACAACCTCACTTGCGGAAAGCACCTCACGATTAAGCATATTGATGATCTCTCCTTTTTTCATTTCTCTAAAGACATCTTATTCTAATGCTTTGTGGAATATGATTCGAAAATCACCAAGACAGCATTTATGCCGCAAAAAAGCAGAGACTGCATCCTGTGCAGTCTCTGCTTTTAATGTTATTCACGCATTTATGTTCTTATTCAGCGTGCTGGGTTCGTCTGCTCTTTTGGGATATGAAAAAATTTGCGCAGAAAAAAGCCGATTACTTTTGGGCTGTGTACTACAACAATCTTCATAGAAAATCCCTCCATTACTTACAGTGCCGGATGAGCTTAACACCCAGATACACCAACATAACTGCGACAATAAACAGGATCAGTCCCATTGGGCAGAAGCAGGAAAGTACAAGCCCTATTCCAAAGGCCACTGCACAAGGAATCCCATTTTCACACATACGCTGATGAAAATGTCCGCGCATTGGCTCACCGCCTTTACTGTTTGATACCACAGTATATACGCTTGAGGAAAATTCTGTGCAACCCAATTGCTTATTTTTCTTCGGTAAGGACATAAATAATAACATTTCCACCCAAAACGGTAATCGTTGCATTGTCGCTCTCAATCAGATTGCTTGTACCAATCGGCACGTCCGACGTCATCACATCTTCTGTCAGCGGATATTTCATACCAGTATAAGAAACTGTTGCATTGGGAGCACCGAATGGATACACAGATGCTGTGGCTCCTCTCATATCGCGCAAATGCAGTCGGCCGCCAGGCATAAAGAAAAGTTTTTCATTCTTTTCGATAATGACACCATGTCCACCCATTTTACTGATATATTGCAGGATACAGACATTAGCGTAGGAGTGGTCAAACCTCTTACCTAGTGCACCAAATAAGAGAAAATCCCGATATCCACGGTGCAGACCTTCCTTGACGGCAGAGAGCATGTCTGTGTCATCTTTCTCTTTCATCAAGCGTACCGTTTCCACATTTGCCGGCGGTGTAGCTTTCATAGAGTCAAAGTCACCGATAATCAAATCCGGCTTGATTTTTGCAGCTAACGCAGTGTCAAGACCGCCGTCTGCACAAATTACAAAGGCATCCGACGTATTATACTCACGAAAAACCGATAAATCCTTTACTGGCGCAGCACCAATTATAATACATTGATTCATTTTTTATCCCATTCCTTTTCCTTTATGCCTTTAATTTCTTGATACATTGCCACATAACTCTCATGTCTTGACCTAGGAATTAAACCATCTTCCACAGCTTTCAAGACAGCACACCCTTCTTCACAAGTGTGAGAACATCCTTTAAATTTACATTGCTCAATATAAGGAGAAAATTCACGAAAACAGTTCTGCAGTTGGTCTTTTTCAATCAAATTATATCGCTCTGTACTGATTGAGGAAAAACCGGGCGTATCAGCTGCCAAACCGCCTTCCGGCAAGTGCAACAATTCCACCTGACGAGTTGTGTGGCGACCCCGTCCAAGTTTCTGGCTAACTGTTCCGGTAACAAGCTGCAGCTCAGGATACAGGGCATTGAGCAAAGAGGACTTCCCAGCGCCGGTGTTCCCTGTAAAAACTGTCACTTTATCTTTGAGAAATGGCCGAAGGCTCTCCACTCCTTTACCAGTTTCGGATGAAACTGCAAAGCACGCGAAGCCTGCATTCCGGTAAGTTTCATAAATCCGACTTCCATCTTCCAAATCTATTTTGGATACTGCCACTGCCGGTTCAATCTTTTGATGTTCCGCTGCTGCAATCAATTTGTCAATAACTAGCGTGCTCGGAACTGGGCTGCAAACAGAAACAACAATTAGAAGCTGATCAATATTTGCAACTGGTGGACGAACCAAAACATTTTTTCGCGGAAGCAGTTCTTCAATATAACCAGTGTCACCTTCTATCCGGAAAACGACATGGTCACCAACAACCGGCTTTTCCCCTGTTTTTCGAAATCTGCCACAGGCTCTGCATTCGAACCTTCTGCTTTCCGTTTCAACAGAATAAAATCCGCTCAGACTTTTGAGTATTGTTCCTCGACACTTTTCCATGATCACTGCCCCTCGTTTGGCATGGATGATGAAGGAATTGAGGAAGATGATGAACTGGAAGTTTCGGGTGCGCTGGACGTTGCAGGCGGTTTTGGCTGGCTTGACACAGGGTTACTAGACGATTGTGCAGAAGACACCTGAGAATCTTTATAAGAGCCCATCCAAGTTCTTACCCAATTCCCCGTGTTAAAATCAAGCTTATATTTTACATAGTTCTGACCATCCAGCTGAACCAAAAGTTCCTTTACACCACTGCTGCCCTTAAATTGTCCGGTCCAAGTATTGTTAGAAGCAGGATTAACGGTTGTGTCGCCTTCCCGTTGACCATCTAAATAGTAAACAAGTGATATACTATGACTCGTATTTGCAGGAAGGGGAACAACAACACTAATTTGTTTCTCATTTTTTCCGGAACTATAAAAGATTGTGATAGTATCTCCTTTTTTAGCGGATGTCCCTGCTGCCGGAGAAGTGGAAATTACCGAATTGGCTGGGTTACTCGTATCATCTTGCGCAACCGTTGTAACTTTAAATCCGGCATTTTTCAGGACTGCCGTCGCCTGACTCAATGTTTGTCCTGTTACATTCGGAACGTTTAGTGCACCAGGGCCTGTGCTGATATAGACAACAATGGTTTTACCTTTCTCAACTGAAGTCCCTGCGGGTGGATTTGTGGAGATAGCATTTCCCGTTTCGACTGTATCACTTGACTGCTCTTGAAAAGACGAGAGCAGACCACTTTCCCTCAGAGTTTGCTCTGCAGCTGATTTTGTCTGATTTTTAACCTCTGGTACAATTGCAGAATCATCACTCTTCACGACTGTTAACATGATTTTTGACCCAACCGCCACTTTAGTACCTGCAGACGGACTTTGTGTCGTAATCACTCCAGCATTTTTCGTACCGTCTGTTACATAATTAATACTAAATTGAAAATTATTTGGATTATCAGCTTCTACAGCGGCCAATGTTTTACCCACAAAGTTTTCAAGCACCACCTTTTTTTGTGAATTCAATACACCAGTTAATGCTAAAATTAGTGCCACTGCCAGAAACGCCACTGCAATTGCTGTTGCAATTAGTGGAGCTTTGCTGCGCGTTTTTACTTTATTTCCTGACTGTGGTTTTGCTTCCCCATTTTCTGTGTAAACATAATCATCACTGTAATCATTTTGTGGTTCCAAATCAGAGGTTGTATCTGAGTCGACGTACTTTGTTGAATGCTCGCCCGAATAATACTGATAGTGAAAGCGTATCGAGGGATCCTCACGAAAAGCTTCCAAGTCACGGAGCATTTCTGCCGCAGACTGATATCGCTGGAGTGGATCCTTTTGCATGGCTTTCAATGTAATTTCCTGTAATCCCATAGGAAGATCTGGATTAATTTGGCGCGGTGGACATGGGTCTGTCTGTAGCTGCATAATGGCCACAGAAACAGCATTTTCTGCTTCAAATGGCAGCTGCCCAGTTGTCATTTCATATAACATGACACCGACTGAATAAATGTCAGCTTTTTCATCCGTCGGATCTCCTCTTGCCTGTTCTGGTGCAATATAGTGCACAGAACCAATTGCTTTGTCGGTCATCGTTCGGGTTTCACTGCGGGCAAAGCGAGCAATTCCAAAATCTGTCACTTTGATATGCCCATTCGGCAATACCATAATATTTTGCGGCTTAATGTCGCGGTGAACAATGCCTCGCTCATGGGCATGCTGCAGTGCGCGCAAAATCTCTGTTGTAAAATAAAGTGCTTTATGCCAATCAACACCTGATTGCTGATCCAAATACTGTTTGAGAGTAACCCCATCAATAAACTCTTCAACAATGTACTGAATCTGATCGCCAAAACTCACGTCATAAACTTTAACAATGTTGGGATGAGAAAGCAGAGAAATAGCCTTGCTTTCATTTTTAAAGCGGCGGATAAATTCCGCATTATGCAGATATTCATCTTTTAGAATTTTAATGGCAACAATACGCTGATTCAGCGTATCGTAAGCACGGTAAACCAAAGCCATACCGCCTGCGCCCACCAACTCATGGATTTCATATCTACCGTCTAATCGCTTTCCAGTATACTTATCCATCTTAAGAAGGCACCCCCCGACTGTCAGTCTTCGACGATGGCCACCGTGATATTGTCACTGCCGCCGCCGTCCTTAGCTTTGCCAATCAGTTGTTCAGCGAGTTCCTGTCCTCCATATTTCTGAGAAAAAGTATAAAGTTCATTGGTTTCAATATAATTTGACAATCCATCTGTGCAGAGGACCAATACACTGCGTCCTTCAAAAGGAAACTCATTATAATCCACCATCACGGACGGTTCAATGCCCAATGCACGTGTAATAATATTTTTTTGCGGATGAACTTTTGCTTCCTGTTCGGTAAGATTACCGCTGTCAACAAGTTCTTGTACCATAGAGTGATCCGTTGTCACTTGTTTTGCACTGTCCGGTGTAATCAAATAAGCACGGCTGTCACCAGCATGCGCAATATGTGCTACACTATTACTTACTATAGCAGACACGACTGTCGTTCCCATACCAGACAGTGACTTTTCTGCGTGCGAACGCTCAAAAATAGCTGTGCTGGCCTGATGAATAGCAGAAACCATTAAGTTTCTGACTGCGCTATCATCTGCATGAGATTGATCACTCTGAAAAAAAGTATGGTACTGACGTACAATTGTTTCCACAGCAATACTACTAGCTACATTGCCGCCATTCGCTCCGCCCATTCCGTCACAAACAACCGCCCATGCAATTCCGCTGGAAGTCAGCCCACTTTCGCATGTATCCTGATTCGTTTCACGAACGAGTCCAATATCTGTTTTATGACATACTTTAAACATGGGACACCTCTTCTTGCTTTCTGCGCCGCAACTGACCACAGGAAGCATTGATATCAGAACCCAAGGTCCGCCGCACCGTTGCAGTGATGCCATGACGTTCCAGAATTTGTATAAACTTTTTCTGCCGCTCTACGGAACTTTTATGGTAAGCTGCACCTGATACATGATTTACCGGAATCAGATTGACATGGCACAACGTTCCTTCCAGCTTTCCGGCTAATTCCTCAGCGCAGTCATCACTGTCATTTACATTCTGAATCATTGCATATTCAAATGAAATTCTCCTGCCGGTTGCTTTTTCATAAAATGAACATGCATTTAAGAGTTCCTCCATTGAATACCTTCTGCTGACCGGCATTATCTTCCGGCGGATTTCATCGTTTGGGGCATGCAGAGAAACGGAAAGTGTCAGTTGAAATTTATGCTCCGCCAAATCATACATGCGGTCAACCAAGCCGCATGTAGAAAGTGAAATATGGCGCATGCCAATATTCATACCGGCAGGGTTTGTCACTAACTCCAAAAATCGGATAACATTTTCATAGTTATCAAGCGGTTCCCCCATCCCCATTAAGACAATATTGGATATACGGGTACCAACGTCACGCTGAGCTGTCTGCACTTGTGCAAGCATCTCACCAGCAGTCAGATTACGGGAAAATCCGCTTTTACCCGTTGCACAGAAGGAACAATTCATTTTGCATCCCACCTGTGTGGAAATGCAGTTGCTCAGGCCATGATGATAATTCATGAGTACAGACTCGACAAGTTCCTCATCATGAAGCCTAAAAAGATATTTGCGCGTTCCATCTATCTTGGACACGAACCGCTGCGCAATTTGAGCATTAGCTATAAAATACCTGTCAGACAGCAAACTTCGCAGTCCTTTGCTGAGATTTGTCATTTCTTGAAAGCCATGAACGCTTTTTTGCTGTAGCCAGGAGAAGACCTGTTCAGCTCTGTAAGCAGGCTGCCCAAGCTGCTCAAAGTCCCCTCTCAGTTCTTCCGGTGTCATGGATCTGATATCCTGCATGATTAAATGATTCTTCCCTCCTGAATGCACTAATAAAGAACCCATCAGTCTGGTTCGTTTGTGGAAAGAGGGTCAGCTGATTTTCCGGCTCTTTAATTGTTCGCTGAATCCCTTTCGGCAAATGAAGCGGCAGTGCTGCAAAAATCGGATGCTCACTCAGAAAACGCTGTGTATTCGCTTGGTTTTCGGCCGGATTTAATGTGCAGGTAGAATACAACAAAACCCCACCAGGCCGCAGAAGATCAGCTGATCTACATAAGATACGGTACTGCAAAATCGGCAGGCTGTCAATACTTTCAGGGGATTTATAGCGAATTTCAGGTTTCCTGCGGAGAATGCCTAAGCCAGAACAAGGAACATCACAAAGGACCCTGTCGGCAGGCGGTAAAGGATCACTCCCTGCTGCTGCATCCCGCAGTGCAGCAGAAATACAATGAATACCCAGCCGCTGCGCTCCTTTTTGAATCAGGCAAACCTTTCCTTTATATTGGTCAAATGAACGAATTTCTCCATCGTCATGCATTCGCTGCGCTATTGTAAAAGTTTTTCCTCCAGGAGCCGCACAGACATCATAGATCCTCTCCCCGGGTTTTGCCCCAAACAACTTGCAACACAGCTGACTAGCCAAATCCTGTATATGGAAAAGCCCATGCTGGAAGCACTTGCTCTGTGCAATTGATCCGGTATTGTCTAATTTTAAAGCATCCTCCAACCACACAACTGATGATGCCTTAATAGATTCCTGATGCAGTAAGTCTATAAGTTTTTCTCTATTAATCTTTAAGGTGTTTACCCGTGCATAAAGAGGTGGTCGGAGGAAACAGTTTTCCATTATTTTCAATGTAATATCCTTGCCATAGGCACTTTCCCACATACTGATTAGCCATTCTGGACAAGAATATTGAACCGATAGGCGGTGCAGCCGGCTTCCATGCTGCGGTGGAAATTCCACCGTTCCTCTGCTGCGAAGAAGGTTTCGCAGGATACCGTTGACAAAACCGGATGCTTTTCCTTTTCCGGACTGCTTTGTAAGAATGACTGCTTCATTGACAGCGGCAGAATCCGGGACTTTGTCCATATAAAAAATCTGATAGGCAGCCATCCGTAAAATTTCCCACACAGTTGTGTCAACTTTCCGTTTCGGTCTTGCTGTATATTGTTCCAGTACAGCGTCCAGCGTCAGCCGACGCTCCAAGACCCCATAAAAAAGTGCCGCAGCAAAGGAACGGTCACGTTCGCTCAGTTGACAACTGCGAAGGGCCTTGTCCAGCACTAAATTTGAATATCCGGAATTTTCATCCACACGCAGCAGAGCTTTTAGAGCCGTTTTCCGCGCGCTCAATTGTCATTTCCTCCGCGGCTTCCGGCAATCAGCAACAGCCGGAGAAGCTGCAGCAAGGCACTGAAGCAAGCAGCCAGATAAGTCATCGCTGCAGCAGAAAGGACTCTCCTTGCACCAGAAAGTTCGTCTTTTGTCAATAATCCTGTTTCGCCGAGAGCTGCAAGTGCACGGGAACTTGCATTAAATTCTACCGGAAGAGTAATGATTTGAAACAGCACTGCGATACTAAAACAGGCAATTCCGATATTCACGACGAAATTATATTGTATGGGCAAAAACAGCCCAACCAGAATAATCGGAAAAGCAAGCCGAGATGCAAATTGTGTTGCCGGCACGATTGCTGTGCGTATCCGGTTCGGCAGGTAACTTTCCGCAGTTTGGATACTATGACCAGCTTCATGGGCAGCTACACCAACTGCCCCAACGGATGCACTTGCAAAAACGCCTTGGGAAAGACAAATAGTATTGCTGCGCGGGTCATAATAATCGGTTAAATTACCGCTAATCCGGCGGACGAGAAGGTGCTGGACTCCTCCGTAATCCGCCACCACTTGTGCTGCCTGTGCCCCTGTACAGCCGCTCATACAGCGAACTTTGTTATATTTGTTGAATGTAGACTGGACCTTGATCTGTGCATAAGCAGAGAACAGAATTGCAGGAAGCATCCACCAAAATGCACGGTAGTCATAATAATAAAATCCCATGGACTTCTCCTTCTTAGAAAGGCAGCACTGCACCATCCGGAAGCGGATGACCACGCAGAAAATCAGATGCAGACATTCTCTTTTTTCCGGCTGGCTGTACATCTGTAATGTGTAACGCTGTTCCTTCTCCACAAATAACGGTAAAATCTTTGGACACTGTCCCTGGCTGCATTTTGCTGAGATTACGGCCTGCAACCACTTCCGCAGTATAAATTTTCAGCATTTTCCCGCCATAAGTTGTGGAAGCCACCGGCCATGGATTTAACCCACAAATCTGGTTGTGAATCTGCTTTGCTGTTTTACTCCAGTCAATTGGACTCATAGATTTATCCAGCATAGAAGCATAAGGTGTTGTTGCTTTTCCCTGCGGATGCGGATGAATGTCAGAAAGCTGTCCTAGTGTTTGAACCAACAGGTTTGCGCCCATTATCGAAAGTCTGTTTTGAAGTTCACCTGCTGTTTCTTCCTGCTTAATCTGTATTTTATCCTGTAAGAGAATATCACCAGTATCCAGTCCCTCTGCCATAAACATCGTCGTTACGCCTGTCTCTGCATCACCATTCAATACAGACCACTGTATAGGTGCTGCTCCACGGTATGCAGGAAGCAAGGATGCATGCACATTGATACACCCTTTTGGGGGTATTTGTAAAATTTTCTTTGGCAGTATTCTCCCATAGGCAACAACCACTATCACGTCCGGTGCAAGTTGCTGCAGCTGGCCAACAGCTTCTTGTGTCCGCAGGGTTTTGGGCTGAAAAATTGGAATACCGGCTGTTTGTGCCAATACTTTAACTGGCGGCGGAGCCAGCGTGTATCCACGGCCTTTGGGTTTATCCGGTTGTGTATAAACACCACAGATTTCATGTCCTGCATCTAGAAGTGCCTGTAGACACGGCACGGAAAAGTTGGGAGTTCCCATAAAAACAATGCGCATTTCGTTCACCAGTCCTGTTACGAAGTTTACTACAGAATAAAAAAAATATGCAAAAGTCTCAGTGCATTTTTTCTAATTCTTTTTCTGTTAAAAAATGCTCCACATGAGACAAAAAAACAATTCCATTTAAGTGATCAATCTCGTGGCAACAGGCAAGTGCAAAAAAGTCATTGGCATCTACGTCAAAGAAAGAGCCATCGCGATGCTGCGCGTGGACTTTCACATGGTTAGGACGATGTGTCACACCCCAGCGGTTTGGAAAAGAAAGACAACCCTCAACACACTCTTGCTTGCCTTCCTGCAAAAGAAATTTCGGATTCACAAATTCGACACGGCCCTGACCAACATCGATAACAACCGCACGGCGGCGGATACCAACCTGCGGTGCAGCTAATCCAACACCATTTGCTAATTTCATTGTATCATACATATCGTCCAAAAGCTGGCCAAGCTTTGCATCAAATTTTTCTACCGGACGACATACAGCTCTTAAACACGGATCATTTCCCATACGGATATTACGAATTGCCATTTTTATTTCCTCCTAAAAATTCTGTTCTATTCATTCGAGCTTTATATTTATAAAAATCAACTGTGTAAAAGAGAGTTATACAGGATTGTCACAAAACCGTATCTGGATTAATATCTGCAAATGCTGTTACGTGGTTCATCGTGCGGTCTTTCGCAAAAGCTACCAGCAGGCGGGAAAGCATTTGCCGCAGCAATCGGCTGTTCCGGCATTTCAGCAGGAGTTTATAGCGGTATTTCCCACCCATCCGCGCAATATGTGCAGGTGATGGATTTAAAACTCGCAGTGGCAGCTGTGGATATTCTGCAGCAGCAAGTTGCTGTAAATTCTGTAAGAATTTCTGACTCCCGCAACTGACCTGCTGCTCATTCGTTCCTGTAAAGCCAATAACACATAAATCAGAAAACGGAGGATAGAGCATGAGTTTCCGCATAGGAAGCTCCTGCGAATAAAATGCAGGATAATTTTGCTGTGCTGCAAGCGAAAACACCGAATTTTCAGGTGTAAAAGTTTGCAGAAATGCATGCCCGTGAAAATGTCCGCGGCCTGCGCGGCCAATCACCTGTGTCAGCAGGTCAAAAGCATGTTCGGAGCTGCGAAAATCATCACTATAGAGCATTTGATCAGCTGCAAGGACTCCAACCACTGTGACATTTTCAAAGTCGAGCCCTTTGGCAATCATTTGCGTCCCGATAAGGATATCGTATTGACCGCTTGCAAATTGTTGCAGCTTTTCTTCATAGGCATAACGCCTCATTGCGGCATCGGCATCCAGACGCAAAATCCGCGAATGTGGAAGAATTTTCTGCAACTGCTCTTCTGCTTTTTGAGTCCCTGCGCCACGATACTGCAAATGATGTCCATGACACACTGGACATTCCACAGTCATCGGTATCGAGTAGCCACAGTAGTGGCACATTAAACGATGATTAGCTGCATGATATGTAAGAGAAATGCTGCAATTTGGACAAGTCATTACATGTCCACAATCGCGGCAGGAAGCAAATGTATTATATCCACGCCGATTTAATAGCAGAATCGACTGCTGCTTTTTCTCCAAATTTTGTTGAAGTGCCTGAAGCAGAGAAAAACTCAGCACAGAAGTATTTCCCCTACGGAGTTCTTCATTCATGTCACAAATGTGAACCTCAGGAAGCTTGGCTGCTCCATATCGGTTTGGAAGGGATTCAAAGCCGATTTTTCCAGACTGGGCTGCATAATAGGTTTCCATGCATGGCGTTGCCGAGGTCAGTAAAAGCAATGCTTTGTGATACCTGCAGCGAAACCATGCGACTTCCTTGGCATGGTAGCGTGGGGACCGTTCCGACTGATAAGTGGATTCCTGCTCCTCATCTATAATGATTAGGCCAATCTGCGTAAGCGGTGCAAAAACAGCCGAACGTGTACCAATTGCAACAGATGCTTCTCCACGTTTTACACGTTTCCATTCATCCATGCGTTCCCGCATGGAAAGTCCACTATGAAACACTGCAACTTTTTTGCCATATCTTTTTTGAAAAATATGTACGGTCTGCGGTGTCAAAGAAATCTCCGGAACCATTACGATCACACCGCGTTTGTCAAGAAGGACCTGATCAATCAGCTGAAGATACACGCTGGTTTTTCCGCTTCCAGTCACCCCATAAAGTAAGGATATATAGGCTTTTCCTGCAGCATAATGGCTATGCAGGTGCTCATAAGCAATTTGCTGTTCCGGGGAAAGATGAATAGGAGCCTGTTCCCCATCCTTACGATCACTGTCTGACAAATATGGGCACCGATACATTTCCTGTTCAAAAATTTCACAGATTCCCTTACGTTCCATATTCTTGATGACTGCAGGTGTTACACCAGCAAAATAGCATACTTCTTTTATAGAAGCACAATCAGCATCCTGCAGGACCTCGTAGACTGCCTGCTGCCGTGGTGTCAGTTTTTGGGGTACAGATTGATTAGACAGCAGTCTGACCATTTTAGCAGAAGTATCGTGTATGGCTCGAACGGGATCGTCTGTGTACTGCAAAAGTTTTTTCTTACACATTTTATCCAATAAATCTGAATGGAGCGGCAAACCAACAGCTTTCAGCAACTGCTTCTTTTCCAACGGAGAGTGTGTGAGAAGCTGTTTTGCCACAGCACGTTGTTCATCTGGCAGATTCTGAATTGTCTCTCTACTAACCTCCGGCGCAAGCGAATAAAAGCTGCGCAACCGGTAAGTCAGACCAGCCGGCAACAGTAATTTAACTGCCTCAAACAGTGTGCAAAAATAATGTTCTTTGAGCCAAGGAACTAAGAAAAGCATTTCATTTGAAAGAAGCGGTGCTTTATCCAGCACCGCTTGCAAAAATTTCATTTTTGCACTGCTTGGGGCATCATAAACGGATAAAATCATTCCCTGATGTATTCGATTTCCAACACCAAACGGAACCAAAGTCCGACATCCGGGTTTCGCTTGTACAGATAAAGAATCCGGCACAGCATAATCAAAGTCCGTATCAAAATGATAAACTGTATTTTCTACAGCAACTTTGACTGCCCGCATTTTTTGTCTCCTTATCTGAATCAGGATTATTGCACTGCTTAAACTGCTTAATTGGAAAGCTTTGAATCAGCAGAATCAGAAGTTTTATCAGCATTGATTTTGCTTTCCTCATTCAGCTGTTCCTCAATTTTCAGTTCCTTCGCTTCATCCGCCTCTTCGTCCTCATTACGGTTGGTTTCCACAATGCGGTATTTATGTTCCTGCATCTCCTGCACTGCTAATTCAACAGGCTTTTCATCCAAAATTTCGCCCTTATCTGCCGCTTCTTCCGCAATTTCACGTGCACGCTTAGCAACTCCAACGCAAAGTGCATAACGGCTCTGTCCAGGTTCTACCAAAAGATCTGCAATTGGTTTAATCATTATTTAATACCCTTTCTATTAATGCCGAATTCCGGCTGGTTTTATATTTTTCAGAGGAAATGATTTCTGCAACCTGTGCAGCTGCTTTTTCTACCGTATCGTTAACAACTACATAATCGTACTGAGCTGCTTGCTGTATTTCCCGTTTTGCCGTATTTAATCGTTTTTGTATCGCATCTTCCGATTCGGTTTTGCGGCCACGCAGACGATTTCCCAATTCTTGAACGGAAGGCGGCAAAATGAAAATGCCAATACTATCAGGCAGCAATTTCCGCACCTGTGCCCCGCCCTGTACTTCAATCTCTAAAAAAACATTATACCCTTTTTTCAGCCATGATTCAATTGGTGCGCGTGGCGTTCCATAGCAATTTCCACAGTACTCAGCATTTTCTAGAAGTGCATTTTTAGACTTCATTTCAGCAAATTTTTCTTTTGTAACGAAATAATATTCTCTGCCATTCTGCTCACCCAAACGTGGTTGGCGGGTCGTTGCCGAAACGGAAAGTTTTGCTTCCGGATGATGCGCAAAATAAGATTTTAAAACTGTTCCCTTCCCTGTTCCGGAAGGGCCGGAAAAAATGACCAAAAGTCCTTTATTCGTCATTTCCGTTTAAATCCCCCTCATCCATGGTATCTTCTTTGCCGGAATTTAGGCGATTCGCAACTGTTTCCGGCTGTACTGCTGAAAGAATTACATGCTCACTGTCCATAATCATCACTGCGCGGGTACGCCTCCCGTATGTGGCATCAATTAAGGTACCTCGCTCTTTTGCATCCTGGATAATACGTTTAATCGGTGCAGACTCGGGACTGACAATCGCCACCAGCCTATTGGCTGAAACCATATTGCCAAACCCAATATTGATCAGTTTCATATTTTAATCCTCCTGATTTCAGGATTTTGAATCTTATTCAATGTTCTGAATTTGCTCACGAATTTTTTCAATTTCAGCTTTCATATTGACAACCGTGTAAGCAATTTGTGTATCAGAACATTTTGAACCAATTGTATTTGCTTCCCGATTCATTTCCTGTACAAGGAAGTCCAGCTTGCGCCCAACTGGTTCAGAAGAATCCAGCATGTTGTGAAACTGAGCGATATGACTGCGCAAACGGACTGTTTCCTCATCCACAGCAATCTTATCTGCAAAGATAGCAGTTTCCGTAAGAACCCGCTGATCATCAACCACTCTGTCTTTCAGAACTTCCTGCAAACGTGCATAAAGACGTTTGCGATATGCTTCAACGGTTTCCGGCGAATGGCGTTCGATTTCTTCTACCATTTCTAAAATGTGATTTGCACGTGTAGAAATGTCTTCGCTCATTTTTTGACCTTCCGTAATGCGCATATGCAGAAATGATGACATTGCCTCATCTGCTATGGGTTTTACAGCAGCCCACACAGCTTCTTCATCTTCTGGTTCGCGACAAACTGTGAAAATATCTCCAAACCGCGCCACAGTTGACACAGAAAGATCATCTTTTAGGTCATAGGTATTGCAAAGTTCCCGTAATGCATGTATATAACTGTCTGCAATGTTATGATTGACTGACACTGTCACTTGCTCATTGGCATCTGCCTCAGGTTCAACAGAGACAAAGATATCTACTTTGCCTCTGGAAATATAACTTTTTATATAGTCGCTTATTTTTCCTTCTAAAAAACTGTACCCACGGTTGATATGTGTAGAAAGTTCTAAGAACCGATGATTGACAGATTTAATCTCCACCTGAATATGGCGGCCGTCCATGGTTCCTTCTTGCCGGCCGTAGCCAGTCATACTTTTTATCAAAAGACCATCTCGTTTTCTGCTGACTATTAGGTTTGCATACTATTTTATTGTATCAGGTTTGCACCTTGCTTGTCAACTGTATGAAAAAAACCTGTTAACTGGAAAACAGCAGAATACGTTGCATAATATGCATCTATCCGAGTCTAAATATACAGCCTGTTTAGAAAAAGGAAAAAGTGCTTGCTTTTTGGGGACTCATCCTGTATAATAAATCTGTTATCGCAATATGCATAAGTCCTTTTAAAGGAGGTGCAGACTCATGGCAAAGTGCGAAATTTGCGGCAAAGATATGTCTTTCGGCATCAAAGTGTCTCACTCTCACCGTCGTTCCAACCGGACATGGAAACCGAATGTCCGCCGCGTGAAAGCAATTGTAAACGGTTCTCCCAAGCGTATTTACGCCTGCACCCGTTGCCTGCGTTCCGGCAAAGTGAAACGAGCTGTTTGAGTAACTCTGCAAAAATCAGGAACCTGAGTTGTCAGGTTCCTTTTTTGTATTGGTCCATTTTTATATGGTCGTCAAAAAGGGTACTCTGTAATTCATAAGAGAATACAGAGTACCCTTTTTGACAGTATTTTTATGAATTTTCATGATGTAACTGAAATTTCTTCTCTGTTCCATGAAGCAAACGGCTAATATTTGAATGATGCCGGCTAACGATAAGTGCAGAAAGGAAACACAGTAACAACGTCGTAATGGTCATATATTGTATGGATACCAAGCCCGGGCGGAAAAAGAATAAATAATTGAACAGCCAACCCCAAAATGGAAAAGTGGCTGCTGCACAAATAGAACCTAAAGAAACATATTTAGAGGCAATTGCAATAACCAAAAACTCTGAAAAATCACATGCGATAACCGGTGGGTAAATCATCAGCAACACCGCGGCTGTTGTCAAAATTCCCTTGCCACCATGAAATTTAAAATAAATTGGATACATATGACCAAGCACACATGCGATACCTGCAACGTAAACACCATAGCGGGCTGTTTCTGTGTTTTTCCCCAAAAAAGCTGAAAAGACAAGCATTCCTATCAAACAGGATACAACACCTTTGAGAAAATCAAAGACAGTGGTTAAAATGCCGGGTTTCAGCCCAGCTGAACGAAGGACATTTGTCATACCAGCATTGCCACTGCCCATCGTTCGGATATCTTCTTTATTAAAATATTTTGTAAAAATAATAGAAAAGCTAATACTGCCAAGCAGATAAGCAATTACTGCGCTAATCAGAATAGCAGCAATTAAATTCATGGGATACTGCATGCAAATTCCTCCTCATTGACTTTTTCTGCGCTCACGGATAATGAAGCGGACCGGCGTACCCGTAAGACCAAAAGTTTCACGAATCCGATTTTCAAGATAGCGTTGATAAGAAAAATGAAATAATTCTTTGGAATTAACAAAACACACAAAAGTAGGCGGGCAGGTACTTGCCTGTGTCATATAATAGATCTTCAGTCTGTGACCTTTATCTGTCGGCGGCTGAACCCGCGCTGTAGCCTGTGCAAGAACATCATTCAGCACACCGGTGGAAATACGCGTCTTATTTGAAGCAGCCACCTGTTGAATCATCTCAAATAAATTGTCAACACGCTGTCCTGTTTTTGCCGAAAGAAATAAAATTGGCACATAACTCATAAAAGATAGATTTTCCTTGAGTTTATTCCGCATGTTTTCCAGTGTACCTGTCTGCTTCTCCACAGCATCCCATTTATTAACGGCCACAATACAGCCCTTTCCTGCTTCATGTGCCAAGCCAGCTACTTTGGAGTCCTGCTCAGTAAACCCTTCCAGTGCATCAATCATAATGACACAGACATCTGCACGTTCAATCGCCATCTGTGCACGCAGGACACTATAGTGTTCTATCTGATTGATCACTTTGTTTTTTCGCCGCAGGCCAGCTGTATCAATTAAAAGGAACCGTCCATAACGGTTTTCAACTTCAGTATCAATCGCGTCCCTTGTTGTTCCTGCTATATTGGAAACAATGCACCGATTTTCGCCAACAATGCAATTGACAAGCGAAGATTTTCCAACATTCGGTTTGCCAATAATAGCGACCCGAAAAGTTTCCTTATCTGTTTCGTCTGGTTCCTCTTTTGGCAGCAGAGACAGCACTTTATCCAGCAAGTCTCCGGTACCATGTCCGTGGACAGACGAAACTGCGATTGGATCACCAAGACCTAAATTATAAAACTCATAAAAGTCAGCAGGCAGATCGCCGATCGAATCACATTTGTTGACACATAAAATAATCGGTCGTCCACTTTTTAACAGCATCGTTGCTACGTCCATGTCGGCAGCTGTCACGCCTGCACGCAAGTCTGTAATCATAAGAATAACGTCTGCTGCATCAATTGCAAGCTGCGCCTGCTCCCGCATTCGTGAAAGTAGTGGGTCTTTTGTGTTCGGCTCTAATCCTCCTGTATCAATCAGCATAAATTTGCGGTTACACCATTCACACTCACCATAAATCCGATCTCTAGTAACGCCAGGCGTATCATCCACGATCGACAAGCGCTGACCGATAAGTTTATTAAAAAGAGTTGACTTGCCAACATTTGGACGGCCAACAATTGCAACAACAGGTTTTGACATTTTTTTCACTCCAAGTTTTCATACAGCGGGCATAATAACCGCTAAGTTACGAAAGAATTTATTCTCTTACGGAACTGTCTATTGAAAATTATGACATTTTTCAATGAATTCGTCAAGCAAAAATAAGGTGGCCTTGAAAAATTACACTTTACACTTGCAGTTGAATTTATTCATTTTGAAAGTTCAGATTTGTGTATGTTCCAACTCTTCTCAAAGGTCATTTGAAATGATTCAACACAACCATATACAATTTTTACTGCTAAAAAGAAAAACAGGAGCTGCCTCTCTGCGGAGACAACTCCTAGATTTTTCGGAAAATCAGCAGGACATCACAAAATAATCAAACGCCCTTTTTAATGACCTGCCTGCCGTTATAATAGCCACAATTACCACATACCTGATGTGCAACTTTGTATGCACCACATTTTGGGCATTTCATCAGAGCAGGAGCACTAATCTTCCAAACACTGGAACGACGCTTATTTTGCCTTGCACTGGAAAGCTTTGCCTTTGGTACTGCCATGTCAGCACCTCCTTACATTACTCTGGTTTATCTATCAGTTGTTTTAACACCTCAAGACGAGGGTCAATCTGATGCTGTTTGCAGTCACACGGCCCTTCATTTAGATTCTTTCCACAAATAGGACAAAGGCCTTTGCAATCTTCCTTGCACAAAAACTTTGTGGGAAGTGCCAATAGAATATCCTCACGCAAGAGGTTATCCACATCCAGCGAACCATCCTCCTGCAAAACGATATACCGGCCATCATTGCCATCTTCTTCGTTAGAAAGAGCTTCAACAAGGATATGAGAAAACCGATAGGTCAAGCGCTTATGAATTTGAGAGGTGCAACGGTCACACGGAATTGAAAAGTCAAAAGAAGTTTCCGCTTTCATCTGTGCAAAGCCGCTATGCATTTTTATTGAACCAGTTACCTGAATCGGCGAAACAAATGGATGTACCGCATTGAATTCAAGATCAGCAAGATTAAATGAATACTGAATAGGGAGCACTGTTCCCTCTTCCTGTATCTTCTTTTTTAAATTCAAAAGCATATGACACCTCAATACGCGCTACATTTAGTTATTATAATCTTTATGCCCTGTAATGTCAAGAAAAACACAAAATTCTTACCCACATGATAAAAATCAAAGGTTATTCCAACTGAATTTTTCTTTGTTCATTACCGAATCAGATTTCATTTGCGAACTTGTGAACTTCATCCGGAATGTCAGCACGATCTGCCGAAATCAAAAATGTAATATTCGTATTTGCCATGGCTGCCAGCGCGCTCATTTTCTCGGCAAATGGTACCAACTGCTGAAGGTCAGGCCCAATAATTTTTAAGGTGGAGTCAACGAGAATATCAGTAACATCATAGTTTCCTGCGCAAATACCACTGATAAAGCCAAACAGCGCATCTAATCCTTTAATTCCATAGGCCTCTATATCCACCAAGCGGGCGGCATGGTCTACATCATATGTGAGTTTCAGGCCCTTTTCAATCACTACAACGTTTCCATTAGAAGCTGTAACGGCAGCATTTGCACGCTCAATCAGCTTTTTCGTTTTTCCGGAACCTTTTTTCCCAGTGATGAATGTAATCATGATTATATCCCCTTATTTATAGTTTTCAGCTACGCAAGCGAAAAGGAATCACTTTTGGAGCCTTGCTTCCAATGCATCTTTTTGCGCTTCATATCCGGG
>DHDR01000019.1:13135-36769 GCA_002399445.1 Ruminococcaceae bacterium UBA4871 | reverse complement strand
TTAAAAGGATTAATTCCCATAATATAGCCAGAAATTGCACATGCTTTCTCAAAAAAGTAAATCAATTGGCCCAGAGAATCCTCTGAAAAGTCAGGAACGCGGATAACCACATTCGGCACATCGCCATCAATATGAGCAAGTACAGTTCCCTCAAAAGCTTTCTCATTCACATAAGCCATCGTCTTCCCTTCTAGGAAGTTCAGACCATCAACATTTTGTGGATCGTTGCCAATTGTGATTTCTTTTTTCGGCTTGTCAAATAATACAGTGGTTTCGAACATGATACGGCGCCCCTGTTGGAGATACTGTCCCATGGAGTGCAGATCTGTTGAAAAAACAACGGATGCTGGGAATAATCCTCTGTTGTTTTTGCCCTCACTCTCTCCAAAGAGCTGTTTCCACCATTCATTCATCATGGTGAAGCACGGTTCATAACTAACCAAGACTTCAATTTCTTTTCCTTTTCTGTACAGGATATTGCGTACTGCAGCATATTGATAACAAGGATTGGTTTTGAGGTCAGGATTATTATAAATTTTTTCTGCTTTAGCAGCACCGCTCATCAGGGCATCAATATCTGCACCAGACACGGCAATTGGCAACAAACCAACCGCGCTCAGTACGCTGTAACGTCCGCCAACATCATCCGGTACAACAAATGTCTCATAACCTTCTTCATCAGCCAAATGTTTTAAGGTCCCTTTTTCACGGTCAGTTGTGCAGAAGATGCGTTCCCGTGTACCATCCTTTCCATATTTTTTAATGAGCATTTCACGGAGGACACGAAAAGCGATGGAAGGTTCCGTAGTTGTACCCGATTTGCTGATCATGTTAATGGAGACATCCTTACCCTCACACAACTCCAACACTTCTGCCAATGCAGTTGAACTAATGCTGTTACCGACAAAATAAATATCCGGTGTATTTTTGGAAAGGGCATTATAGTTATTGGATTTCAGAAACTCAATAGCAGCACGTGCACCTAAATAAGAACCACCTATCCCGCTGACAATAAATATATCGCTATTTTTTTGAATGCGTGCAGCAGCAGCTTTAATGCGAGCAAATTCATTTTTGTCATAATCCGTGGGAAGATGAACCCACCCAAGGAAATCATTTCCTGCTCCTGTTCCATTTTGCAGCATCTCATGCGCTGCCTTTACCTGAGAAGCCATATTGCCAAACTCTTCAGATTCAACAAATTTAGCGAGATATTGAGTCTCCAATTGAATGCTCATGTCTTTTCCTCCTTGAACATTGTTTATCATCCTTATGTTTGTTCATATTTTACAATATCCGATTCAAATTTGCAAGTGATACAGCCGGAATTTATATTTGATTCATGAAAAAGCAGATAAACATTCATGAATGAAACCTACAAGCTTCTCTGTCCGAATTCAACTTTATACATACCAAAGGTTCATGAGTAAAAGCCGTAGAACGCGCGAAAAAGATATTTCTCTAACGGTTGCTGTAGCGACAACAGGTCGAATACATACAGCTTTTCCATCTAACATATACGTCACTTCACCAAGTTTCTGCCCTTTTGCAACAGGTGCTTGAACAGACGGCTGCAGGACAATTTTTCCTTCGACAGCTTTTTCCTTCCCCTTTTCAACCAGAAGTTTTCCAGAGAGGTTGACCGTGACCGGTACCTGACCGGTCATACCATTTTCCACTTTGACAGGGAAAAGCTCACCATTCGGCTTGTTCAGTGATGTCATCGACCATCCGGCAAAGCCGTAATTCAGCAAAGATGCAGCAGTGGAAAAGCGATCTTTGGTATTGCCTGCGCCAAGGGCAACTGCAATCAGAGACAGTCCGCCACGCTCAGCAGTTGCAGAAATACAGCTGCCTGCACTGCTGGTGGTTCCGGTTTTCAGCCCAGTGATACCTTTATAAGATTTCAGTAGTTTATTCGTATTGACAATTTGTGTTTTTCCGCCGCGCAGATGATCCATCCAAATTGTCGTATAATTAAAAATTTTTTTATGCTGTATCAACGCGCGGCTCATCAGCGCGACATCATACGCACTCGTAACATGCCCCGGTGCATCTAAACCATTACAGTTTTTAAAAGTTGTATCGTTCATCCCCAGCTCTTTTGCTTTTGCGTTCATTTGGGCAACAAAAGCCTCATCGCTTCCTGCAATATGCTCTGCCAGTGCAACCGCCGCATCATTCGCACTGGCAACTGCAGTCGCTTTAATCATGTCGTTGACAGACATGGTTTCTCCTTCTTTGAGCCAAATATCAGACCCGCCCATGGAAGCCGCATGTGCACTTGTGGTTACTGTATCTGACAAATGGATTTTCCCGGAATCCAATGCTTCCATTACCAGCAGCAACGTCATTACTTTTGTAATGGATGCACAGGGACGTTTCTCATGCGGTGCTTTCTGAAATAAGACTTTGCCGGTTGATGCTTCCATTAGCACAGCAGCAGGAGCCTTAACAGTGTCTTTTTCATCGAGCGCAAAAACACGCAGTGGAATCATTGCCGTACTGATCACTGCTGCTAGGATGGCAGCCGTGATTTGTTTGAACTTCATACTTGACACACCTCCAGACGTTTTCATTTCCATATTATGCGAGGATTTGTCTTCTTAGTCGCACACGATGATGAAAAGTGTGTAAAGCGAGAATCTCATGCCTTACATTCGGCAGGCGCTGTAAAGGTAAAAGCTTTTGGGAAATTGATTCATGTAAAGGAATATTCTTTCCTTATTTTTGCTGTCTTCATTGGAAGGCCCTTTGGAAGCGCTGTAAAATCAGCGGCTTTGCAGCATGCAAGTAATTTACTTTACATGTGTTTGCCCCATTGTTGAGTATCAAACAAGCGTAATGCTAATAGCCTTTACACTTATGACATGGTTATAGCAGTCTCCTCCTTAATTGATACTTAAGATGACCTCCATTAGAAAGCAGCATAGCCCCTAATGTAAGTTGTCCGCTGGTTGCATCATCAAAGGGCAAGACATAAAAATAAGAGTTACAAGATAGCCCGATGCCACCTGTAACTCTTTTTCACTTAAAAGTGAAATTCTATTTTTGCTCAGTTCCTCGTATAAAGTGCCTTGTAAGGATTTGCAGTGTCAGGAGTCAAAACAAAGAAATGTGCATTCAGCACAGTTTGCAGATCAAAATCAAATTTGCTGCAGAATTCTTGCAGGAGTGGCCTTACTTCATCCATATCTTTTTCAGAAGCGTCCTCTGCTTTGACTTGTATAGGGAGATTAGCCGGCAAAGTATCCGTACGCAGATACATTTTTCCCCCATGCATGCCAGTACCGCAGAAATTACCTACAAGCGGATAGCTTCCGTCCTGCAAAAGTCCCAATACAACAATAACACCGCCGGCCTGATATTCGCCGAGGAAACTGCCTGCACAACCACCGATAATTAATTTAGGCACCTTTTCCTTGTACGCTTTCATATGGATCCCTGCACGATAGCCAATATTGCCTTTTACGAAAATCTTACCGCCACGCATCGCATAACCGGTTGCATCTCCGGAACTGCCATACACGGTAATCATTCCGTCATTCATGGTATCTCCAGTTGCATCTTGTGCGTCTCCATGAACTTCGATATTACATCCATCCTGATAGGCTCCTAAAGCATTTCCAGGAGTACCTTTAATGACAATGTGTTTTCCGGACAGGCCTGCACCAATGTAACGCTGACCCAGACAACTGTCAATTTCAATTTCAGTGTCCGGTGTATTGCGAATCGTTTCATTCAGTGTCTGAAAATGCATGTCACCTGCTGTGATTTTCATGTTAGGCATCCCCTTTCTGCTTGGCACCGGCTAATTTGATTTTCCGGTCCTTCTTTGCAAAAGCCATCAGCTGCGGATGCTCCTTGATGAGATCAAAATCAATGGTATCCAGTGGTGTCTTCTCACGAATAAGCGAGGTATAGATACCTGCACGCTTAATATCGCCAATCAAAATCATGCCCTTGAGCAAGTTCTCTTTTGTGACCAATTTTTTATAGATACCGGGTTCCCGAGTAACATAAGCTTCACCATCATAGCTGCCTGCCGTGATAATCGGCAAGCCAAAGAAACCAATTGCATTCATCGGAATTGCCTTGTCAAACACTTCTTCCCCGCCAGCCATATTCGTACCTGCAACTATCCCCTGCATGTGCGCATTCGGCAGTAATGCCAGTATACGGTCTGAACCTGTTGTGATATCATGGCTCTTTGCACAGTCTCCTGCAGCATAAATGTCAGGTACAGTCGTTACACAAGAAAGCTCTGTACAAATACCACGGTTCACCTCACAGCCTGCCTGTTCCGCCAATTCCACATTCGGACGTACACCGACTGCAACAACCAAAATATCAAAATCAAGTTTTTTACCACTTTTCAGCGTTGCTCTGTTTTCCGTAAACTGAGATACACTGTCGGACAGGGAAAAACTTATATGATGTTTCTCAATGTGCTGCTGCATCATTGCCGAACTTTCTTCATCTAAAATACTCGGCAAAATGCGGTCCGCCATATCCACCACATCAACGTGACCGACCCGGTCTGCGATACCTTCGGCACATTTTAAGCCAATCAGACCGGCACCAATTATCAAAACGCGGCTGTCCGGCTGCAGAACTTCTTCCAAAGCCTTTGCTGAGTCCAGTGTCATAAAAGTGAATTTATGCTTAACTGAATCCATACCTGTCATCGGCGGTACAAACGGTTTACTGCCAGTTGCAAGCAAAAGTTTGTCATAAGGCAACATCGTACCATCATCCAGTGTAACGCATTTAACTTTGCTGTCCACCTTGACTGCACGATGTCCCAAGAAGGTTTTTACATGGTTTTTCTCATAAAAATCATCTGGACGGTACTTCATACGTTTCTCATCTGTTCGGCCCAGCAAAAGATACGAGATAAGCGGACGGGAATAAACCGAATAGGGTTCGTCGCCAATAATCGCTATACTGCCGCTTTTATCTCTGCTGCGGATACCCTCTACGCAGCCAACAGCAGCGATAGAGTTCCCGATAATGACATAATTCATGTTATTCCCCCCTGTCCTCATAAACAATAGCCTGATTTGGACAGCCTTTGACACAGGCCGGCTCTCCGCAGGAATTTTGTGTGCAGAGTTCACATTTCTGTATCACATGGCCGTCCGAAGCAGGCATCACACAGCCGTAAGGGCAAACAAGGATGCACGTATAACAGCCAACGCATTTATCCGTATTTACTTTGATGACACCATTGTCAATGGACAGTGCACCGGTAATACAGCTCTTCACACAGATTGGGTCCTCACAATGTCGGCAGGAAACGGCAAAATTCACGCCATCCCCTTCTTCCACTTGAATGCGCGGATAGATTTTTTGATCTTTAAGAGCTTTCGGCATATAAGTCTCGCCGGAATTTGCAAATGCACAGTTGTATTCACAAAGATGGCAGCCAAGGCACCATTCTTCATTTACATAGACACGCTTCATAATTACACCTCACTGAAAGGTCATTCAATTTCGTTCACCGTACAGCTCTAATTTTATTCGCCAGCATGTTTGATGCCGAGAATTTCCAATTCTTTTTCATTCAGTCCGACTCCGCGCAGCATCAGGCGGTTGCCTTTCAAGGCTTCAATAGAGTTGATTCCCATGCCGCCCATCATTTCCATGATCTCATGCTGCCAAGCATTTACAAGATTCACTAAACGCTGATAACCAACGTTCGGATTCAAGCGCTTTACAAGATCCGGGCGCTGTGTTGCAATTCCCCAGTTACACTTGCCCGTTTGACAACTGCGGCACAAGTGACACCCCAGTGCAATCAGGGCAGCTGTTCCAATATAGACAGCATCCGCACCAAGCGCAATTGCTTTTACGACATCTGCAGAATTGCGAATAGAGCCTCCTACAACAATCGAAACATTGTTACGAATTCCTTCCTCGCGCAGGCGGCGGTCCACACTGGCCAAAGCAAGCTCAATCGGGATACCGACATTATCGCGAATTCGAGTGGGTGCCGCACCGGTTCCACCGCGGAAACCATCTATTGCAATGATGTCAGCACCACTGCGCGCAATACCGCTGGCAATCGCCGCCACATTGTGTACTGCTGCAATTTTAACAATAATTGGCTTTTTATAAGCAGTTGCCTCTTTCAGAGAATAAACCAATTGACGCAGGTCTTCAATGGAGTAGATATCATGATGAGGTGCCGGCGAAATGGCATCACTGCCTTCAGGAATCATACGGGTACGGGCAACATCCCCCACACTCTTGGTTCCCGGCAGATGGCCGCCGATTCCCGGCTTTGCGCCTTGCCCCATTTTGATTTCAATGGCCGCACCAGCATTCAGATAATCCTTATGAACACCAAAACGTCCAGACGCCACCTGCACAATCGTATGCGGCCCATATTGATAAAAGTCTTTGTGCAATCCGCCTTCACCTGTGTTATAGTAAGTGTTGAGTTCTGTGGCAGCACGGGCAAGACTCTCATGAGCATTATAGCTAATTGCACCATAGCTCATGGCGGAAAACATAATCGGTACATTCAGTTCCAACTGCGGTGGTGTATTAATTTGCAGGCTGCCATCAGAATTCCGCTCCACATGATCTGGTTTTTTGCCAAGATACACCCGAGTTTCCATTGGTTCCCGCAAAGGGTCAATGGACGGATTTGTAACCTGTGAAGCATTAATTAACATTTTATCCCAATAAATCGGATAATCATTTGGATTTCCCATTGAGGAAAGCAGCATGCCGCCGGTATCCGCCTCACGGTAAATTTCTGTGATAGCCTGCATGCTCCAGTTGCTATTCAGTTTAAACGTATCATTATTTTTTACAATTTTTAAGGCATGTGTTGGGCAAAGGGACACGCAGCGGTGACAATTCACACATTTAGTCTCATCACTGCGCATGCAGTTCAGTTCCGGATCATACGAGTGTACCTCATTGGCACACTGACGCTCGCACACACGGCAGGCAATGCACCGCTGCGGGTCACGCACGACCTCATATTCCGGTACCATATAATTAATTGCCATATTAGAATTTCACTCCTTCATTGAGTCTGAAAATCAATGGTTCACCGCCGCGGGGTGCCCATATGCGATCTAATTCTGGCTGGATGCGACGAATTGCGCTTTCTTCACTGGCCACATAAACTGTCTCACCCTTTTCAGCTGCTACCATCGAGCGGAGTTTCAGGCGGTCATTGAGTGCCATCATGCCACCGGAAAATCCCAGCAGAATGGAAAATGGTCCAGTTATTAGCATGCTCGCAAAAGTATTACGAAGATAAGTCATCTGACTGCGCTTTGGTTCCGGCATCGCTTCAATGGTACTCCAAAAGGGAGCTGCAATCACATTTGCGACTTCTTCCAATGACAAACCCTGCCTGCGGTTAAGATAGTCCACAATGTAAGTAATGGCTTCTGTATCTGTCATTAAGTTACAGCTGTAACCATACATCTCAATGCAGCGGCGGTTGGCATCATAGGAAGAAATCTCTCCATTATGTACAACCGAATAATCCAAAAGAGCAAATGGATGTGCACCGCCCCACCAGCCGGGGGTATTCGTCGGATAGCGTCCGTGTGCTGTCCAGCAATAACCTGCATAGTCTTCCAGTTTATAAAATCTGCCAACATCTTCCGGATAACCAACCGCCTTAAAAACGCCCATATTTTTGCCGGAAGAAAATACATACGCACCGTCATATTGTGCGTTGATCTTCATGACACAGCGTACCACATATTCCCGTTCATCTACTTCCATGTCCTGTAACATACGGGGAAGCGGATGGACAAAATAACGCCAAATAAGCGGTGCATCTGTAATTCCCGACGTTTTCCTGGTTGGAATACGTGACAGACTTTCAATATCAAAGTGCTGTGTAAGAAAATCTTCTACTGATTCCTTTGCAGCAGTGTTGTCATAAAAGACATGGAATGCATAGGCGTCTTTATGTTCCGGATAAATACCGTATCCGGCAAATCCGCCACCCAGTCCATTGCTGCGATCATGCATGACTGTAATAGAATCAATCATGCTTTCACCGCTGACGCGTCTGCCATCTTTGCAGAACAATCCTGCAATTGCACAGCCGGAGGGGATATGGAACTGGCCTTCTTTTTGCATGATAAGTGCCTCCCTGATCTCTTTTAAAAAGAAAGTTAATACAAAATTTAAAAAACAAAGTAATGTTATGATTAAAAAAAAAGTTCATAATACGGAATTGCATAAAAATTCCTTCATTATGAACCCCTTTGTTCACCAGCATTAATTATACGCATATCTATTGTTTAAGTCAATAATTTTCTCTAAAATTTGCATATAAAAAAATAGTTCCTGCATTTTTGTCAATTTTATCATTGCCCAGTACTATAATATTGGCAATCTGACAATTTTGCCGGATTCCGCCTAAATTTATTTAACTTTTTGTTGACAAAAAAAATACGAAAGCATATAATTCAGGAAAGAACAGCAAAGGCGCTGTGGTGGAATAACCATTGCGCCTTTTTGTTATTTTCTTCTGATTATTTTAAATTTCTGCACACTGCAGCTTGGAGGTTTCAGTTATGTTAACAGAATCGGTTCCAGAAATTTTCGGCAGTATGGTTTTTGACGACCGGACCATGCAGGAACGACTTCCGCGTGAAGTCTATAAGAAGCTGCAACAGACAATTCAAGAAGGAAAAAGCCTAGATCCTAGCATTGCCAATACCGTTGCCAGTGCAATGAAAGACTGGGCATTAGAAAAGGGCTGCACCCATTTTACTCATTGGTTCCAGCCCATGACCGGCATCACCGCTGAAAAGCACGACAGCTTTATATCTCCTGTCAGCGATGGTTCTGTGATGATGGAATTTTCAGGGAAAGAGTTGGTTCGCGGTGAGCCCGATGCAAGTTCCTTTCCTTCCGGCGGTTTGCGTGCAACTTTCGAAGCGCGAGGTTATACGGCATGGGATCCGACCAGTTATGCTTTTATCAAAGGTAAAACCTTGTGCATTCCAACTGTCTTCTGTTCCTATACGGGTGAAGCGTTGGACAAAAAGACCCCTCTGCTGCGTTCCATGGAAGCACTGAACAAACAGGCCATGCGCATTTTGAAACTTTTCGGCAATAAGGATGTCCATAGTGTATGTACTACCGTTGGTCCAGAACAAGAATATTTTTTGATTGACCGCGATCTTTACAATCAGCGTGAAGATCTTATTCTGACAGGACGAACATTGTTCGGTGCACGCCCCCCGCGCGGTCAGGAACTAGAAGACCATTATTTTGGCGCCATTAAACCCAAAGTTGCTGCTTTTATGGCGGATTTGGATCATGAACTTTGGAAATTGGGCGTCCTTGCCAAAACAGAACATAATGAAGTTGCTCCAGCGCAACATGAACTTGCACCGATTTTCAACAATACAAATGTTGCAGCTGATCATAACCAATTGACCATGGAAGTCATGAAGAAAGTTGCAGAACGTCATGGCATGTATTGCTTATTGCATGAGAAGCCATTTGAGGGTGTAAATGGCTCTGGTAAACATAACAACTGGTCTATGTCAACCGATACAGGTGTGAATTTACTGGAACCTGGGGATTCTCCAATGGAGAATGCGCAATTTCTGCTTTTTTTGGTTGCTGTTATTAAGGCAGTGGATGAATATCAAGATTTGTTGCGCATCTCTGTTGCAAGCCCCGGCAATGACCACCGTCTAGGTGCTAATGAAGCACCGCCGGCAATCCTCTCTATTTTTATTGGCGATGAACTCAGTGAAATTTTGAAATGTCTTGAAGAAGGAAAGCCCTACAGCCAAAAAGACAAAAAGATTTTAAAGGTTGGCGTACATACGCTCCCACGTTTTCCGAAGGATGCAACGGATCGCAATCGTACATCTCCATTTGCTTTCACTGGAAACAAGTTTGAATTTCGTATGCTAGGTTCTGCACTTTCCATTTCTGGTCCCAACATTGTGTTGAATACCATTGTTGCTGAAGAATTGAAAGGCTTTGCTGACCGGCTGGAAAATAGCAGCGATTTTAAGAAGGATTTGGATGCTCTTGTTAAGAAAACCATTAAAGAGCATAAACGCATCATCTTTAACGGTGACGGTTATACGGAAAAATGGGTAAAGGAAGCAAAGAAACGCGGTTTATTGAATTTGCCGACTACTGTTGATGCCATGCCGCATTTTCTTGACAAGAAGAATGTGGATCTTTTCACAAAGCATCATATTTTCACGGAAACCGAAATGCGCTCCCGCTATGAAATTGCAATGGAAAATTACAGCAAAACCGTCAACATTGAAGCGCTCACCATGATTGATATGATTAACAAACAGATCCTTCCGGCAGTTGAAAAATATATGGATGATTTGAGTCTTGCATTTATGCACAAAAAAGGCTTAAATCCTAACATGAACTGCCATGTGGAATATGAACGTGTTACGGAATTGAGTGGTTTGAGCGCGAAAGTCTATGATGAAGCTGCCGCATTGAAAGATGCTGTCAGTCAAGCATCTTCTGCAAAAGATTTTGAGGAAAATGCCAAAGCTTATAACGAACTTGTCCTGCCGGCAATGGGAACACTGCGTGCTGATGCTGATCAAATGGAGACCTTAACCGGCGTTAGTTACTGGCCATTCCCCAATTATGCAGATTTAATTTATCATGTTTAAGACTTGCCATATGACAGTAAAATAAACCACTCTGGAATATTTTCAGAGTGGTTTATTTGTTTGTAATAATTAGGATGTTAACTCAGGAAATTTCATGATTCTTGCAATTCATAAAATCAAAACGTCCGAATATCTGCAAATGGAAATAAACGCAAAGATACTCGGCCAATAATACTTGACACATTTACCGGACCAATTACCCGACTGTCTGTTGAATGATTGCGATTGTCGCCCATTAAAAACACCTTATCAGCCGGTATGATCATATTCACATTCGGGCCAGACCATACCCGCTCCTTAATATAATTTTCTGTCAGTTTTTTCCCATTTAAAATTACTGTCCCACTGGAAATGACCAGATGGTCACCACCCACCGCAATCACACGCTTAATTAGATTTTCCTGCAGCAAATTCTGGTCATTTACTACAACGACATCCCCGCGTTGAGGATGGTAATTCAACTCCCAAAGTATCACCAAATCCCCATCATGACAGGTATTCTGCATACTATCCCCCATAACTCTGCTGGGACGTGCAATAAAAGCACAAAAAAGCAATGCTACAATGACTGCAACCGCTATTGGCAACACCCATGACCAAAAAGGATTTTTGTAAGAAGAATTTACTTTTTTCTTCTGTTGTGGGACTTCCTGATTTTCTGTAGATGTAACCGCACCTGTTTTTTCAGAGTCTAACATCACAATTTCATCTCCAGCGAATTTAAAAATATTTTACATTGAATGTACTCCTACTGTTAAAAGGTTCGAAACTGACTAAATGGGAATAAACGCACGGATACCTTTCCTGATATATCCGAATTAGGCACAGGACCAATTATACGGCTGTCAGAGGAATTATTACGGTTGTCTCCCATCAGAAAGACGTCTCCTTTAGGCACAACAAGATCGACATTGTTTCCTGACCATTTCTGCTCCTTGATATAAACTTCATGTAGTTTTTTACCATTCAAAGTGACTGCACCATTTGATATGATAACGTGGTCACCGCCGACTGCAATAACACGTTTAATTAAATCAATTTGCAACGCGTTCCGGTTGTTAGTGATTACGACATCTCCATGCTGCGGCTGATAATTCAATTTCCAAATAATTACAAAATCATTATTATGAAAAGTATTTTGCATGCTATCACCCATTACATATCTTGGCTGTACAACAAAACGGCTGCACAGAAGAATTGCTACACAAAGAGCTACCGTTGTGAAAATCCAAGTAAGCAGGCTTTTCCGTTTTTCCTTTGTTGTCTGCTCAATTTTTCGGGGTTCTTCCAGTTTATTTAATTTTGGTTCTACTTCAGATTCCATATTCAATTACTCCCATCGATTTTCGCTCATTTACGGCTTAACGCATTTTTTATTAGCTTTATTTCACGCTTTGTTGGAACAATTAACCAGACCGGACTCGTATGTGTGTAAACACAAAAAATAATGAGACTGCAAATTCCCTGTGTTGTCATCGACAGACTAGTCGCCAACGCAATCCCGTTATAACGCATTCCGGGCACTAGCCAAACCATCGCAAGAATGTTCACGATAATTCCCAGCAGAGTAGGTAAAATATTGAGTTCCGGCCTACCATAAGCGGCTATGGAATTAGACAATACTTTTGAAAAGGCAATAAAAATAGAACCACCAATGAGATATTGGAGTGGGGCCAAAGCACCAACATATTTAGGGAAAATAACAGGTACCAAAATACCGGCCAACCAAGCAATTAAAAAAACACATACGACAGTAGCATACATAACAATTTTACAGGAAAGCTGCGTTACACGTGTTTTATCCTGATCATTCTGCATAGCTGCCACACGACTGTTAATAACTAATCCTACCGCTTCAGGCAGAATCCAAACCTGCCTCATGATGGTAAAAGCTGTATTATACAAGCCAAAAATTCCCAATCCATACCAACCCTGCACCACATAGTTACCGACATTGGAATTGATATAGGTCATCAAATTACTCGCATAAGCTTTCAGTCCATATTGAAACATTGGTTTTGCTGATACTTGAAAATCATCTGCCGGTGCAGGTTCTTCCGAAGGACCACTCCAACGGCGGGCACAAAAATAAGCCATCACAGAAAGAGCTACTGTGATACCGATAGATGAACCCACCTGCAATGCAGCAGTTGGCCAGACCAATGCCATCACAGAAAAAGCAGTACTGGCTATTTTTTGAATTAAATTAATAATGTTATAGGACTTAAATTTATTCTCGCCGCGCAGTACTCCCATTAAAATGTTAAATAGGAACGAACATCCTGAATATATGACAATACTAACTAAATACGGCCACGGTGTATTTTGAAACGGCTGCCACGGCAGCCAAGGACCTGCTAATGATAAAACCGCCAATGTCGCTGCAGAGATGCCAATCAGCAAAAAGCCGATACTGACTGTCAGCTTTTTGATAGCTGCACGTGTGTTCTTAATTTTATAGCGGGCAACATAATAAATGATAGCACTATTTAAACTGAAGCCAAGGCAAGTAAAAAAGCCTTCTCCCCAAGTCTGCACCTGGTTATACAAACCTTTTACAGCAGGTTCCATCCGGTTGAGAATAACTAAAGAACCAATTAAACTAAGCAGCGCACCAAAAGCATTTGTGCCGAACGTGCTCAGCGTATCCCGCACCATAGAAGAACGCTGTGGCTTTTTCTGTTTTTCTTTCATCCACATCTCCCTGTTTCTCCGGCAAAACATTGTCGATATTTATTACAATTAAAAGTTATTCTATCATGAAATGATTAACAGAACAAGCAATGTTCGGCCATCTTGCCTCAATGAAATTACAAAGAAAAATCCGCAAGTCCAAAGACCAGCGAATTTTGTCCATGCACACTTTGATTTTAAGTGCGAGTTTTCAGTTCATATTGATAAGCAGCATTTAAAATGACGTCTTCTCTTCCGGTATTCCCAATTAACTGCATACCTACAGGCATTTTGTTTTCATCTGTACCACACGGAACACTTACTGCCGGCAAACCGACAATGTTAACCGGAACGGTGCAGATATCTGTCTGATATGTTTCCACTGCATCCTGACTCGTAAAACCAAGTGGAAAAGCAGTCATGGGTACCGTTGGTGCCAGCAGGAAGTCGCACTGCGTAAAAGCAGCTGTAAATGCTTTCCGAATTTGCCGGCGGAGCAACTGTGCTTTTTTATAATAGGCATCATAATATCCGGCACTGAGTACATAAGTCCCCAATAGGATACGATGTTTTACCTCCTTACCAAAGCCGGCACTGCGCGTTTTCTCAATCATATCATTCACACCAGTATAGTGCTCCGCTTTCATGCCATAGCGAATCCCATCATATCGGCTGAGATTGGAAGAAGCCTCCGCACATGCTAAAATATAATAAACAGGAAGTGCATATCGAATCTCCGGTATAGACAGGGGGACCAGCTTTGCACCGAGTTTTTCATAGACTCGTCCGGCATCATCTAAAGCTGCCTGAACGCCCTCACGAAGGCCGTCAAAGTATTCAGCCGCAACACCAATTCTTTTTCCCTCCAAGCTTTGCTGCAGGGCAGGAACAGATGCATGGCAGGCACCAACACTAGTGCTGTCACAAGCATCCTTCTTGGAAAGAATATCAAAAAGCAGAGCTGCATCTTCCGAGCAGGTCGTTAAAGGACCAATCTGGTCGAAAGAACTTGCATAGGCAATCAAACCATAACGGGAAACAGCTCCGTAAGTCGGTTTGAGCCCAACAATGCCGCAAAAAGAGGCCGGTTGACGAATTGATCCACCCGTATCACTACCAATTCCATAAGCCGCTAAACCACTGGAAACTGCACTGGCTGCGCCGCCGGAAGAACCACCTGCAACTCTGGAAAGGTCATGTGGGTTTTTTGCACCGCCGTAACAACTGGTTTCACAGCTGGAACCCATTGCAAATTCATCCATATTGCTTTTTCCAAGCAAGACAGCGCCCTGCTCCTTCAGAAGTTTCCATACGGTAGCATCATACACGGGTTTATAACCCTGCAAAATTTTAGAGCAGCAGTTTGTTTCCAATCCGCGTGTGCTGATATTTGCCTTGAGTGTCATGGGCACACCCTCAATTGGTCCGAGTGCCTCCCCACGCGCAATTTTTTCATCCACTTTCTTTGCAGTATCCAATGCAGTTTCTGCAGTTATACAGGTATAAGCATTCAGTTTCTCATTCTTCTGCCCGATTCCATTCAAATATTGCTGTGTCAGTTCTACACAGGAACATTCTTTGGCAGTCAGTCTCTTTTGTATACTTTTAATTTTGCTGAATGATTTCATAGTTTCTCCTCATGCATGCTGGCTTACAACAAAGCTACTGCCATCTGTATCTTTTGCATTCGCAAGGACTTCGTCCTGAGAAAGGCTCGGCTGTATTATATCCTCACGCAGTACATTTTCCAAATCATTCGGATCCGAATATCCCTCATCGTCTGCATTCACGGAAGCAATCGTATCTGCAAAGGAAATAATCTCATTCATGTCTTTGGTCAGTCCATCAAGCTCTGACTCTTCCACTTCCAGCTTGGCAAGTTTTGCAATCTTTCTGACATCTTCATGAGTAACCACAAGATTTCCTCCTCATCTGAGCTTAATATGCACTTCACGCAGCTGCTGTTCGGTAACTTCGTTCGGTGAACCCATCATCAGATCCTGTGCATTTGAATTCATAGGGAATGCAATGACCTCGCGGATGCTTTCCTCTCCAGTCAACAGCATAACCATCCGGTCGATTCCGGGTGCCATACCGGCATGTGGCGGTGCGCCATACTGAAATGCATGATAAAGGGAGGTGAATTTTGTCTGCAAATCTTTTTCCGTATAACCGGCAATTGCAAATGCTTTCTTCATGATTTCCAAGTCATGGTTGCGCACAGCACCGGAGGAAAGCTCCACACCATTACATACAATGTCATACTGATAAGCCAATATATCTTCCGGCGCTTTATGAAGCAGTGCATCCATTCCACCCTGCGGCATGGAAAACGGATTGTGGGTAAAAATATATTTACCCGTTTCCTCATCAATTTCATACATCGGAAAATCTACAATAAAGCAAAGTTTAAAGCAGCTTTCATCAATCAGTCCAAGTCTGCGGCCGAGTTCTGTACGAATCTGCCCAGCCATCTGCGGAGCGACTGACGTATCATCTGCTATGAAGAAAATCACACTGCCCTTTTCTAGTTTTCCACGGCGAACCAGTTCTGCACGCTGGTCTTCCGTCAGGAATTTATCAATTGGGCCTTTATAAGTACCGTCATCCAGTACTTCAATATAGCCAAGTCCCTTCATTCCGATAGACTCAGCAAATTTCAGCATGTTTTCAAAAAAAGAACGCGGCTGCTTCACACAGTCCGGCACCGCAATGCCGCGCACACACCGGCCGCGGAAAGGTTTGAAACTGGTTTCTGTGAACAAGTCAGAAAGTTCTACAATTTCCAGCGGATTGCGGAGATCCGGTTTATCTGTACCATATTGCAACATACTTTCTGCATATGGAATTCTGCGGAAAGGTGCAGGTGAAACGCTTTTACCACCGCCGAATTTTCGGAATGTATCGCCGATAACTTGTTCGGCAATGGCAAAAACATCTTCCTGTTCCGCAAAAGCCATCTCAAAATCCATCTGGTAAAATTCACCTGGAGAGCGGTCGGCACGGGCATCTTCATCACGGAAACAAGGAGCGATCTGAAAATACCGGTCAAATCCAGAAACCATAAGAAGCTGTTTGAAAATTTGCGGTGCCTGCGGCAGGGCATAAAAGCATCCCTTGTGTTTGCGGCTTGGAATCAAATAGTCACGCGCACCCTCCGGAGAAGAAGCGCTCAAAATTGGCGTTTGAATTTCCAGAAATCCAAGCTCGGTCATCTTCTGGCGGAGGTAAGAGATAACCTGACTGCGCAAAACAATATTATTGTGGACTTTGGGGTTTCGTAAATCGAGGTAGCGGTATTTTAAGCGGACATCCTCTTTTGTTTCTCTGCTGGTAACAATTTCAAACGGTAAAGTGGAGCGGCACTTACCCAATACCTCCAAAGAAACTGCTTCCACTTCCACTGTACCGGTGGAAATTTTAGGATTAACGGTATCTTGATCGCGCAGGACCACTTTGCCGGAAATAGTCACTGTACATTCTTTATTCACTTTTTCCAGCATGTCCTCGTTATGCACGACAATCTGCAGCACTCCGTAATGGTCACGCAGATCGAGAAATTTAACACCACCATGGTCGCGGATGTTTTCCACCCAGCCGGCCACACGGATATCTTTTCCAATGTCAGCTTCACTTACTTCACCGCAGGATTTGCTGCGATACTTGTTCACACAGATCATTTCTATTCCCCTTCGTCTACAAGAATCCGCCGGAACGTAAAAGCTGCAGCAATTTAAGAACAAAAAGCGCAAAAGCCGCACTGATTCCGACTCTGACCGATTGGTCTCCGCACTCAGTCAGTCAAATATTCTGAGTTGATATTTCACAGAAATAAAGTATACCATTAATTGCAAGCTGTTTCAACCTGAAACGCAAAATTCAGGCAATTTCCATGCTGCCTGCAGTGCCTGCACTCCTGGGGCAATATCTTCCAAAGGAATTCCGGCAAATCCCAGTGTTACTTGCCCATTCGGTCCGGGACGCACGCGCACATCGTGGGCAGCAGCCAGTTCTGCCAGCCTTGCCGGAGATGGGCTGTTCTGAAAACGTATGGTGATGCAAAGGGGCGTTTCCTGCAAACGGAGCTGTGCATATTTTCCAAAAGCATTTTGCAAAAGATGCATTAAAGCACTGCTTTTCTGTGCATATACTTTCCGCAGCCGACGCAGCTGCCGTTCCAATTGACCGCTCTTTACATAATCTGCCAGTGCAAGCTGCTCCACTTTTGAGGCTGTCTGATTATAGTGTGGCGCTCTGGCCAAATAAAGTGGAAGCAGGCGCTGAGGAAGTACCATATATCCCACACGCACGCTTGGAAGGAGCAACTTTGAAAAAGAACCAAGATATACCACGCTGCTGTCTGCTGCCATTCCCTGCATGGCTGGGATTGGACGCGCTCGGTAGCGCAGTTCCCCGTTATAATCATCTTCAATCAGCAGACTCCCCGTTTCTGCTGCCCAGTTAAGCAGTTCCTGACGGCGCAGCAAGGGGATTGGGCTGCCGTTTCCCTCTCTGCTGGATGGTGTCACATAGGCTACCCTGGCACCGCTTTGCCGCAGAGATTCCGGCTGCATTCCACTGCGATCCCCCGGTAAGCGTAAGACTTCTATTCCACAATCCGCAAAAATCTGTTCTGCCTGTGGGAATCCTGGTTCTTCAATTGCAACTGCACCAATTTTTCCCTGCATCAACCCACAAAGAACATACAGAAGCGGCTGTGTACCGGCACCAATTACAATCTGATCCGCCGAACAGATCACGCCACGGGCACCATAACTATAATCACATAGTGCCTCCCGCAGAGGAAGTTCTCCCTGATGCTCCCCGTAACTCACCAAAGCCTGCGGCCGATTTAATACCTCTCGGATATGCCGCCGCCAAGATTTCAGGTCTGCACAGGAGCTGTCAACTGCATCGGTGCCAAAATTATAGCGGGGCAGTTTCTGCAGAATGGGCTGCACAGTTGCAGGCGGCCTAGTACTGCGCTTGCCTCCACCGGTTAAAACAAAATAACCTCGCTGTGGCCGCGCTTCAATATAGCCTTCCACACATAACTGCTGGTAAGCACTCTCAATGGTTGTCCGGGACAAACCAAGGTCTTCGCTCAGTCGGCGAATGCTGGGCAACTTTTGTCCCGGCCGCAGGCTGCCTCTTTGCGCTGCATTTTTCAGCTGCTCATAAAGCTGCAAATACAACGGCTGACCATTGGTCTTTGACAATTGAAGATAATCGTATGTCATGTCACGGCCCCCATTCTCTTTTAAACTGTGCATCTCATATTTTTATAAACTGTGACTTTTAAAATGTACAGATATTTTTTATGATTATAACAGGCGAGCAGAATAAAGTAAAGGCCAATTTTGGAGGGATCATTATGGAACAAACAAAACAAAAAAGCAGCCTTGTGCGGGCGGTAATCTATTGGATAATCGTTGCTTTATGCATTGCAGCCGGTATCATGTTTCTCAATATGCTGCCGCTGATTCACAGTAACAGCACTGCTTTTCCGGCAAACTTTCTAAAATGGATTGCTGCGGGTAAAGATACAAAATTAATAAACAGCATTTCCAGCTCATTCGGATATGCTGGTATTCTTGGCGCAATTTTGTTAGCATGTTTGTATTTCGTGTTCAAGAAAGTGAATTACAATGTGACAGGCAAATCTTCAACTGTTAACCTTGCTTTTACCGGTATGCTGGCTGCACTGGTTCTGGTTGGTTATATATTCACAATAAAACTTCCAATTGCCGGTAAAGCGCAAATCGGCTTTGGAAATGTTTTCTGCATTTTTTCCGGTCTGATGATTGGACCAATTTATGGTGGACTTGCGGCAGGCCTCGGCAGTTTCCTGTATGACGTGATAACTGGCTGGGCAGACACCTGTGTACTGACTTTTGTCACAAAATTTGTGATGGCTTTTGTCTGTGGTGCTATTGCATGGGGTATCCATGGGAAACTGCTGAATGACAGCGCAAAACAGAAAAAGCAGATTGTGCATACCATTGTTGCAGCTGTTATCGGTTCGGTCTGCTACAGCATCCTTTATCTGACACACGGTTATATTGAGGGTATTCTTGTAGGAAATGCAGCTAAAGCTCTGGATACCATCATGAATGTGAAATTAGCAGTTACAATTGTGAACGGCCTGATTGCAGATATTGTTTCGATTCCGCTGTTTTATGCAATCCGTGCCGCACTTAAACGCAGCCATCTGGCATTCAACGCATAAGCTCAAAATAAAATATCGGAATATATCTTTTAAATCCTGACAGAAAATCTGTTGGGATTTTTGTTTTGTTCACGCTTCTGTCAGAAAACATTGACATCTGCTCCTGCCTGCAGTATGCTAAAATAGAATTTTTATTTTATCAGAAAAGGAATTGAATGTTTCTGCCAGTTTGTTTAATGTATTTTGTAATAAAATTTTATTGAAATAAAAGCTTTATCATGACAGGACCAGGAGGTTAGATCCATGAGCAAATATGAACTGGTTGCCGGGTTAGAAACCCATGTGGAACTGGCAACCAAAACCAAGATTTTCTGTAGCTGCAGTACTGCATTTGGCGGTGAACCCAATACCCATTGCTGCCCTGTATGTATTGGCCTGCCCGGCACCCTGCCGAAACTGAACAAAAAAGTTGTGGAATATGCAGTCATGGCCGGGCTTGCGACGCACTGTAAAATATCGGAAATTAGTACCATGGCCCGTAAAAATTACGTTTATCCGGACCTCTCTAAAAACTATCAGATTTCACAATTTGATATGCCACTGTGTACGAATGGCTGGATTACTCTTTCTAATGGAAGAAAAATCCGCATAACCCGTATCCATATTGAAGAAGACGCAGGAAAGTTAGTACATTCACACGGAAAGACCTATGTGGATTATAACCGCGGCGGCGTCCCTTTGATTGAAATTGTCAGTGAACCTGATATCCGTTCCATTGATGAAGCCAAAGAATATGTAGAAAAGTTGCAGTTGTTAATGCATTACATTGGTATTTCTGACTGTAAAATGGAAGAAGGTTCTATGCGCTGTGATGTTAATGTTTCGGTTAGACCACAAGGCAGCAGCCAACTTGGTACCCGCACCGAAATCAAAAATATGAACAGCACTGGTTTTATTACCAAAGCAATGGCATATGAGTATGACCGTCAATGTGATTTACTGGACAGCGGGAAAAAAGTGGCACAAGAAACTTTGCGCTACAATGAAACCAATGAATGCACTGAAAGCATGCGCGGAAAAGAAGATGCAGACGATTACCGCTATTTCCCAGAACCAGATTTGCCGACGATTCATGTTACACCTGACTGGGTGGAAAAAATACGTATGCAGCTTCCAGAAGATCCCACTGAACGTACAAAACGCTGGACAGAAAAACTAGGTGTCAGTGAAACGGATGCCCAACAGTTAATTCGCTATCGAAATGCTGCAGACTATTTTGATAAATCTGTCAAGGGTTTGAAAAGTGGGAAGGCTGCAGCTTCCTGCATATTGGGTCAAATATTCCGCAGAATGGAAACCGAGAAGGATAAGGAAAACTTTTCACCTTCTGTTACACCTGAGAACTTCAATGCTCTGCTCAAACTTCTGGACACCGGAAAAATCCACATGAACCTTGTAAAATCGACCTTAGAAAAGATGCTGGATACGGGCAAGCCTTATCATGAATTTTTAAGTGAAAAAGATCTTGCCGGAGTGGATGACAAGCAGCTGGAAGCTTTATGTAAAGAAGCAATGGCAAAAAATTCAAAAGCCGTGGATGATTACCGTGCAGGAAAAGAAAAAGCGGTAAAAGCACTGGTTGGTTATGTAATGAAAACAACACATGGCCGAGCAGATGCGAAAAAAGCCGAGGGACTGCTCATAAAGTTGCTAGCATAAGAAAAAAGCCAGTGCATGAAAAAGCACTGGCTTTTTTAAAATAAATTGTAAATTTAAATTGTAAATTCATTTTTTGGCTGCTTTTACAAATTGCATATCAACGAGCGTGGCATAAGAATAGGAACCAGTATAAATTCCTGTCTTGAGCAGCACATCCATGTCGATATCAACTGCTTTCTTAGAGATCAATCCATCCTTACTCCATAGTTGATCCTGATAAGCACGGTCAAGAGAAGCTTTCACTTGAGATGACGTCATCGTGGGAAATTCCAGTTTTAGATCTTTTTCTGCCAATTCCCGGTCATTCTGTACGGCTTTTAATGCTTTGAGTATCGCGCTTACAAATTTCTGAACTGTGACCGGGTCATTTTGAATTGTAGACTTTTTAACGCCAAAGACAGAATAGGAATAGTCACCAAGATCTGTAAATTTATAGAATGGTTCATTCCACACATTTTTTTCGATTCCGTCGCAAATCTGTGGCTCCGCACCATTTCCAATTTCTCCATTTCCGTTCTGAAGCATTGAGACAACAGTTGCTGCATCTCCCGGTTCCAATATCTGGGTATCTTTCTCCGGATTAAGCCCCAGTTGCAACAGCAAATAGCGGGTAAGCAGATTGGGTGAACCTCCATGCCTTCCTGCTACGATCTTTTTTCCTTTTAAAAATGCTTTCAGGTCTGCTTGACTCTTGCTTTTTGGCGCAAGCCCTTTTTTGGCAACCAGATATACATTGGCACGATTCACACAATTGGCAACTGCTGTAATCGGGTCTGAGTTTCCTTTATTCCCCAAAGCATTAGAATCAACACCGCCAATGACTCCCCAGGCGCTGCCACTGATAACAGCAGTAACGTGCGTACCTCCTGTTGCCTGAATAACTTTAATATCTAAGCCTTGCTCCCGAAAATAGCCTTCCCGCTGAGCCATATACAGCGGTAAGTAACCAATCAGGTGCACAGGCTCTGCAATGACGAGTTGCTTGATACCGGTTGTTTTTTTGTCTTCTGTGGAAATTGTCTGTTTCACTCTGCCACAGCCTGCAAAAGCCGTCACTAACAAAGCTGCAGCTGCACTAGCTGCAATCAGGCGTCTGCTAAAAGTTTGTCTCGCTTTCATCATTTTGTTTCCCTCCGTATTGCATCATCAATGGATATTTGTCAAATGTTTGGACAGCCATTTCTCCAGCAAAACAACGCCGCAGTACATTACCATGGAGAGAATGGACAGAACAAATACACCCACCCAAACCAGATTAATGTCCAGAATTGTACCGGCATAAATGACCATCCGGCCAACTCCGTGTGACGAAGCGATAAATTCGCCGACAATTGCACCAGCCAGTGCCAGCGCTATATTTACGCGCAGACTGCTAATAATCCACGGCAGTGACCAGGGTACAACAACTTTATTAAATACCTGATATCGTTTTGCACCAAGCGAATACAAAAGCGTCTCCATTGCAGGGTCAACGCTTTTGACACCGCTGTATGCATAGAGCGCCGTTGTAATAACTGTCATTAAAAATGCAAGGATTACTTTTGAAGAAAATCCAATGCCAAAAAGGATGACCAGCACCGGTCCCAAAGCAAGTTTGGGAAGTGCATTTAGGATAATCAAATATGGCTCGCTGATTCCCGCGTACGATTTTGACCACCAGAAGGACAGTCCCAACAATGCCCCAAAAAATGTGCCAGTTAAAAAGCCCAAAATTGTGGAACCGGAAGTATAAAGAATATCATTCCAAAGAGAGCCTGTTGTGAGCTGTATCCACGTCGTTTTTAAAATTGCGCTGGGACAACTCCAGTAATATGAATCCAGTACACCAACACGCACCAAGATTTCCCATCCACCAAACAGTACCACTCCCACAATTAGGCGCCCCAGCCGCACCTGCAACCGGCGCTTTTTTTGTTCTGCTTTTTCATCATAAAGAATCCTATGGCCCGGAAGCCGCACGGAAGCGGTTTCTGTCTGAACACGTCCGGTTTTCCCGTCGTCAGATGAAGTTTTTTGCAGGTGCAATTTTTCTCCTGCAGATGTCATGGTTTGCATTCTCCTTTCTCCCTAAACAATGGAAGTTTTAATCAGTTGCTTGGCCTGCATTCAAAAGTTTCAGCAAATCATGTTTCAGTTCCATAAATGGCGGTGAAGTCATGTCTTCTGTTGTGCGTGGGCGCTTAATCGGCACAGTAATCTTGGAACGAACACTGCCGGGACGCGGCGAAAAAACATAAATATCATCAGAAAGATAGATTGCTTCATCAATATCATGAGTCACAAACAGTACCGTTTTCCCGAAATCGTGCCAAATCTGCAGCAGCCAGTTTTGCATGGAAAGTCTCGTCTGTGCATCCAGCGCTCCAAACGGCTCATCTAAGAGCATAATGTCCCTGTCATACAATAATGTACGCA
>DHDR01000019.1:4048-12899 GCA_002399445.1 Ruminococcaceae bacterium UBA4871 | reverse complement strand
CGCGGATTTCCAGTCCCAGAATGATATTGTCTTCTATGGTACGCCATGGCAAAAGCATATCTTTCTGCAACATATAACCAACATATCCGGCTCTGCCGATAATGCTGTGGCCGTCTGCAATGACATTGCCGGAAGTCGGCAGTAACAGTCCGGCAATAATATTAAAAAGTGTCGATTTTCCACAGCCGCTTGGGCCAATAATACTGACAAATTGCCTTTCTTTGATGGACAAACTCACATGGCTGAGAGAAACCACGTTCTGGTCATTTTTTTGGTATGTCTTACAAACATCCGTTACTTCCACTTTTCCTTTTTCATGCATTTCTTTTCATCCCCTTCCTGTAATATTAAAATAAAGAAAAAAGCCGCCGATCTGCTCTATAGAATGCAGACCGACGACTGGGCCGGCTCTTTATGAAAGTTCCGGCAGCTCGTTCAGGTAGCTTTGAAAATTGCGTTCCAAGTATATGACGGTACCAGATGTTTCACTCGATGCGTCATAATCCTTGAAAATCGCAGTAATATGCAGTTGAAAACGTTTTTCCAATTCTTCACGAATTCTTTCCTTAAAAATCTGTGCCAGCAGATAGTCAAGGTAGCCTGTGATATCCGACACATACGTATCCAGCGTCTTTAGCACCGGCGCCCTACCGTTCTGTGAAAGGATAATAATTCGGTTTCCTTCCAATTCTACTTTTTGCTGTCTGACACCTCCGTGAAAAATTTCTTTATTGACAAGATTATAGGTTTTTAAAATTTCCTGCTTAAATTCACCAACAGACAGGGACACCCGCACCACTCCTTTCTGCGGTGCGGCAAGACTTCCGCTCTTTCCGCAGAGCAAACAGAAAACACAAAACGAGGTTCCTCTGTGTTTTTCTGTTCTTGCGGTGCAGCAAATGTAGGCACCAAATCCGCACCAGCTTCGAATTTGATAACGATTTTCATTAATATAATATACAGAAACTAAAAAACTGCCAATCTTTTTTGAGTGGTATGGCTATTAATATTCTTTGTAAAATCTGAAAACAGAAAATTAAAGAACTATAAGAAAAATGGAGTCAAAAATGTTTTTGGCAAAAAGTTTGCAGATCTTGCCGAAACAGGCGAAGAGCTTTTCCCCGATGACTAATGGCATCTTTTTCTTCCGCGCCCATTTCTGCATAAGTTTTTACACCCACTTGAAAAAGTGGGTCATATCCGAAACCATCATTTCCTTTGGGATGAAATGCAATGGACCCCTCACATTCACCACGGGATGTAAGAATATCTCCGTTTGGAAATACACAGCAAATCACACAGACAAATTTGGCAAGCCGATCTTTTTCGGGGACATTTTTCATTTCAGTAAGCAGTTTGGCAATTCGGTCAGCATCTGTTGCATGTTCCCCTGCATATCTGGCAGAATGGACCCCTGGCTGACCATTCAGTGCATGAACACATAAGCCGGAATCATCTGCAATAGCCGGATTTCCGGTAACATGACAGGCAGAAGAAGCTTTTAAATACGCATTTTCTTCAAAAGTAATTCCGGTTTCCTCCACTTCCGGAAGTTCGGCTGTAACAATATCCACACCAAGTGGTGTAAGAATGCGTGAAAATTCCCGCACCTTATTCGGGTTATGGGTAGCCAGAACGAACTTCATTATGCATCTTTCCCTTCTAAATCCTGATACTCTGATGGGTCACGGTCAAACAATGCACGGGCAAAATCTTCAGCATCAAACGGCTGGAGATCATCCAGCTGTTCACCAACGCCAATAAATTTCACCGGAATTCCCAACGTTTCGCGCACAGAAAGGACCACACCGCCTTTTGCCGTACCGTCTAACTTGGTTAAAACAATTCCGGTAATCCCCGCTGCATTTTTAAATTCACGCGCCTGGTTGATACCATTTTGTCCGGTAGTTGCATCCAGTACCAAAAGGACTTCCTTGTCTGCCTCCGGAAGTTCCCGGTCAATCACACGGTTAATTTTCGCCAGTTCCTCCATTAAATTCTTTTTCGTATGCAGACGCCCTGCCGTATCGCATAGAATCACGTCATCTCCACGTGCTTTTGCCGCAGAAATCGTATCATACACAACCGCTGCCGGATCACTGCCGAAGTCCTGCTTAATCAGGTCACACCCTGCACGATCTGCCCAAACCTGCAGCTGTTCAATAGCAGCTGCACGGAAGGTATCCGCCGCGCCCATGATTACTTTCTTACCTTGATTTTTCAGCAAAGCCGCCAACTTCCCAATTGTTGTTGTTTTACCGACGCCGTTCACACCAATGACCAAAATCATGGAAGGCTTTGTGGAAATATGCAGTTCTTCCCCACCACTCAGCATTTCAGCTACTGTTTCACGAAGCAGATCAAAAATAGCATTGGGATCTTTAATTCCGCGTTCTTTTACCTTTTTGCGCAGTTCATCACATATATGCTCAGATGTGGAAACACCGACATCTCCCATGACCAATAGTTCTTCCAGTTCTTCAAAAAGGTCCTCATCAATTTTAGTAAAAGAGTGCAGCATGCGGCGCACCGAGTTACTCATTCCCTGTCTGGTCTTTTTTAATCCAGACTTAATTTTTGCAAACAGTCCCATCTCAATTGGGCCTCCTTTGATTCAATCGCGAATTCATACGGTCATCATACCACATATGTCTGGATTCATGCAAATACAGCCGGACAAATGTCCGGCTGTAAACATCACATGAAAATTAATAATATTTTCCAATCTCATCTGGGTGCAGTTCCAACACTTTGCTGATTCCCTCATCCTGCATGGTGACACCATAAAGGACATCCGCTTCCTCCATGCTGCCGCGGCGGTGCGTAATAACAATAAACTGCGTATTTGTTGTCATATGCCTTAGATAACTGGCAAAATGCGTGACATTTACATCATCTAACGCTGCGTCAATTTCGTCCAGCATACAGAATGGAGGCGGAGATACTTTCATAATGGCAAAATACAGAGCAATTGCGACCAGTGCTTTTTCTCCGCCGGAAAGGCTTTCGAGATGGGAAACAATTTTGCCCGGCGGCTGCACAGAAATTTCTATACCAGAAGTTAAAATATCATCCGGATTCGTCAGTTCCAAACTGGCAGTACCCCCGCCAAACAGTTCCTGAAAAGTTTCCGTAAAATTGCTGCGGATACTGGAAAAACTCTGCTCAAATTGTTTCTGCATTTGATGTGTCAAATCGCGGATGAGGCGGCGGAGTTCATCACGGCTTATTTCCACATCTTTGATTTGCGCAGCAAGAAATTCATAACGGCTGTTAACTTCCTTATACTCTTCAACTGCAGCAACATTAACGGAACCAAGCGAACGAATCAGACTTTTCAGTTCATTCAGGCGAAGTTGTGCCTGCTTTGAATCTTGAATCTGAGCTGCCAGCGGTTCTGCTTCTCTACGGGTAAGTTCATACTCGTCCCATAACTTTGTCGAAATACGGTCATACTGTTGCTGCAGGTTAGATTTGCGCTCCTCCAAACGAGCAAGCTCGTGTCCAGCATTTTCTTTTTCATTGCTCTTTTCTTTCTGCTCTTTCCGGATAACTGCATTCTGCTGCTCCAAATTCATTCGGCTCTTATTGACCTGTTCAAGCTCTTCCACACTTTTCTTTGCTTGACAACGCAGTGCTTCTGCCGTATCGCGTGCGGCAAAAGCCTGCTGCTTCAGAGTGGCCGCTTTTTGTTTTGCTCCCTGGACTTCCGCCTGCAAAGCTTCTGTCCGGTTGGCAGCATTCTGGCAGCGTGCATGGATATCCGCTAGAGCACGATTCAAATTTTCCATGTCTTTCTGTACGGAAAGCATCTGAAGACGCCGACTCTGTATCTGTGCTTGATAGTCAGCATCCTGCTGATTCAAATCACTGCGGCTTCCGCTGAGAGCTTCTGATTTCTGCTGCAGTATCTGAACCTTTTGCGCAATTTCCAGCGCCTGCCGATGAGCTTCATCACGGGTTGCCTTTTGTTTTGCAAGACGTTTATCCGAACTGTCCTGTTCGTCCTGCAGCGCCTGGATATCCTTTTCCACGCTCGCAAGGTCTTTCAGCAACTGTTCACGATCAGCACCCATATGAATTCGACTCTCTTTTGCACAGGCCAGTTCTCCGCGTACTGAAGACAGTTCTGTTTCATCCTGCGCAGCTTCCTTTTGGCACTCTTTTAACTTTTCTGCGGCTTTATCTGCCTGCTTCTGCTGCTCTTTCGCCTTCCTGCGAATCTTTTGAATCTCACTGCGCCGACTGAGCAGGCCCGAGTTATGCGCTCGTGAACCGCCGGTAAAAGAACCTCCTGCATTGACAACTTGACCGTCCAATGTTACAACTCGGAACCGATAATGGAACCTGCGTGAAATTTCAACCGCTGCGTCGAGGTCTTTTGCAATGACAATACGCCCCAAAAGATTTTCTCGTATGTTCTGATATTTTTCCTCAGAACTGCACAACTCACTTGCAATTCCGATAAAACCGGGACAATCCTGCAGTCCATTTTCCTGCAGAATACGACTGTGTATCGTACGGAGAGGCAAAAAAGTAGCACGGCCGCCATCCCTGCGCTTCAGCAAATGAATGGCACACTTTGCGTCCTCTTCCGTATCGACAACAATGTGTTGCATCGAAGCGCCCAATGCTGTTTCAAGTGCAACTGTATAAGAATCCGGAACAGTAATCAGTCTGGAAACAGGACCACAGATGCCGGAAAGCCGGCCATGACCTGCTTCCTGCATGATAAACTTAACACTTTTACTGAACCCTTCCATATTGCGTTCATATGCTTCCAAAATGTCCGCACGCCGAAGACTTTCCCTGGCATCCAACAATTGATGATCCGATTCCCGCTTGAGTGTTTCTGCTTTTTCCTGACGGGATTGCAAGCGCAATTCATAGCCCTGTTCTTTGTTCTGAAAATCCTGTATGCGGTTTTCAATATCAGAAAGCATTTTAGCACTGCCTTCTTTGGAATCTTGCAGCTGTTTCAGCAGGTCCTGTTTATTCTGAATACTCTCTTCAATTTGTGAAACCCGTAACGTAATTTCACCGATTGCGGAAACTGCTGTCATTTCGGAAACTTTGCATTCTGTTGCCATTTGGGAATATCTTGCAAAATCCTGCGATAGACTCTCCACTTTAGCATTCGTTTCACTCATGCTATTATGTAATATTTTTATTTTTTGATTCAACTGACCAACCTGTTGCTGATAAGCATCCAACTGTACCGTCTGTTTCGTAATCTGCCGTTCTTTTTCAGCGGTTTCCACATCCATTTGTGCTTTATCTTCTGAAGATACAGAAAGTTCTTTCTGTAAACGCTGGATGGTTTCCTCTGTATGATGTACATCATTAAGCAGAACATCCGCTTCGCCGTCTTTCTTAGCGGCTGCTTCTTCACAGCTGCCACTTTTTTGGCGAATCTTATCAATCTGAGAGGCACAGTTTGCAATATCCTGAAAATTCTTTTCAGCAGCCTTGTCCAAATCATCTAGTTTTTTTTCAGCACTTTCCTGCTGCGTACGGATAAGCGTGATTTTATCTTCCTGCTGGTGTAATACCGCCGCTGATTGATCCAAAGTCCGCAGCCAAAGTGCAATGTCCAGTCCTTTTTTTTCAGCAGAATAATTGAGAAACAGCTGTGCTTTTTCGCTTTGCTCCTTCAAAGGGCCAACGCGCTGCTGTAATTCTGTCAAAATGTCCTGTAATCGGACCAAATTTTCTTCCGCTGCACTTAATTTGCGTTCACTATCCTCTTTACGATAACGGTAACGGGAAATTCCTGCCGCTTCTTCGAAAATCTCACGGCGGTCTTCACTGCGTGCCGACACAATAGCATCAATTTTTCCCTGTCCGATAATTGAATAGCCATCCCGCCCAAGGCCGGTATCCATAAACAGTTCATGAATGTCCCGCAGGCGTACTAAAACTTTATTGAGCAGGTATTCGCTTTCCCCACTGCGATAATAGCGCCGGGTAACAGCAACTTCGTCCTTATCAAAAGGCAGACGGCGGTCATGGTTATCAATATTTAAGGTTACCTCTGCATAACCAAGTGGTTTACGCTGCGGCGTACCATTAAAAATGATATCCTCCATTTTAGTACAGCGAAGTGTGCGCACATTCTGCTCACCGAGAACCCAACGTACAGCATCACTGATATTGCTCTTTCCACTGCCATTGGGACCGACAATTGCCGTTATCCCATTATTGAACTGCAAAACTGTTTTATCAGGAAAAGTTTTAAATCCCTGAATTTCAAGTGAACGGATCAGCATGGGGGAAACTCTCCTTTATCGAAATAGGCCCAGATTTGTCATAAAGCTGAAAGCGCTCTCCAACTTGCACAGACACTTGATAGCCCATTTTTTTCATTGCGGAAAGATTTGCTTTTTTCTGGCCTTTCACCTGCGAAAGGTATTTCTCAGGTACTGTTATTGTATAATCCCCACATGGCAAATTTGTGAACACAGACTGCATGCGAAGAAGCCATCTTCGGCTTTCACAGAGTTCCCGGAAAGCAGGGTGCCACGGCCCCGCTAAACGGTTCCTTTCCAGTTCCGGAGATGCATGAAGGCCAAGCCGGATAACATGGATTCCACGCTCTTCAAAGAACTGCAGCAAATCTGTGCATAAATAAACTGCCTCTTCCAATGTTTCCGGCTGATAACTGCCTTCCTGATACCACTTGGCAAGCTGTGTTCCGGGTAAAACAATCGCCGGATAAATGCGGATTTCCTCCGGATGCAGCTCTGCAAAGCAACGTGCAGTGTACCGGGCACCTTCATCCGTATCACTGGGTAATCCAGTCATCATTTGCAAACCCAAATGCAGCCCGCGGGCTGCAATCTGATGGGATGCCAAACGGACTTGTTCTGCCGTGTGACCACGTCCGTTTTTCTGCAGGACTCGGTCATCCATACTCTGTGCACCAAGCTCTACGGTAGTCACCCCAAAGTAACATAACTCATCCAGAATATCAGAATCAATGGCATCGGGCCGTGTCGAAAGCCGAATACCCGCAAAAAGCCCATTTTTCACATATGATGCTGCTGCTTCCAAAAGGCTTCGCCGATACGCTGCATTAATTGCCGTAAAGCTGCCGCCAAAAAAAGCAATTTCTGCCTTTCTGGCAGCAGCTTTTCCGAGAGACACCAGAGCTGTTTCAGCCGCAGCACAGACATCCTGCGGCGTTGGCTGACAGCTTTTTCCGGTAATTGTCCACTGGTCGCAAAAACTGCACCGGTGTGGACAGCCTACATGCGGAACAAAGACCGCTACATTTGCATGTTTCAATAGCCCATCAGTTCCAGTGCTTCACGAGCCGCCTGCTGCTCCGCATCTTTTTTCGTATGACCGCCGCCTTTGCCAATCACATTACTGTTCAGGTGTACCTCCACCGTGAAATGCTTGTCGTGGTCGGGGCCGCTCTCCCCTGCCAAAACATAAGTCAGCTTTTCCCCGGGATTCCGTTGGATAATTTCCTGCAGTTTTGTCTTGTAATCGTGAAACGGTGCTTTATTACGCAGTGTTTTCAGCATTGGCAAAGTAAAACGCAGAATAAAATCCCGAGCCTGCGGAAAGCCTCCGTCCAAATAAATCGCTGCCGTGATAGACTCAAAGGCATCCGCAAGGATGGAAGTGCGGTTTCGTCCACCGCCATTTTGTTCCCCATGACTCAAGCGAAGAAAATTTCCAACATCCATCTGCTTAGAAAAATCACAGCAGGCCTGCTCGCACACCAATGCCGCACGGGTCTTTGTTAAATGGCCTTCCGGCCATTCCGGAAATTTACGGTAAAGATAATCTGCAACCACAAAGCCAAGGACACTGTCCCCCAAAAATTCAAGGCGTTCATTGCTGCCGCAGGGAGCATGTGTTTCATTTGCATATGAAGAATGTGTCAGGGCATTGAGCAACAATTTTTTGTCTTGAAACGTATATCCAATTTTGCTTTCCAAAGGTGCCAAATCCTTCATTCTGCAACCCCCGTTTCAGATTCTGGATTGTTTTCCTGCTTCAATGATGCGATACTTTTAGCAATTTCTTCTGCAACATTGCCCTCCACATACGATTTGGTCAAGCGCAGAGCATTAAAAAATGTTTTTTCATCCGCATTTCCGTGAGATTTAAAGACTGGCTTTGAACACCCAAGGAGAGGAGCCCCACCATATTCCTTATAATCGATTGTCTTTTTCAAGCCTGTAATATCTTTTAACAGCATAGCTGCCGCAATTTTATTCTTTGCATTTTTCGTAAGAATTGACTTAAAGATGCGCAGCAGCATAATGGCTGTACCTTCAAATGTTTTCAGCAGCACATTTCCGGAAAATCCATCTGCCACAAGCACATCTGTAATGCCCTCTGGAACGTCACGTGCTTCCACATTCCCCGTGAAATTCAGCTGACTGTCTTTGAGCAAAGCAAATGCTGCATGCTGAAGATCTCCGCCTTTATGTTCCTCAGTTCCTACATTTAACAAGCCAACGCGCGGACTTTGGATATGCATAACTTTCTTCATATAAATGGAACCCATAATACCAAACTGATAAAGCATCTCCGGTTTACAGTCTACATTTGCACCGCCGTCAATCAGCATGAAAGAACCTTTTGCATCTGGCATGACAGGCGCAAAAGCAATTCGTTTGACACCTTTAATTCGTTTTACCAAGAAAGTTGCACCGACTGTCACCGCACCGCTGTTTCCGGCAGTAATGAAAGCATCTCCCTCCCCAGCTGCGAGTTTCCGCAAACCGACCGCCATAGAGGAATTCTTTCCAGAGCGCATAATGTCTGTGCCAGCCGCATTCATATCCATAATATCCGGACAATCAACAATCTCCATATGTTCCAATGAAAT
>DHDR01000019.1:0-3829 GCA_002399445.1 Ruminococcaceae bacterium UBA4871 | reverse complement strand
AATTTCAAGCGGAGCGTTGTCCCCACCAAACGCATCTACGATGATTTTCATGTTATAGTATGCCTCCTGTTATGCTAAACTGCGAAATTCAGCTTCACAGATTAAATACACGAATGTTCAACTGCTAACCATCCAGCTGATTTCATAAAAGTTGCAAGGTCTTTCAACGCACGCTGGGAAATTGCTGCATAACGCTCTCGCTTATCACGGATATGCGGTTCTATAGGCGGCATGATTCCAAAATTTGCTCCGAGCGGTTGGTAATCTCCTTCGCCGCCGTTCTGTACCCAACGTGCCAGTGCTCCGGTCATAGTTGTTTCCGGCGGTGTCAATGGCAACAACCCTTGTGAAATTCGCAGAGCATTTCGCCCCGCAAGCAGTCCGGATGCTGCCGATTCCATATAGCCTTCTACACCAGTCATTTGTCCCGCAAAAAAGAGGTTGGAATTCTTGCGAAATTGAAATGTACTCTTTAACACATTGGGTGCATTTAAAAAAGTGTTCCGGTGCATGACACCAAAGCGCGTGAACTCCGCATGAGCAAGTCCGGGAATGAGACCAAAAACGCGTTTTTGCTCTCCAAATTTTAGATTTGTCTGAAATCCCACTAGATTATAAAGTGTTCCAGCAGCGTCTTCGCGACGCAGCTGCACGACAGCCCACGGTCTGTGACCAGTGTGTGGATCACGCAGACCTACTGGTTTCAGCGGACCGAAGCGGATGGTATCCGGACCACGCTGTGCCATCACTTCAATCGGCATACAGCCTTCATAGACTTTGGGATCTTGCACATCACAGCCGTGAAGCGGGGCCCGCTGCGCATGGACCAATTCTGTATAAAAATTCTCATATTCTTCCCGATTCATGGGGCAGTTGAGGTAATCTTCACCCTCTCCCTTTCCATAGCGGGATGCTGCAAAAATCCGGTCACGGTCAAGACTTTCCGCAGTAATAATCGGCGCAGCGGCATCATAAAAGCGAAGGCTGTCTCCACAAAGATGCTCGATTTTTGCTGCCAGCGCATCACTGGTGAGCGGTCCAGTCGCAATTACAGTAATACCGCTTTCCGGAATTTCTGTACATTCTTGTTCTACGCAGTGGATATTCACATTCTGATGAATCTTTTCTGTGACTAACGCCGAAAATTTCACACGGTCGACTGCCAGCGCTCCGCCAGCTGGAACCCGCGTCTGCAAGGCACATGGTACCAAAAGGGAACCCATCCGATACATTTCCTCTTTCAAAAGTCCCGCAGCACTGGTGACTCTCTCCGCTTTAAGGGAATTGGAACAAATCAGTTCCGCAAACGTCGGACTTTTATGGGCTGGCGTATACTTCTGGGGTTTCATCTCAATAAGGACAGCTTCTTCTCCATTTTGTGCAATCTGCCATGCAGCTTCACAGCCTGCCAATCCTGCACCTATGACTGTAATGGGCATAAGCTGTCCTCCCTTTTACTTATTTTCTTCTTCATCCGGCTTATCTTCTCCAATGCGCTCATAGCCACAGTCCGGAGTGACACAGTAAAATTTGGGATTTTTGCCTTTTTTCTTCAGCAAGGTCTTCCCACATTTCGGGCATAGTTCTTTTGTCGGCTCGTCCCAAGAAACGAAGTCACATTTCGGGTAATTTTCGCAGCCATAGAAAATGCGTCCTTTTTTCGTATGCTTAATAACAACATCGCCGCCGCATTTCGGGCACTTTGCTCCGTTTTTCTCTACATATTTCTTGATGTTTTTGCACTCTGGATAACCTGGACACGCAAGGAACTTACCATAGCGTCCAGTCTTAATTACCATGTGCCGGCCACACTTTTCACAAATGACATCGGTAATATCTTCTTTTAGCTGAATCTTGACATCCTTCATCTCTTCTTTGGCCACTTTCAGCGTCTGAGCAAAATCATCATAGAAATCGTGCACAGCCTGAACCCATTTGACCTTGCCGTTCTGCACTTCATCAAGCTCGCTTTCCACCTGTGCTGTAAACTTGACATTCACAACTTTAGGAAAACGTTCTTTCATGAGCTTAGTAGTTACTTCCCCAAGCTCTGTCGGTTTTAAGGCTTTTCCATCACGGACAACATATTCGCGGTTCAAAATTGTGCTGATTGTAGTCGCGTATGTGCTTGGACGGCCAATCCCGTTTTCTTCCAGTGCTTTAATCAAACTGGCTTCTGTATAACGCGCTGGCGGCTGTGTAAAGTGCTGCGTTCCCTTAATCTCTTTACAGCGAAGCGGCATACCCTTTTCCAATGGTGGCAGCGTGCCATCTGCACGTTTATCATCATTATCATTCTTCTCTTCATATAAAACAGTAAATCCATCAAAAGTGACAGTATAGCCGCTTGCCTTAAAGAGATAGTTGCCAGCAGTAATTTCTGCCTGCATGGTTGCCTGTAAGCAGTTGCTCATCTGACAGGCAATAAAGCGCTCCCAAATCAGCTTGTAAAGTTTATATTGGTCATTTGTAAGGCTGTCTTTTACCTGATCAGGGGAAAGGCTCGGCGTTGTTGGGCGGATTGCTTCATGACCATCCTGCGCATTGGCCTTTGTTTTATAATGCTGTGGCGTATCAGGAAGGTATTTTTTCCCCCAGCGCTCTTCAATATAAGTGGCAGCAGCGGAAATCGCATCCTCGCTCAGACGAAGTGAATCTGTACGCATATAGGTAATTAAACCAACGGCGCCCATGTCGCCAATCTCAATGCCTTCATAAAGCTCCTGTGCAGCTTTCATTGTGCGTCGTGCAGTAAAACCAAGGCGCCGGCTTGCCTCCTGCTGCAAAGTGGATGTGGTGAAAGGCGGAGCCGGCTTTTTATGGCGCGTGCCCTTCTTGACTTTTGTAACCGTATAATCCGCATCTTTAACGTCAGCCAGAATTTTATCTGCCTCTTCCTTTTTGCTGATTTTCAGCTTTTGTCCATCAGCTGTCCCATAAAGACTTGCCAGAAACTGCTTACGGGAAGTTCCTTTCGCCGGTGCAAACTTTCCATCTATCGACCAATATTCTTCTGGCTTAAAAGCTTTGATTTCCTCTTCACGATCCACAATAATTCGAACGGCAACGCTCTGCACACGTCCTCCGGACAAGCCTCTGCGGATTTTTTGCGACAAGAATGGGCTAAGTTTGTAACCGACAAGCCTGTCTAAAATGCGGCGGGCTTGCTGCGCATTGACCAAATCCATATCAATTGTCCGAGGATGTTCCATCCCGGTTGTAATGCCGGTTTTTGTAATCTCATTGAATGTCACTCGGTTTGCATCTTTAACATCCAAATTTAGGATAAAAGCAAGATGCCATGAAATTGCTTCTCCTTCACGGTCTGGATCCGTTGCCAGTAAAATCGTATCACTTTGGGCCGCTTTTGCTTTCAGTTCATCTACCAACTTTTCCTTGCCTTTAATAATGGTATACTGCGGTTTGAAATTATCGCTTACTTTCACACCAAGTCTGCTCTGCGGAAGATCACGGACATGTCCCATGGAAGCAACAACTTCATAACCATTCCCTAAATATTTTTTTATTGTTTTCGCCTTTGCCGGCGATTCTACAATCACAAGTGTTGACACTGGAGCACCTCGTTTCCCTGTAATTACAAATCTGGCAGCACTTCAGATGGCTCCATTGCCTGTTAACTGCCAGTCTAATTATCTATTGTAACCAAACAAGGGACAAAAAGCAATCCTTATTCCCTTGGTTCTTTATCATAAAATACAATTATTAATGGATTTCTTGCTATTTTCATCTTGCACATAATGCATATGATTCAACTTTTAATGTGGATCTATATTAAATAAGTGGACACCTGTAGTGGTATAGTGAACTT
>DHDR01000011.1 GCA_002399445.1 Ruminococcaceae bacterium UBA4871 | reverse complement strand
AGCCAGTGACTATCTATTTCACCGTTCCCGGTCCGCCGGTCGGCAAAGCCCGTCCAAAGGTTGTCCGTGCCAAAAACGGTATGAGCATGACCTATACGCCGGACAAAACGGTTGCTTATGAAGAACTGGTGCGGTTGCGCTTTCAGGAGTCATTGAAAGTTCGGCCATTCGTTCCCCTGCAAGGCGCGCTGCGCATTAAAATCTTTGCCGGGTATCCGATACCGAAAAGCACCAGTAAGAAACGCCGTGCGGCTATGTTGGCCGGAACAGAGTTGCCCACAAAGAAGCCAGACTGGGACAACATCGGAAAAATCATCTGTGACGCGCTGAACGGTGTGGCCTATGAAGATGATAAACAAGTCACAGAGTCACAGATGCGCAAGCGGTACTTAGACGGGCCGGGACAAGTTGAAGTCTGGATTTCAAATTTATGATTGTGATGGGAAAGAAACTACGACACTTTGCTCGTTATCTAATCAAGACGTGTTTTTAATACAATGTAAAATGCAATTAACAAAGTAGCTATATGCAAACTGATGCAAAGTCTTTTCCTATCGGTGTTATACGAACCAGTCCCTTCATCATAATGCACTCTTTTATTTTATCATCGTCTTCTGGGGATTGATAACCATATTCTGGCTCAGTAGGAACCATATTTTTAAAAGCTAGAAGCAGCGGATCGGTTTGAAAAGCATCATAAGCGTTGGATTCTGATACATATTCATCGAATGTGACTTCTAATAGCCCAAGCCTAGACAATACAGTTATTGAGGAAGCTTGCAGATCAACGCTTTGTACTTCAGGGTTTGAAAGGAAGACCAACGGTTTTACATCCTTATGGCTACCTTCTTTAACAAGATTAAATCGATATTTTGCAATAGGAAGTTGATATTTAGCCTCATATATAAGCTTAAGATTTTGTGCGTCAAGTGGAGACATTTGTGAAATGATTTCGGGGAAAGAAGGATGTACTTTGGTGTTATATGTTTTATCCATAGATTTTGCAATCAAGTTTACAAACATTTTTCGAATCTCATCTGATTCGACACAGTAGCGTGACTTTTCAAGAGCAGGACCAACGACTTGCAATGGGGCATCTTGACGATTCTCTTCCGGAACATTGGAATAGGCCTGTTGCAATTCACTTTGATATTGTTGAAGCTTTATTCCTAATCGCATTTTCTTCTCTTCTGCTTTTTCTGAAATACCACCAAAAACAAGATACCAAAGGTTTGCTAAAGTGTTACCAACATTTTGAGATACTTTGTCAGTCAAATTATATGCGGCATTTCCATGGGCACCTTTCAGCTGTAAGTCAACATTTTTATTTTGTTCCAATTCAGTATCCATTTACATCATCTCCTACAAATTTTAACAATTATACATCAAAACCAGAGGAGAAACAAATGAGTAAAAAATTGTTCGTAAAAAAGCGCTGTAAAATCTTTATCACGAAACTTAGACTCACTTTTTGGTCGTCAGTGCTTAAAATGTCAAATGTTTTAAAGAACATATACCGTAAATGACTTGAAAAGGGATGTTTACAATGGAACCAATGGCGCCAGAGCAAATTAAAAGGCTGCTGCAGAGATATTATGACATTCCTCAAATGATTGATGAAGAGCTGGCAGCCATTCGGCACTGTCAGGAGGAGCGCGGTAAGTTTTCCTTGCAGTCGCCCAACCTGTCCGGGATGCCGACCGGCAAGGGCAGCACCAGCGACCAGACAGCCAGCACTGCCATGCGGGACAACTGTACCTACTTTGATCGGCAGATTGCAGCGTGCCAGAAGCGCATTGTTCGTTTGCAGGAGCAGCGTGACTGGTGCCGGGTGGCTCTGGGGACACTTGGGCGGGCAGAACGGCGCATTTTGGAACTTGCCTATATGGGTCCGAAAGACCGAAGACAACGTGAAAAGTGGAGCGGTCGTCGCCCAACATGGAAAGAAATTTGCGCAGAAGTCGGATTCTCTGACGCGGAGTGTGATGGCGGATGGGCGCGAAAAAAAGCATCTGCACTTCTCAAAGAACTTTCAGAGCTTTCTCCGCAGGAAGTGTTCAGCTGGGAAGCTTTTTAAAAATTTACTGCCGGTTTTTGCCGCTTAATGCCGGGACAAACCGGTTCCATGTGTGGTAATATATAATTACGGAATTTCGCAGAGAGGGGTACCCATTAAGGTGCCCTTTTTTCATGCCGCTTTAGTATCGGCCATGCGGGTCTCCAGAAAGGGGACACCATGGAAGAGTATATCGACCATATTTACAATGAAGATTGCATCGTTGGAATGAACCGGCTGCCGGATAAGAGTGTGGATATGATTCTAACAGATCTGCCATATGGGATTACCGGATGCCGCTGGGACAGCCTGCTGCCATTTGATCAGCTTTGGGCGCAGTACCTGCGCGTAATTAAAGACCGCGGTGCTATCTGCCTGACTTCCTGCCAGCCGTTTACCACCAAACTTATCAGCAGCCAGCCGAGATTGTTTCGCTACTGCTGGTACTGGTACAAAAATATGCCGACCGGTTTTGCCTTTGCCAAGTACCAGCCGCTGCGCTGCGTTGAAGAGGTGTGCGTGTTTTACAAGAAAGCACCAACGTACAATCCGCAGGGCATTATAGTTCTGGATAAGCCAATCCGAAAGAAAGGTAAGCACGAGACAGCTCGTGGAGATTGTGTTTACCACACGGACAGTTTGGGGAAAGACACGGAAACCTGCGTTGTACATTATCCGCGCCAGCTGCTGGAAATCAAATGTGAGCGCGGTCTGCATCCGACACAGAAGCCGGTCGCTTTGTTTGCATACCTGATTCGGACCTATACCAATCCGGGCGCACTGGTGCTGGACAGCTGCATAGGCAGTGGGACGACGGCGGTTGCGTGTATCAAGTCCGGCCGAAAGTACACCGGGTTTGAACTGGATCATACTTATTATCACACAGCGACAGAACGTATCAAAAGATTACAAGGTTCCTCCTAAATAATGCCGCCGTGATGGAACGCACGGTGGCACCTATGCCGGTAAGGCCGCGTGAGGCTGAGCCGGTACTCTTAAAATACTTTTTTGGCAGTCCTTTGTTAGAATGCTAATTTTGTGCAAAATTTTCCTTGAATTTTGTAATATATTGGGGTATTGTAAAAAGAAAAAGGAGGGAATTCAAATGAATTTAACGTCTAACAGCAGATCCGCGTATTGCCACAAGTATGACAAGCCAGTAATAATTACTGAATCTTCAAATTCCACACAAGGTAGAGAAATATCATTTGATAATCTTTTAAAGTGCAGTGATGGCGATAAAAAATGCGAAGAGTGCACTGCTTCTGGATGGTCTTATGACGGAGAAAGAAAGCAATACTGGGAACTAGATTGATAAGTCTAATTTTAAATTGATTTGTTTTTATAGCACCCTCCACTTCGGTGGTAGGCGCTATTTTTGTACTCTAAAGGAGCAAAACATAATGAAAAAACTTTTTATTTCACAGCCTATGCGCAATAAAACGGATGAAGACATTCTGAAAGAACGTAAAGAGGCTGCGACTGTAGCAGAGAACATAATCGGTGAGCCAGTAGAAATGATTGATTCATTCTTTGAAAGTGCACCACATGATGCAAAGCCACTGTGGTTTCTTGGTAAGTCAATCGAGCTGCTTGCACAGGCTGATGTTGCTTATTTCGCCCACGGCTGGAAAGACGCCCGCGGCTGCAAGATTGAACACGAATGCGCCGTTGAATATGGCATTAACTGTATCGACTAAAGGAGCTGATATCATGGTACAGGTCTGGCCGCCGGGCGAGAGTCGCCTGCTAGGTATCCGCCTGCTGGGCGGTGGCAGCACATGAAGTTGACCGAAAAGCAAAAGCGCTTCATTGATTTCTACATAGAAACAGGGAATCAGACAGAGGCAGCACGCAGAGCAGGGTACAAGCAGCCTCAGGTTCAGGGCGCACAGAACTTAGTGAAACTTAGAGAACCAATTGACACTCGTCTTGCAGAGCTGGAGGACAAGCGTATTGCCAAAGCGGATGAAGTTCTCAAGACCTTGACGCGCGTTCTTCGGCGCGAGGAAAAGGACACAGTTGTAGTGACCTGCAAACAGCACCGCAGCTTTTATGATGATAGTGGGAGGAGGGTTACGGAAGATGTTGAAAGCCCCGTGACCGTTGAAATTCCAACGCAGGTGCGTGACCTAAACAAAGCCGCCGAACTTCTCGCAAAGCGCTATGGCCTGCTGACCGACAACGTGAATGTATCCGGAGAAGGGATGGTGCAGATTGTTGACGACATCCCCCAGACAGGTAAAACTGACTGATATTATCGCTCCATCGTTCTATGACCTCCACCACGATATTGCGGCCGGGGGCCATACTTTTTACAAGCTGGCCGGTGGTCGTGGCAGTACAAAGTCGTCCTTTGTCGGAACAGAAATCCCCTTGGGAATCATGCGGGACGCAAAGGCAGGGAAATTCACAAATGCGGCAGCCTTACGGCGGTATGGCGTTGACTTGAAGGATAGTGTTTATACGCAGCTCCTGTGGGCAATTGATAAGCTCGGTGTATCGCACCTTTGGAAGGCATCCCTTTCACCGCTGCGGCTTACGTACAAGCCAACCGGGCAGCAGATTCTTTTCCGCGGCGCTGATGACCCTATGAAGATGAAGTCAATCAAAGCCCCTCGAGGGTACATCAAATACCTGTGGTTTGAGGAGCTGGACGAATTTGAGGGTCCGGAGAAAATCCGCAGCATTCAGCAGTCTGTTCTTCGCGGCGGGCCGAAATTCACAGTGTTCTATAGTTTCAACCCACCGCGTTCGCAGCGCAGCTGGGTAAACGACAAGACAGCATTCAGCGAACCTGGAATGGCGGAACATCATAGTACATACTTGACTGTGCCGCGGGAGTGGCTCGGCAGTGAATTCTTACTTGAAGCAGAGCACCTGAAAGACGTAAAACCGGAAGCCTATGAACATGAGTATATGGGCGTTGCAACCGGAACTGGAGGAGAAGTGTTCACAAATGTGAAAGTTCGGACGATTTCAAATGAAGAAGTCAATGCTATGCCGCGTCACCGTTTCGGTCTCGACTGGGGCTTTGCCGTTGACCCGTTTGCTTATGTTGCCTGCGGGTATGACCGCAAGCATCGGCGGCTGTGGATTTACGATGAAGTCTATCAAACTGGGCTGTCAAACCGTGCTGCAGCTCAAAGAGTCAAGCAGCATGGAGGGCAGGGGAAAGACATCGTCTGTGATTCAGCCGAGCCAAAGAGTATTGCGGAGGTTCGCGGCTACGGCCTGCGGGTCCGCGGTGCAAAAAAAGGCCCCGACAGTGTGGAGTATGGTATCCATTGGCTGCAGGGACTTGACGAGATTGTAATTGATCCGAAGCGCAGCCCACACGCAGCCAAAGAGTTTACGCGCTATGAGCTGGACCGCGACGCACGCGGAGAGTTTAAGGCCGGATATCCCGACCATGACAACCACTGCATTGATGCAGTTCGCTATGCGTGTGAGGATGATATGAGAAATGTGAGGGTGGTGTAATGCGTGTACATAAGCGACCTTGACCTAATCAAAGCGCGCTTGACGATTGAAGGTAAGCTGAACCAGTCAGAAATTATTAAGCTGATTCTGCGGGACTGGTCCGTTGATGCGAAAGCCCAGTTCATGGAGGTTGGCGAACGGTATTATAATGGCCGTCACGACATCCTGAACCATGACTTCCGGCAGTCGGCTGTTTACGACAAAGTGCCAGCCGAGGATAGCGAAGATGGGAGAGAGCATGAAACTGCTCAGACTGTCACGAACTCCAATCATTCTAATCTGCACAATATTCACCCATTCTTTCGGCTGCTGGTAGACCAAAAAGTCGGCTATGTGGTGGGAAAACCACCGACCGTCAGCGTGGAGGATGACAAGACGTTTGAAACAGCCATTACGAATCTTACGACTGATGAAGAATTCCCCGATATGCTAAATGACTGGGTGAAAGAAGCCAGCAAAAAGGGTGTCGGCTGGGTGCATCCGTACTATGATCCGGACGGTTCCCTGCATTATATCATTGTGCCTGCAAATGAGGTCATTGCCTTTTACGACAGTGAACATCAGCGGATACTGGAAGATGTCGTTCGTTTTTACACGTTTGATGTTGTTTCCTCCGGCCAGACAGTCAAGCGGTACAAGGTTGAGTGGTGGACAGACCATGATGTGACCTACTATGTTGAGGACGAGCAGGGGAATTATCTGCTTGACCCGTCATATGCTGTCAACCCAGCGCCGCATTGGTGGAATGTAACAACCGTTGACGGGGCGGAAACGAGCCGGGAAGCGTATAGCTGGGGCCGTGTGCCGTGGGTACCGCTTTACAATAACAGTGAAGCAGCAAGCGACCTCGGCGGGCAGGACGAGAACGGACAGCCCTGCGGTATTAAGTCCCTGATTGACGCTTATGACATGATTTCTTCCGCAACAACAAACGACCAAATAGACCTTGTCGCCCTCTACTGGATTGTGCGCGGATTCGGTGGTGAAACGGCACGGGAAATCGTGAAGCGGCTGCAGATGAACCGGGTTGTCAATGTTTCCGGCGGGGATGCCGGTGACGGAGTAACCGCTCAGCAGGTCACGCTTTCCGTTGAAGAACGCTGCAAGTGGCTGGATATGCTCCGGCATGATATTTACCACTTTGGCATGGGTATCGACACGAGTGATGAACAGCTAGGCAACAATCCTTCCGGTGTTGCGCTGAAATTCAAGTACACCCAACTGGACCTCAAGGCGAACCCGCTGATTTTGAAACTGAAAAAGGCATTGAAAGACCTGTTCTGGTTCCTTACAGATGATATGAACCGGAAGCAAGGAACGCAGTACGACAGTTCTAAAATTGTTGTGACCGTCAATAAAACGATGATTGTGAATGATGCGGAAACCGTCCAGATGATTATGCAGTCCCGCGGGCTGGTGCCGGATAACATCCTGCTGCAGCATCACCCGCTTGTGGATGACGCGGAACAGGCGGAAAAAGATATGGAAGCCCAACAGACGAAGCAGGATGAACGCCGCAAGCAGATGTTTGGCAATGACGATGTACCGCCCGGCGGTGATAAAGGGGATGATGGAACGTGAAAGGCAAGCACCATATTGGCTGTTTGAAGGATTTAACAGCAAACTGTCTTTGCATGAAATGCGCAAAAGATGATTCGGCGAAAGGCACTGATGACGTTTGTTGTATACGCCATTTTGGCCGTAATTGCACTTGGAATCGCGGCAATCAATGCCCTGACTTTGAACCTGAATCGCCGGACGGTAATGCTGAATGAAGTCGGATGAATACTGGCAAATGCGGGCATTACAGCGTGAGAAAGAGTCGCACGGCACTGCGGCAGATACAGCACTCCGCCTGCGGCTGCTGTATGAGCAGGTGGATAAAGACCTGCAAAAGCAGATCCATAAAATCTTTCATGCTTACGTCGATTACACCGGTGTTGACGAGCAGAAAGCACACGAACTACTGTCTGTACAGGAGACAGCCGAACTGTTAGCGGAGTTAAGAAAGCAGTATGAAGAAACCGGCGATGCAAAAGCGCTGGCAAAGCTGAATGCTCCCGCTTATGGGTACCGTATCAGCCGCTTGCAGGCGGCACGCCGGGCAATCGAAGCGGAACTCGATAAACTTGCCGCACAGGAGGAAAAGACCGGCACAGGACAGCTTGTGAAAACCTATGACCAGTCTTATTACAAGACCATGTATGACACGCTGCCGGAATTGCCGGGTGCGCCGTTTGTGCCGCTCTCACAGGACGTTATGCATCAAGCGATTCAGAACAAGTGGAAAGGCGAAAATTATTCTTCCCGTGTCTGGAAAAACCGTGATAAACTGGTGTCGGAAGGTGGAAAGATTATCGACGCTGGTGTCACGTCAGGAAAATCTATCCAGCAGATGACGGCGGAATTATCCGACCTGATGGATGTTGGCTCTTACGCTGCCGCCCGGCTCATCCGGACAGAAGTCAATCGGATGCACAATGATGCGGCGCTCGAGTCCTACAAGGCAATGGGTGTCAAAGAATACACGTACCTTGCTACCTTAGACGCCCGCACCTGTGCTGTTTGTGGCGCACTTGACCTGAAAGTTTTTAAAGTGGCTGAGGCCAAAACCGGTGTCAATTTTCCCCCGATGCATCCCAATGACCGCTGCACGATTGCCCCGAAGATCCCGGGCGTGAAAGTTGACGGCAGCCGTACAGCACGCAATCCGGAAACCGGCCGAAATTATAAAGTACCTGCCGATATGAATTATAAAGAATGGCGCAGGGAGATTTCCCAAAAGTATGGCACGGACAGCCTTGAGACAGCGCAGAAAAAATACTGGAACCGAAAAGCCGATATAGAGCAGATAAAGGGCATGCGGAAAGTCCTTGGTAAAGATGCACCGAACACGCTTGATGCTTTCCAGAATTTGAAGTATAATGAACCTGAGAAATGGGAAAAAGTAAAAGTCCAAACCACATACCTTACTGAAAACCCGCAAAGTAATTTAATATATTATCGCGTGAATGAGAAGTTAAACGAAATGCGTGAGACAAAGCAAATTCGGGCGAAAGGTGTTGCGGTAAGCCCCAATATTCCGCTTGAAATAAAAACAGCTAATGACCACACACTAATGCGGTTCAAGGAACGAAATTTAAGTATGAAAGACGCCCAAGATTTTTATAAAAATGCTCTGGTTGCGTTGAAACAGCGTCAAGGCCAGCAATACCAATTTTATTCTAGTCGTGGATTCGTTGCGGTGAATACCATGGGAGAAATCCAGTCGATTGGCTTGTTGGATATGGCAGGGCAACGGCTTGTAGAAGAGGTGATTAAGATTGTCGGACACGAAGATTAGATGTCCCCTGTTGGACAAAGATATTTCAGAGGGATATTGTTTTGATCTCTGCAATATTGCAACGGATGATATTTTATTCCCCGAAGACAAGGGGAAAATCAAGAACTGGGATGAAGCCCAGCGCGTTTGTGAAAAATGTGGAAGATATAACGATTGATACCACCTGCTGAAAACGCACGGCGGTATTTTTATGCTCAAATTAAGAAAGAAGGATGGATATGCATAAAATTGAAATTACAGCGGCCCACAATCCCTTCTCCAAGTTAGTTGTAGACGGGCAGGACATTTCAAACTTGGTCCTTGATTATTCAGTTTCACAAAAAGCAGGGGAAATTCCAATCGTAACATTGCATTTGGATGGTACTGATATGACTTTAACCGAACATTGCGCATTCCGCTTTCCGAAACCCGTGCGAGAATTTCTTGAAAAGCTTCAAAAAAATTCAGCCGATCCGGCTGGTGCCGAAAGGGCTGACAAAAAGGTTATTTCTGTAGATGAGCTACGGGGCAATCATTGACGTGCGGGCATTGGTGCATTTCAGCATACTTACAGTCAAACTGACCGTCAATGTAGTGCCTTGATGTGTCCTCAATGTTGGTAGTTTCCAATTGCTCTACAGTGACCGAATAGTCCCTTTTGAGCGTTGGGCAGTATCCGGAACGTGTATCATATCGCATGGTATATCACCTCTTTTCTCCAATATTTTACAGCTAAAATACCATAAACACAATAAACCGTTAAATCTCGTCCCGCCATTTGGCAGGGCGTTTTTATTTGCCCCACGCTGCCGGGCTTAAAATGCAGCGCGCCGCCCGGCGGAGTCAACCGCCTTAAAAAAATCTGCGGCGGGAAGGATTCACATGGACTTAAAAGAAGCACTGGGCGACGAGCTCTATACAAAAGTCGCCGAAAAACTCAAAGGCAACGACAAGATAAAGCTTGCCAATCTGGCTGACGGCGGCTATGTTGGCAAAGAAAAATTCGATGCCAGCGAAACAACCGTTAAAGACCTGAAGCAGCAGCTTGCCGACCGTGACAAGGACATTGCCGCGCTGAAGAAATCGACAGGCGACAATGAGGCACTGACAAAACAGCTTTCCGACCTGCAGGAAAAGTATAAAACCGATACGGAAACTCTGCAGAACAAGATGAAGCAGAATGCTTTGAATGCCGCCCTTGACCTCGGTATCACGAAAGCCAAAGGCAAAAATACAAAGGCAATCAAGGCACTGCTGGACACATCCAAAATGACCGTAAAAGATGATGGAACGATTGATGGCTTTGACGCCGCACTGGATGGCCTGAAAAAGTCGGACAGCTATCTGTTTGAGAACGTGGAAACCAAGCCAGAAGGAAACGGATTCCAGACCGGCGCACCAAACCCCGATACGCCGGAAGCGAAAACAGTCGCGGATGCCTTTGCCGCGGCAAGGGGCAATTTTTAATTGAGGTGATTTAAATGCCAATTAACACATTAGCAATGGCAACCCTGTTTCAGCAGCAGTTGGATAAACAAATGCTGGAAGGGGCCACATCCGGATGGATGGAGGCAAACGCCGGACAGGTCAAGTATTCCGGCGGAAGCGAAGTCAAGATTCCTAAAATGACCATGGACGGCCTTGCAAACTATGACCGTGACAAGGGCTATACGCAGGGCGGTGTTACCCTTGCCTATGAAACAAAGACTATGACACAGGACAGAAACCGTAAGTTCCAACTTGACCGAATCGATGTAGACGAATCCAATTTTATTGCGACCGCCGCAAATGTAACCACCGAATTCCAGCGACTGAACGTGATTCCGGAAGTGGACGCTTACCGTTATAGCAAGCTGGCAGCACTGGCCGCAGGTGCGTCCCACAAGATGGAATACACCCCTGCAGCCACGGATATCCTTGCAAAGCTGCTTGCAGATATTTCTACTGTACAGGATGCAGTAGGTGAGTCTGAACCGCTTGTCATTATGATGAGTATTCCAACCGCAACCGTGCTTGCGCAGTCAGACAAAATCGAAAAAATTCTGGATACCACGCAGTTTACGCAGGGCAGTATCCAGACAAAAGTGCGCTCCATTGACGGCACGCCGATTCTGCGTATTCCGTCCGCGCGCATGAAGACTGCGTATGTCTTTAACGACGGGACGACTGCCGGACAGGCTGCAGGCGGTTTTGCTCCGGCAAGCGGCGCAGTTGATGTGAACTGGATTATTTCACCACGCCGTGCGCCAATCGCAATTTCCAAAACGGATACCATGAAAATTTTTGACCCAAGCACCAACCAGAACGCGGATGCGTGGCTGATTGAATACCGTAAATTCCATGATTTGTGGGTTGCGGATAATCAGCTGGCTGCCGTGTGGGTCAACCAGAAACCTGCGTCATAAGGGAGGAATGAATCATGATTGAGCTGAAAAAGCTGAATGTTCACCGTATTGTGGCAACGCAGGAAGAGGCCGACAAACTGATTGCCAACGGTTTTAAGGTTGTATCGGAACAGCCGCCGGAAAAGCCTGCGAAAGCGAAGGGATAACATGACACTGCTGGAACAGGTGAAGCTGCTGTTAGGGATTACGGGTACTGAAAAGGATGCTCTGTTGAGCGTGCTGTGTGATACTGTGACGGCACAGGTGAAAACCTACTGCCGACTTTCCGATGTGTCAAGTGCAGGCCTGCAGGGCCTTATGGCCGATATGGTGGTGAGCCGGTATCGGGCGCGCGGGTATGGACAGGAAGCAGAGCCGAAAGTGGTTTCTTCTATTTCTGAGGGTGACACGTCCCTATCCTACAAGACCACGCAAAGCGCTGCAAGCGGCGAATTGACGGAGGACGATCGGCAGGCACTTTCACCATACAGAAAGCTGTGGCCGTAATGAATTTATCTGTTTTTGCGTCAGAACTGGCCGTCATGCACGATAAGACTGCATGGTTGTTCAAGAAAGGAAAAGTCCCAAGTGATTATATCGGCGACACCTACCACTGGACACCTGCAGGAACTGTTCCGTGCAGTGTGCAGCCGGTCAGTGATAAGACAACTGAAGAAGTTTATGGCCCACGTGTAGAACACATGGTACAGCTACACGCTGCGCCGGATGCTCCGATTGCCGACGGAATGGGCGCTGCCCTTTCTGCGGATGCGACGGAGCCGGAATATAAGGTCATATCCGTAAAGCATCGGCAGACGCATACTTACGTATTGTTGGAGGTAATTGGCAATGGAAGTCAAAGTGGAGGGACTTGACCGGCTATTTAAAAAGCTGGATAAGCTCGGCGGTAGTATTGAGCAAAGCACGCAAAAGGCCTTGCTGAAAGGCGGCACGGTGTTTGAATCAGCAGCAAAAGAGAATTGCCCAGTAGATACCGGAGAATTGCGTGAGAGCATCCACACCGAAGCAAAGGACGCACAGACCGTAACGGTCGGAACCAACTGCGGCCACGCTGTTTTTGTGGAATACGGAACCGGTCCGAAAGGCGACCCCTCCGTTCCACACACAACGAAAAAGTCATGGCGGTATCAGGACGCAGAGGGCAGCTGGCACACCTCTCACGGCCAGCCGCCGCAGCCCTTCATGCGCACAGCATTTGCCGAAAACAAGGACAAAGCTGTGGACGCCGTGAAGGAGTCCATTAAAGAGGACGTGAACCATTTGAAATGATGGATATGAACAAAGAAGTGGCAGCTGTGCTGAAAGATATTTGCACAGTGCAGCTGGCCTTTCCAGAGGTGAATTCGGAGTTCCCTTATGTTTCACTCTCTGAGATTGGCAATACCGCTGCCGCCATCCTCAACAGTAAAGAGCGCTACTCACGCTATGAGTGCCAGCTTGATGTATGGGACACGGCAGAGAATGGCAGCACCCCGGAACGCTGTGTAAAGCTGGCAGGAACAGTCAGTGATACGATGATTTCGGCTGGATTTACCCGTGTGGCTGGGAAATTGATGAAGGACCCCAGCGGGTTACATCGGTACATGATGGGCTTTACCGGCTGGGTAGACAACAAAACAAAAACAATTTACCGAGGAGGTTTTTAACAATGGCAGAAACTGCAGTATTGGGTACCTACCTGTCTATGTCGGACACAGCAGATGGGACCTATAAGAAACTTTACGGCATGAATAAGGTGCCGGATATGTCGTCTGAAGCCGACAAAATAGACGTTACAAATTTGCAGGACAAGAATAAACGCAATATTCCGGGCATCATGGACTTGGGCGAACCGGAATTTGATTTCTTCAATGACGACACAGCGACAGAACCAACAACTGGTGATATGCTGATGAACTCTTACAAGGCTCTGCGTGCTGCTGAACTGGCACGGCAGGTCAAGTGGTTCAAATTGATTTATCCTGACCACACGGGATTTGAATTTTCCGCTTATGTCAGCACTACCCGCACAGGCGGCGGCACCGGTGATGCCCTGCAATTCAAAGCCAAAATGATGATTAACAGCAATATCACGGATATTGCTGAATCAGCTGAAACGGGCTCTTAAATCCGTTTCACGTTCATTAAACCATAACTTTTTAACTTAAAAGGAGCTTATTTATCATGACAAAACCTTATATTATCTGGAACGTAAATGGAAAAGACTACCGCCTGCGCATGACGACTTTTAACACCATGCAGATAGAAAAACAACTCGGCATGGGCATGACGGACGCCCTTAATCATTTAATGGATTCCCGCGTAATTGTTGGAATTCTTTGGGACGCCATGCAGAAGTACAATCATGGTATGAATCTGCGTGAAGTCTGTGACCTATACGATGATTACCTTGCGGGTGGCGGCAATGTAGAAAAAATTTCGAATATTCTCATGCAGTTACTGGCACAGATTGGTATTGGCGATACTGAAGATACAGAGGACGACGCAAAAAACGTGGAAAGTCCGGCGGCAGAAAACGATATGACAATCTAACGGATTACATATCCGACCTGCAGCAGAATGCGCTTTCCATAGGCATTCCAATTGAACAGTTTTGGCGTATGACGTGTGCGGAAGTGTCAGAAGAAATTAATGCCTATAATCGTCGTAAAAAGCAGGACCGTCAGGAGCAGGCACAGTTTAGGGCACAGATGGACTACCGGCTTGCGTCAATGATTTCCATTGGTTACAACAACCCGAAAAAATTCCCGAAAAATCTCAATGACGCTTATCCGGATTTATTCCCGAATGAGGGATGGAAGCAGAGCAAATCGAACTTTGCGCGCTATGCTGAAGAATTTAATTATCAGAGGGAGGTGAAAGGACGTGACGGTTGAGGAACTGCAGATTGTTATATCCGCAAAGACGCAGGGCGTCCGTGACAAGATTGACAAGCTGAAAAAGAGCATCTCGGATATTCAGCCAAAGAAAATGCCGCAGCTAAACGTTTCCACCAATAAGGCACAGGGAAACCTCAAAAAGCTGCAGTCTGAAGTTGAGCGGACACAGACAAAGATTCAAGAATTAAGCGGCCGGTTTGCAAATATTCAGCAGGCGCGGGACGATTATCTCTATGGTAAATATTCTGGAGTATTCCCCAAGGGAGTATCTCAAGATGACATTGCATCAACCTTTGAAAGAGATCCGGGATTTCAAAAATATAAAGAACAGCTTGACTCCTTAAATGCACAGATGGCCCCACTGAATGAACGCCTTGCTGAGACAAAAGCGCAAATGGCAGAGGTGGGAAGCGCTGCATCCTCGGCGGCACCCGAAACGGAAAGGCTGGGGAGAAGCGCCAGAACAGCTGGCTCTCACTTGCAAAGCGCCGGGCGCAGCAGTGGATATTTTGGTCGCATGGTCAAGTCCATGATGCTAAGTATGGTTTTGTATCAGGGCGTTTCATTTGTGGCTAAGTCTATTGCAGAGGGATTCCAGAATATGGCGCTGGCAAGCGGACAGGCCAATGCAACGATGTCTGCCTTGGCAGCCAACGGACTTTATCTGAAAAACAGTTTTGCATCGGCTGTATATCCAATCGTGCAGGCACTTACACCTGCCTTTACAGTCTTGAGTAATGCGATTGCGGGCGTACTACAGAAAATAGGCATGTTCTTTGCCGCTCTGAATGGGAAAAAGTATATTACTGTGGCGAAAAGAGCACAGGTGGATTATGCGAAAACCATCAGTCAGTCCGGTAATAATGCGCTGCAGGTACAGCAAAAGCAGGCCGCCGCTGCGGAAGCGGCGGCTGCGAAATCCGCAAGGGTGCAAGAGTTGGCGGCAGAAAAAACCACGAGGGCACAAGAATCGGCTGCAGCCAAGCAATCTGCTGCAGAGAAGCGTGTGCAAAAGCAAGTAGCAGAACATCAGGCCAAGGTTGATAAACTGAAAAAGTCCCTTATGAGTTTTGATGAATTGAATGTATTAAATAAGCAGGAAGATACATGGCAGGAACCGACCGTGCCCGACTACACATCTAAAATTCCCAATTATGCAGCTTCTGTACAACCTGTGCAGGCAGCTGCGCCTCCCGTATGGAATGGAATGCCGTCACCAATGGATACGTTTCAGCAAAAAGCTATTCCCTCGAAGATATCTGATTTGGCAAACAAAATTAAACAAATTTTAAATGATTTAAAAATGTTTTTAATTCCCGGAATGCTTTTAGTAATCGGCACGATTCTTTGCCTTACGGGCCACCCAGCTATCGGGATTGGAATGATTATAGCCGGAGTGGCAGGAATGGCATATGAAGTGGCTGTGCACTGGGGCACGATGTCCGCAAAAGTAAAGATGGAGCTTGCTGCCATGCTGGGGTTCATTGGGCTTGGAATGCTCGCAGCCGGCCTTATTATGATGCTTGCGTGTCCTGCAAAGCTTGGACTTGGTCTCTTTTTATTTATTACCGGAGCCGCTATCACAGCTGCCGCCTATGTAATTGCTTGGAAAGCATCTTCCGACAAGGTAAAGATGGAGCTTAACACAATTATGGCATTCGCTGTGGCCGCACTTTTGGCTCTTGGAATTATTATCACTTTAGCTTGTCCAGCAAAGATGGGAATAGGGATTGCCATGATAGCCGCGGGAGCAATTGGATTGGTAGCTCTGGTAGCATTAAACTCCAAATATGCAAGCAGTCAGGTCAAATCTCAGCTCACGACGATTATGGCGATATGCGGTGCGGCCATGCTTGCCTTAGGTATCATTCTTACTTTAGCCTGTCCGGGTGCGCGTGCATTAGGAATCGGCCTGATTGTAGCCGGTGCAGCCTCTCTTGCGGGAGCAGTTGTGGTAAACTGGGGCAGCCTAAAAGGCAAAATTAAAGAAGTTTTAGCCGACATTATGTCTATTATAGGTGTTGCAAGTGCTGCAATTGGTTTGATTTTGTGTCTTACAGGTGTAGGTATACCTCTCGGCATTGGACTGATTTTGGCAGGCATGGCTTTGACACATAAGGCTGCATCCATTAGTAAAACACCTATTACGGACTGGGCGAAAGGTGCGGTCAATGGTATCATCGGAATTTTTGAATCTGGCGTCAACTTTATTATATCCATGCTGAACCATCTGCATTGGGATATTCCTGATTGGGTGCCGCTGGTGGGCGGAAAATCATTTGGCTTTGCTATTCAGCCGGTTCACATTCCACGCCTTGCAAACGGCGGTTTGGCAACCAGATCAACCATTGCAAACATTGGTGAGGGCGAGTATCAGGAAGCTGTGCTGCCGCTAAATGACAATGTCTATCGCAAAATTGCGCAGGGTATTGTGAAAAATGCAAGAACGCAAACCAGCACACAAATTACAGAAAATGTAATGGAAGTTAAAAGCAGAATTGACGAAAATTCCATTAAAGCAACAGAAACTGCGCTGAAAGGAATCACCAATATGGTGAAAGCCGCGTCAGATGCGCGGCAAAGAGTCAATGCCAATGAACAGAATGAACAATATGAAAAGCTGTCGAGCTATTTTAAATCCGTTTACAAATTAAGCTTTGAAAATCACAATAAACTTCAGCGCGAAAGGCATGAAGCCGAGAACGCACTGGTGGAATCTTCCCGATCTTTTCAGAACCGGCTTTTATCTATTTGGGAGACTTTAGGCGTCGAAACAAGGAATACGTTCCGCTCAATGTTTGCAGATGTAAAACAGGGATTTTCGAGCTTCTCAGCATCTATAGGCAGTTATGTACGCACGATTGCCAATAATGTATCCAGTAAGATTGGCGGCGCCATCAACGGCGTTGTAACAGGAATCAATGCGGTATTGTCTGCGGTTGGCAGCAGCAAAAGTGTACCGCGGGTTGCCATTGCACATTATGCTTATGGCACCGGTTTCCACCCCGGCGGTCCGGCACTTGTGAACGACCAGCAGGGCAGCACCTACCGTGAGGCAGTGCAGTACCCGGATGGGAGAACCTTTATCCCGCAGGGCAGAAATGTTTACATCCCGAACCTGCCGCGCGGTTCGTCGGTTATGCCGGCAGAGATGACAGCAAAAACTTTCCACTATGCAGGCGGTGTCGGACAGTTCTTTGGCACCTCTGCAGAAGATATGCAGAAACAGCTGATTGATTACATCCTTGCAGTGAAAGACCCACAGAAGATATTGCAGACTGCCATTGATACATCTACCACAAAACAGCCAATCAATGAACCGTGGATGTCCATGGAAACAGGTGTTGTGAAATACCTTACCCATATGTCCGCGGATGCACTAAAAGGACTGATTCAAAAATTCATTGAACAGAGCAACGGCACCGTGGAAGCGCTGCTTCGCGTGGCATCTTCACAGGTTGGAAATACAAACCCTGCCGCATATTGGAAAGAGTTTGGCTCTGTTGGAGACCAGTACTGCGCTGAATTTGCAAGCTGGGCTATGAAGCATGCTGGCATTAAAGAGGGCTTTGGCTCTTATGTGCCGAGCATGATGAACTGGTATAAAGAGCGCGGCCGTTGGACTGATATTCCCAGTCCCGGAGACCTTGTATTTTACGACTGGAATGGGGATAGAACTCCAGACCACATCGGTATCGTGGAGAGCATTGCTAAAATGTTTATCAATACCATTGAGGGTAACACAACCGGTCCCGGCGGGGGAACCGGTGTATACAGGAAGCAGCGGGCGCTGGGGAGTGAAATCCTTGGTTACGCGGTTCCCATGTTTACCGGCGGCGGGGCCGGATATGGTGCAAACTTTACCGGCTCCGGCGTGGAGCGCTGGCGGTCACTGGCAGCAAAAGCACTGCACATGACCGGACACTATTCCTCACACAACGTGGATTTGCTGCTTGCCCAAATGAATACAGAATCCAGCGGCAGGGTAAACCCGCCTGACCTGCACGACGTGAACTATTTTGCGGGGCACCCGTCAAAAGGTCTGATGCAGCTGATTCCCGAAACGTTTGCAGCTTACGCAATGCCCGGTTACAACACGAACATTCTTGACCCGCTGAGCAATATCCTTGCGGCCATCCGCTACACATGGAACCGCTACGGCGGCGCTGACGGCGTATGGGGCGAGGGGCACGGCTATGAAAACGGTACTGGCCGCATCAAGTGGGGCGGCTGGAAGGCAAAAGGCGGTGTGTTTACTGCTCCGACAGTTGCCGGAATGGGGGATGACGGGGATGAAGCCGCCCTGCCGCTGAATGAGGAAACGTATTCACGGATTGCAGACGGAATAGAACGGAATCAAGACAGCTCCGGCCGAGGCATTTCTCTGGTGCTGAACAGAATGGACAAGTTGGAGGAAGCAATTCGGCACATGAGCATCGCCCTGTACACGGACGACCGCACCATTGCTGAATCGGCAAACCGTGGAAATGATGAGATTAACAGGCGCTATCATAAAGCGCTGAATTATTGACCGCCTTGGTGGTGATATTTTGTTACAGATATTACAAGTGAATGACTCGGTGCTGAAGACCCCCTGTAACGTCAATTGGAGTTTGGAGGATATATCCAGCTCCAATTCCGGGCGCACAATGGACGGAATCATGCACATTGAGCGGGTTGCGCAAAAGGTTAAGCTATCCTGCAGCTGGAATGCCATGCCCTTTTCTGAAGCATCTGTATTGCTCAAAAATGTGAACCAGCCAACCTTTAATCTGACCTATTTTGATGTGATGCAGAATGCCCTGCGGACAGCACGGTTTTATGTAGGACCGCGAAGTACGTCGTATTTATGGGTATGGGACAGCGGGGGATATGTTAAAAATGTGTCCTTTGATTTTATTGAAGTGTAGATGATTGTATGATCAAGACAAGCGACGCTTATCAAACCATGATCAATTCGGATGGCCGGAGGCAATATGTGAATGCGACGGTAACGCTGTCAAACAGTTACGTATATTCTTTAACGAATGCAGACATTATGCTGGAAGGAACGTCGATAACGGATAATACAAGCGAAAGCGGAAAATTTACCGTTGGAACTTTTGCGGCGAAATGCCTGAAGCTGAAACTGTACAATTTTGACGGAAGGTTTTCAGAGAAAGAGTTCGCACAATCGACAATACGCATCAAAACAGGGCTGCAGATTGGCAGCAGCATAGAATGGCTCTACAAGGGTACATATTTTACCAGCAGTCATTCGGAAAGCGGCGGAATTATTACTTTAACCGCCTATGATGCCGCCGTGAATTTTGATAAGAAATACGACAGCAAACTTTCCTATCCGGCGTCACTGCATGACATTTTGCAGGATGCCTGTACATGTTGTTACGTGGTGCTTGGTACAGAATCGTTCCCAAATTCAGGATATGTTGTTGCCAAAAGACCTACCGACACGTCCATTACGTATGCTGATATTGTGAAGTATGTGGCTGAACTTGCAGGGTGCTGGGCACGGATAAGCGTGTCGGGTAAACTGATTCTCAGCTGGTATGACGCTGATACTTTTGCTTTGCCCGAATCCGGCAATACAATAGACGGAGGAGCCTTTTCTGACTATCAGCAGGCGTCCCTACTTGACGGAGGTACTTTTTATCCCATGGGTGCTCATGTGCTGGACGGCGGTAATCTGCTTGATTCAGACTATGCAAATGAAACGGACGGCGGAAACTTTTCAGATTATTCTCAAACTGCATTGCTCCCCGGCGGTGATTTCTATGACTATGGAAAGATGGAGGAAGATATTTTATCCGGCGGGATTTTCAGGACAGACGTGCCGAAGCCTGTTTCAATTCATTCCCTGTCATCCTGCACGGTCTATACGGACGACCTCAGAGTTACAGGTGCCAAATTAATTACCGACAATGGTACAGTTGAACGCGGCGGCGGCAGCTTTATCGTGACTTTTCAAAAGAATCCGCTTGCACAGGGAAATCCTGAAGGCTTGATAGACGGACTTGCTTTGCACTTAATTGATTTTACGTTCCGGCCTATGAAAGTTTCAGGTTGGGATAATCCGTCCATTGAAGCAGGCGACACGGCGGTACTGACAGATTACAAAGGAAATACGTATCACACAATTGTGAGCGGAATTAGCTATACCATAGGCAAATACGAAGAATATTCAGCAGATGCTGAATCACGGGAAGATAATGGAGCTACTGCTTATAGTGACAGTGATAAAAGCATTTCCAAATTCAATGCCAATACAGATGAGGCCTTGGCAAAAGCAAATGGACGCATTGACCACTCCATCCATAAAACAATACCGATGTATTACCAATCGACGAGTCCGGAAATTCTGTCTGAAGGATTTTGGCAGGATACCTGTCCAGACTGGAAAGAAGGTACATACATCTGGACCAAGAATATCACCTATTACAATGACGGCACTACTACGGAAACCGATGCAGCCTGCATCAACGGAAATACCGGGGAAAAGGGTGAAGATGCTGTCACGGTTACGATTACATCCAGCAATGGCTTCATCTTTAAAGGCTCCTCTATCAGTACCATTCTGACCGCACATGTTTTTAAAGGCGGGCAGGAACTAACTGCTGATGAAATCGCAAAACTGGGTATCTTGAAATGGTATCAAGATGGAAGCGATACTGCCATTGCATCTGGAAAGACGCTTGCCATATCGGCAGGCGACGTACTCATAAAGGCAACCTATCTTGTACAACTGGAGGATGATACATGACGGTAAAAGGAAATGCACAAATCACATTAACAGACGTGACAGATATTAAAGCAACGACAACTTATTATAAACTGCAGGACAGTTCTCTTGCTCCGCCTGCAGCGCCAACTTTGAATCCGCCTGATGGATGGAGCACAACAGAACCAACGTATGAGGGCGGAAACACAGACCGTCTGTATTTGGTTACGCAAACCCTATGGAGCAATGATACGTTCGATTATTCAGATGTATCATTGTCCAGCAGCTATGAAGCAGCAAAGGCCGCGTATACAAAAGCACAGGGTGCACAGAATACAGCCGATTCTGCAAATGACACTGCCAATCATGCACAAGATAAGGCAGCAGCGGCACAGCAAACAGCCGATGGGAAAAATACGGTCTATTATTCTGCTGCTGCGCCGGAAGGAAACCTGATTACAAACGATCTTTGGATTGATACGGCTCATGGCAATACGCTGTATGTTTATCAGAATGGCAGTTGGACCGTAACAAAATTGGGGCATGAAGCTATTCAGAGTATCGATGCAGGGACCATTACCGTTGGAAAAATTACCAGCAATCAGATTGACGCATCCAATCTTAAAGTGCAGCAGATATACAATCGAGATTCCAATTGCCGTGCGCAAATTGGCACGGCTACTTATACCGATTCCAATCACCAAACTAAAACAGGAAGCGGCATTCAATTGTATGCTAATGACCAATATGTAGGGGCACTTGTTGCCGAAATCCTAGCTTCCGGGGCTATGTTTAATCTTACTTTTGTGTCGCAAAGCGGAAAATCATGCGTTCAACTGGCATCCTTATACGATGGCTCTGGGAATTTTGTGAATGATACTATATCCATTTCCGCAGAGGACCAATCTCGTAATCTTCAATCCATCCATGTGGGTAAGGATTTAAACGATGCGGGTATCGTCATTACCGCGGGGGATCAGCGCTATAGTAATCTTCAATCCGTTCGTGTTGCTGGCCCGGGTTCCAATAATCCTGGCATATATATTACATCGTCCAATAATAACATACAGTGCATTGACGGACAGACAGATGATGGGGATTCATCGCAGCATTGGCACAAATTTTCCAATGGTATTCTTCACCAATGGGGAAGAGTCAATAGTACGTGCAGTGCCACATCTGCGTATGGAAGTGTATACCTTAAACCCAATTGTGGTATATGGCTGCCTTTGAAATTTGAGTGCTCAAAGTCAAAGCCTACGATTATGCTGAATCTTGTGTCCCCCGGAATTTTAACCGCTGTCAATGCACAGGAAGCAAATGACGGTGAATCTGTTGGTTTTACAATTTCGTCCCCAACTCGGGTATCTAATCTCAGCTACGCAGCTTACTATGATACATGGGGTTACTGGAAATAATTAATTTAAGGAGTGAGGAATATGGCAGTTACGCAGCAAAGAATTTTAATACGCCGGGGGAACCGGAGTGATCTGGTGGTTTCAAATCTGCAGCCTGGTGAACCCGCCTTATGTCTGGACACAAATCAGTTTGGAATTAAAGGTTCCAGCGGCAATATGCTGTGGGCGCAGGCATTAGTGGATAAAGATGATGGCACAGGCTCAACGCATTATGAAAAGTATGCAGACGGGCGCATCCATGAGTGGGGCAGCTATCAGATGAATATTGCCTTTACCATCAAATATGGGGATACCATATGGTTCCATTCAGATACGAACGATACAGTTGTTACCTTGCCGATACCAATTGATATATCAAAGTCATACAGCCCTTCTGTGTTTTTTAATTCAAGCGGAGTTCTGTGGTGTGCCAATGCAGCTGTTGAAAACACGACGTCAAATGGCAATACGGTGTCAAAATTACATTATCGAGCTGCATCCGGCGCACAAACAACGATTTCAGTATATATTTATTGGAGTATCTGGGGCTTCTGGAAATGAGATAAGGAGGTTAATACATAATGAGTTATAAAGTATATTTAGATCCGGGGCACGGTGGAATTGATCCCGGAGCGGAGGGCTGTGGGAAAAAAGAATCAGCATGCGCGTTGGCAGTTGCACGAAAAGTAATGGCGCTTTTGCCAGGCAGGTACTTTGAAGCTCGTATGAGCCGAAATAGCCAAAACATACCGGATAACAACCACCCAAATTCAGACTTAAATAGACGCGCAAGAGAAGCAAATAACTGGGGCGCAACTATTTTTGTATCGATCCACCTAAACGCAGGCGGCGGTACGGGTGCAGAAACATACTGTGCCGTTTGCGGAGGCCAGTCACGTGTATTGGCAAGGGATATTCAGTCTCAGGTACAGGCAGCTACCGGAATTAAAGCGCATGGAGATCCGGTTAAAACGGATAATATCCGTGGTGCAGCAGGTGATTACCTGTGTGTCATCCGCGAAACGGCTATGCCGGCTGTGCTGCATGAATGCTGTTTTATTGACTCCGCAGCGGATATGGCACGGTTCAATCCAGATAGATGGGCATTAGGAATTGCAAATGGGATTTGCAAATACTTTGGCGTACCATTGCTGAGCAGCAGAGGAGCTAGTGCAACATATCCGGAAAAAATATGCGATACAACGAAGGATATGGATATGAGCCGCTTATCGGTGTATCAAGTACGTACATTCCATGGCGCACAGTTGTCCAGTGGAAACAGTCAGATTGCCTTAGTCATTCCGCGTACATCGGACTTATGGTTTGTGGTTGCAGTCGGCAACAGCGGGCAATCTGCGGGAATCTATACAACTTTACCGGGAAAGAAAGCCGTAAAGACTTTCACAGTGAAAATCAAATGATTTTTAACACGATTATTGGGATACTCGCGGGTGCGGCTACAACTGGATTGGTGACGATTTGCCGTACGCTGCACCAGCACGACAAGCGGGGTAAGAATGAGTTTGCAAATATCAAAGCTGGTCTGCTGGGCATCCTGCACGACCGTATCTATCAAGCAGCAGAGTATTATGCAAAGGTCGGATGGTGCAGCTATGGGGACAAGAAAAACATAGAATATCTGTACAAGCCCTATGCCGCATTGGGTGGAAATGGTACAGGAAAAGCAGCCTATGAAACAATACAAGCCCTGCCGACAGGGCCTGAAAAATAATGGAGGTTTATATCATGAATGAAATTATGGGAACAATAGACAGTGCCGCTGTGGCAGTACTGATAGCGATTATCGGCTATGTAGGCAACAAATTGGTACAGTTTATTGGGCAGAAGAAATCTGCTCTGGCATCCAAAATGGGAGTTGCTGAATATAATCATAAGCTGTCGATAGCAAAGCAATGCTGGAAAGCAGTAGATGAGATTTTTCGCATTACGCCAGAACTGACGAAAACGCAGGCTACAGCAACAGCACATTTTGCAGCTCTGATGAAAGAGCGCATTCCCGGACTGACGGATGATGAAATTAAGCAGCTGCAGGCGGTTGTAGCGGGAGAAATCAATGCGGGCCGAACGGCAGTCGAAGCAGCGGCGCCGGAAGTATCGGTGTCGGCCGTGAGCCTGCCGGCGGATACCGCTGACACTGACGCTAAAAGTATAGACATAACGGCACAAGCTAGCCAAACGGCCACTGCACCAGCAACGAAGACCGCATAATCCCAAACGTTTGAGAATTTGAATACATAAAGCAACGCCCCTGATTTCACCGTGATGGTGGGATCAGGGGCGTTTTTGCATTGTAACAAGAATTGTGCTAGAATTATTTACCAGCAAGCGCTTGCAATTAAACTTTATGGAGGCTCTATTATGAGCGAAATAGAAAAATTGCAAGAAATGTTAAACTGTATCAATGAAAACCTGATTGTTTTGGCACGTGACCAGCAGAAAATTTATATACTGCTGGAAAAAATAGATCAGGAAATTAAGAAAGAATAATACAGGCCCTCAGTAGACAACCTAATGGCTGCCTGCTGAGGGTATTTTTTGCGTTATAAACAACAAATAAACAACAAATGACATTTTGCAATAAAAACAACCCGCACAGTCAAACCATCAAAAATGGCTTAACCGTGCGGGTTTTGTGTGGTGCGCCTGGGAGGATTCGAACCTCTGACCTTTGGAGTCGGAGTCCAACGCTCTATCCAGCTGAGCTACAAGCGCAGATGAATGCTTTTGGTGGCACCAAAAGCACATTTATTATAACACATTCTCTGTCGTGTGACAAGTTTTTTAAACAATTCTATTGCTGCTATATATTTTGCAGGACATCATGACTTGTTGAACAGACGAAATGTTACCTAACTAACTTCTTGTCAACACTTAATCCGTTTTGCTCATCAATCGTCAGTTTCATTTTCCTGATTTTGCTTTTCCTTAGGAAGGTTCAGTTTGGACGCAGAGGATTCATTTAGCTTTGAAATACACATTGTACAAGCAGCATCGCCTGTGATGTTGACTGTTGTTCTGCCCATGTCAAGGATTCTGTCAATGCCAGCGACCAAAGCGACTCCTTCCAATGGCAAACCGACACTTTGCAGCACCATAGTCAGCATGATTGGCCCGGAGCCAGGTACGCCTGCAGTTCCAATTGATGCGAGCGTAGCTGTTAGGATAATGACGATCTGTTGTGATAAAGTCAAATGAATGCCAAAAATTTCTGCAATGAAAATCGAACATACACCTTGGTAAATTGCAGTTCCGTCCATATTAATTGTAGCGCCAAGCGGCAGCACAAAGCTGGAAATTTCCTCTTTTGCGCCCATCTTTTGCGTACATTCCATATTCAGCGGGATTGTGGCAACGCTGCTCGAAGAGGAAAATGCCATTAAAATTGCAGGAAGCATTGATTTGAAAAAAGTCCGAGGGGAAATGTGCGCAATTCCTTTTACCATTGTCGAATAGACAACTGCGGCATGTAAAACGTAGACCAGATAAACAACGAGGATTAATTTGAGCAGAGGAAGGAGAACACTCGGTCCGTTTTCTGCAACAACCGGAACCAGAAGGCAAAATACCCCGACTGGTGATATCTTGATGATAATTCCCATGACTTTAATGAATACATCTGCTGCGCTATTCACAAACTGCGCGAACGGTTTTCCTTTTTCCCCGGCCATAATAATACCGAATCCAACAAGCAGGGCGATGACAATAATCTGCAGCATGGATGCATTGGCGAGAGGAGCTATAGCATTGGATGGAAAAATATTCACAAGCGTATCCATAAAGTTTGGTACTTTACTGGCTTTGATATGTAAAGATTTTGAAGAAACCAACTGATACCCTGCCCCAACTTGCAGCAGATTGGCAAATAAAATTCCAAGTGTGACTGCGATCAAAGTTGTAACCATGTAGTACGAAATGGTTTGCAGCCCGACTTTCCCGACTTTCCCAATATCATCCATCGAAATTACGCCGGCAATTATGGAAAATAATACAACTGGAATAACCACAAACTTAATTAAATTTAAAAAGATTGTTCCAAACGGCTTGATATAAGAAGTTGCAATTTCCGGATGACCCTGTAACAAAATTCCCACAAGGATTCCTAAAAGCATTCCAATAAAAATGTATATTGTCAGCGAAAGTTTTTTCTTTTCCTTTTTCAATTTCTATAAAACCCCTCTCTGGTTTCTGAATTTTCTTGGAAACAGTAAAAACGGGATTCCAGATGTTCCTTTAACAGGGAAGCATCCAAACCCCACTATCCGTTCTGCTGCTGCTTTTATTTGGTGCACCTAGGAGGATTCAAGCCTCTGGCGGCCTTTGGAGCCGGAGCCCAACACTCTATCCAACTAAGCTGCAAACGCGCAGAATTATTTTCACTATCACACAAATATTTTCATTATAGCATGTTCTATTTAATATAACAAGCCTTCAAATCAAATCCATGGTGCTGCATCCAAGCACAGCAGCAATCTTTCCAAGAATTGCACTTCCCGGCTCCACTTCATGATTTTCCAAACGGTAGATGTCATACTGCGTTAGGCCGACTTTGTCCGCCAGTTGCTGCCGAGTGAGTCCAGCGGCTTTGCGACGCTGCTGCATTTTTTTCTCCTGCTCCAGTACATAGGCCATTTCATGTTCGCGGTCTACTAAAAGTGGAGCTCCATTATGAATAACCAACTCGCATTTTCTTCCGCAGCAGAACAAGTTGTTTCCCTTCAGCTCATAATCTTTTGGAAGGACATAGTCACGGCCTCCGTCATCACGGCCGTCCGGCTCTGGCTGTAATGAACAAATGGACTCTTGACTGCCACCATGTTTATCGTATATATAAATTTTGACTGTCATGCTGCTGCCCTCCTGAATTTTCCATAAATAGTAAATAAATTCGGCCTTCTATCCTTTGTATATTATAATATAAAGAAATTCTTAAAAAAGCAAAGGTTATATAAAGAAATTTTTAGAAAACAAGGGCAGTAGGGGATTTGGGTTTACTTGACATCTGATATTAAGTTGTGTAAAATTATTATAATTTAAAACGATGAAGCTTTAAATAAACAAATTTATTTTCAGGTGAAATCTGAACTGGGGGGAATATTATAATGAGGAAAATAGGGAAAGTTGCAGCCGCAGCCCTATCTGTGGCAATTATTTCCAGCATGGCTGGATGCGGGGCAGGCAGTGGATCTTCCACCGGCTCTGCCGCAAACGGTACTTCCGCAAAAAAATATACGATTGGTGTGGCACAGTACATGACACACCCGGCTATGGATGCTTCTCTGAAAGGTTTCAAAAAGGGAATGGAGAAAGCAGGCTTTCAGGCAGGGAAAAATGTGACCTATGATGTTCAAAATGCACAGGGTGACCAATCCAACTGTGTGACAGTTGCCAATGCCATGGCCAGCAAAAAGCCGGATCTGATTCTTGCAATCGCGACACCCATTGCACAGGCCGTTGCCAAAATGGTTACGGATACGCCGGTCGTCGTTACGGCAGTTACTGATCCGGCAGATGCCAAACTGGTAGACAGCAACGAAAAACCAGGCGGAAATATCACGGGTACCAGCGATAAAACGCCGGTGAAAGAGCAGATTCAACAGATTAAGCAGATTTTACCCAATGTTAAAACGGTTGGTATTATGTACTGTTCCAATGAAGCAAATTCCAAACTGCAGGCAGATTGGGCAAAGAAGGCCTGCGAATCCATTGGGTTGAAGCATCAGGAATTCACCGTTTCCGCAGCAAATGAGGTTCAGCAGGTGGCACAGTCCATGATTGGGAAAGTACAGGCAGTCTATATTCCCACAGACAACATGCTTGTCACCAGTATGAAAGTTGTTACCGGCACCACAACGCCGGCCAAACTGCCCATATTTGTCGGAGAAGTCGGAATGGTTCAGAATGGCGGCATCCTTACGGTCGGTATCAATTATGAGAAACTCGGGGAGCAGACCGGCGCTATGGCAGCCAAAATTCTGAAAGGGGAATCCAAACCGGCCACTATGCCAATTGAGTACCAAAATCAATATGATATTTCTTATAACAGCGCTGTGGCAAAACAAATGGGAATTACCCTCCCGGACAGCATAACAAAAAAGGGAACAGATGTCAGCAGCGGTTCTTGAGAACAGCAAAATGGGATCGCCTCACGGTTCATTTACTGCGGGGTGATCCTTTTTAGAATGTGGAAAAGATATATGGTTAAAAGGGGAGCCTTTTATGAATATTGCTAATTTTCTAGTCACCATGCATGGTGCGGTCGCACAGGGCGTGATCTGGAGTATTATGACGCTCGGCGTGTACATTACTTTCCGAATCCTTGATTTTGCGGATTTAACCGTAGATGGCAGTTTTGCAACCGGTGCGGCGGTGTCCGCTATGTTGGTTGGCAATCACAATGCGGACCCATTTCTGTCTCTGCTGGCAGCGTTTGGGGCTGGCATGGTTTGCGGCTTTGCCACCGGATTCCTGACCACCAAAATGAAAATTCCGGGAATCCTGTCAGGAATTTTGACCATGACGGCACTGTATTCCATCAATATCCGTATTATGGGAAACCAAGCGATGATTCCGCTCAATGGGACCAAAACCGTGGATATCGTAATTCGGAAAGCCATTCCCGGTATTTCAGCGAAAAACAGTCAGATTCTGTTGGGCGGTGTGATTGTGGGCATCATTATTGCCTTTTTGTATTGGTTCTTCGGAACAGAATTGGGCAGTTCCATTCGCGCAACTGGAAATAATCCCTATATGGTACGTTCTCTTGGCGTCAATACAGATACAACCACGATGATTGCTCTTGCCATCAGTAACGGTCTGGTGGCTCTTTCGGGTGGCATCTTTGCACAAGTACAGGGTTCCTCCACTGTGGACATCGGCATTGGCACAATCGTGATTGGCCTTGCTTCCGTCATCATTGGCGAAGTGGTCCTTGGCAAGCATGCCGGATTTCTGCCGAGACTGCTTTGCATGGTCTTGGGGTCTATCATTTACCGGGCAATCATTTCGCTGGTTTTGTTCCTTGGTCTGCGTTCTACGGATATGAAATTAATTACGGCAATCATCATTGCAATTGCTCTGTTTTTCCCAACCATGAAGAAAAGCATGCAGCAATGGGGCAGCCGCCGTCAGGCTGCAATTGCTGTTGCGGATAGTCAGGCAGAAAATGCTTTTGACGGGTCTGATGATTCCGATAAAGAATCCGATGGAAAGGAGTGAGGGCAAATGCTGAAATTATCGCATGTCTATAAGACTTTTAACAAAGGGACTGTGAATGAAAAGCAGGCTCTCATCGATATTAATCTGCAGCTTAATCCGGGGGATTTCGTGACGATCATCGGTGGTAATGGAGCGGGGAAAAGTACGCTGCTGAACCTGATAGCCGGCGTGTATCCATGCGATGGCGGAAACATTTTTGTGGACGATACGGATGTAACACGCCTGAAGGAATATAAGCGTGCCCGTTTCCTCGGCCGTGTGTTTCAGGATCCGATGCGCGGAACTGCGGGGGATATGAATATCGAAGAAAATCTTGCCATTGCGTACCGGCGCGGAAAACCGCGAACTCTTCGCTGGGGGATTACTCCCGAAGAGCGGAAACTCTATCACGACAGACTTTCAACATTGGATCTTGGACTGGAGGATCGCATGACCAGCAAAGTCGGTCTGCTTTCCGGCGGCCAGCGTCAGGCGCTGACATTGTTAATGGCCACATTGCAGAAGCCCAAACTTCTGCTGCTAGATGAGCATACGGCGGCATTGGACCCCAAAACTGCAGATACCGTGTTAAAGCATACCAATGAGATTGTAACCGGACAGCATCTAACAGCTTTGATGGTTACTCACAATATGCACCATGCTATTGAGCTTGGCAACCGAATTATCATGATGGATGGCGGGAAAATCCTGTTTGATATTTCAGGGGAAGACAAGAAACACCTCAAGGTTGAAGACCTGCTGAAACGTTTCCAAAACGCAGAGGGAAAAGAACTGGATAACGACCGTATGCTTTTGAACTGACTTTATTCTTGAAATATTATAAGTTTTGCACTGCTTTTTTAACGGTGTCAAAATTTTAACTGCCAATAAGTCCCTGCCGCTTTCCTTTTTGCGGCGGGGCCTTTTGCATATTTACTGAATGGTTTGCTTTTGCCGCAACAGGGCTGAACACAATTTGCATTTCCGGCGGAATTCGTGTAAAATCGACTTATATCTTTATCATCTCTTGCGGAAGGAAGATTTTATGAGCCGCCTGTCCTATATTTGGAAATCCAAGAAATACAGAAAGAAAAGGAATCACTTTCTGATTCTTCTTTCGTCTGTGCTTATTGCAGCAATCCTGCTGACAATTTTGCTCCATTCTTGTACAGCGAAACAAGAAACATGGACTGCCTCGGCTCCAACCAATGAGATGCTGATTAATGACAAGTATGAAGGGAAAAAATTGATTCCCAAATATGATATTAAGAAAAATATCTATCAGGATAGTAAATTTTCTACGAAGTCCGGTATTAAATCCTATGCAGATAAGAATGCCTTTAAAGGAGTGGATGTATCTGCCTGGCAGGGGAATATAAACTGGAAAAAGGTTAAAAAAGCCGGTATCGATTTTGCCATGATCCGCGTTGGCTACCGTGGTCAGGTACAGGGCAGCATTTGTGAAGACACAAAATATGAGCAGAATATGAAAGGTGCTCTTTCTGCCGGTCTGAAAGTCGGTGTCTATTTTTATTCGCAGGCGGTGACGAAATCAGAAACGGAAGAGGAAGCTGCCTATGTACTTAAAAAAATAGCCCCGTATAAAGTGACTTGGCCAATAGCATTCGACTGGGAAGCGAAGAGCGACAATGAAACAGCTTCTTCCGGCAGCCTGCGCACACAGACGGTAACACCTGAGGATGCTTCTGCTTTCGCCAAAGTATTCTGTGAAGATATCAAAGCTGCTGGTTATCAGCCCTGCTTTTATACCAATAAAAATATGGGATATACCGCTTTTGACCTAAAGCTGTTGGAAGAGTACCCAATGTGGTATGCGGAATATAAGAACTTACCAAGTTTTTACTACCATTTCGATCTCTGGCAATATACTTCTAAGGGAAAAATAGACGGCATCAATAACTTGGTGGATTTGAATATTTCTTTTCGGAAATTTGACTGAATCAGTTTTTGATTCAGCATGTAAGGCTGATCCAGCTTCTACATAAATCTGGTCAAGTGGAAATTTTTGAAGGAATCAGGTCAGAATGTCTGCGCATTAGGGAGGACTTTATGCAGGTAAAATATGCAATTTTCGATATGGATGGTACCTTGCTCGATTCTATGTATGTTTGGGATCACGTGGGTCAAACTGTTTTGCAAAAACACGGGATATCTATGCCCAAGGAACTGCGGAAAAGAATGCGCAATATGACAACGGAAGAAGTCGCGCTTTATTTTCAAAAACTTGGGATGACGGAACCTGTTGAAGATATTATAAAGGAAATTAATGAAGTTCCTTATGAAAGATATCTGCATGAAGTGCAGCCCAAACCTGGCGCGGTGGAATTTTTGCATCAGCTGTACAGACAGGGAACGCCGATGTGCATTGTTTCCAGTACCGATACTTCCAGTATTCATGCTGCATTTGACCGGCTGCAATTGACAGATTTGTTTTCTTTTATTCTGTCTGCCAATGACTTCGGCAGCGGAAAAGACAGACCGGAGATTTTCTATGAAGCGGCGCGGAGACTCGGCGGCAGACCTGAGGAAACCGTCGTTTTTGAGGATGCTCTGTATTCAATCCGGACGGCTAAAACTGCTGGTTTTCCGGTGGTTGCTCTGCAAGATGAAGAAGCGCGCGGGGAATCGGAAGAAATCCGAAAACTGGCGGACCTTTATCTACCGGACTTGCGCTCTTTTCCATGGGAGGGAGAATCTCAAATATGAAGAGGAGCTTTTGCTGTGCGATGCTTCTGGCGGCAGGAAAATCCACCCGCATGGGCATGCCCAAACAGGAGATACCGCTGCTTGGAGTACCCGCACTGATTTATACCCTGCGTGCGTTTGAACAGGCAGAAAGTGTGGGACGCACAGTCCTCGTTTGCCCGGCTGGTCAAGAGGAACATTTTCGCCGCCTTGCGGAAAAATGGAATTGTGCAGGGAAACTGGAGGCAGTCGTGGCAGGCGGTGAAACCCGCCAGCAGTCCGCAGCGGCAGGAGCAGCATCGGCGGGGAACTGTCACCTTTTGGCAGTTCATGATGGTGCGCGCGTGCTGATAACGCCCGAAGAAATTAATCTTGCCGTGAAAGATGCCGCAGAAAATGGTGCTTCTGCGCTTGCAGTACCGGTTAAAAATACAATCAAGGTAATCAATTCGGATGGCTTTGTTACAGAAACCCCAGAGCGCAGCAGCCTCTGGGCGGTCCAAACACCGCAGGTCTTTGATGCGCAGCAGTACCGAAATCTGCTCGCTGCGGCGGATGGGGATTTTACCGATGACTGCCAAATTTTTGAACGGGCTGGTGTGCCGGTGCATCTTTGCAGGGGAAGCTATGCGAATCTTAAATTGACAACGCCGGAAGATGTGCCAACAGTTGAAGCAATCCTGCAGAAAAGGAGCAGATGCAAATGAGAATTGGACACGGATATGATGTGCACAGGCTTGTGACAGGGCGGCCATTTATACTTGGCGGAACAGAGATTCCCTATGACAAAGGGCTTCTTGGTCATTCGGATGCGGATGTGCTGGCGCATGCTGTTTCCGATGCGCTTCTGGGAGCTGCTGCACTGGGGGATATTGGCTGCCTTTTTCCAGATGATGATCCGGCGTTCAGCGGCGCGGACAGTCTTGTCCTGCTGCGAGAAGTTTGCCGCAAAGTGCGGGGAAAGGGATATGAAATCGAAAATATAGATTCCACGATTTTGTGCCAGAAGCCAAAACTGCGTCCCTATATTTCCCAGATGCGAAAACGGCTGGCAGGAGCCTGCAGGATTCATGCTGACCAAGTGAGCGTAAAAGCAACCACTGAAGAGGGGCTTGGCTTTACCGGTGCCGAAGAGGGGGTAGCCGCTCATGCAGTATGTTTGCTGAAAGAAAGCTCAAATACATGTAAATGAGAATTCTTTTTGCCCAAAAAGGCAGAAAACAAGGTAATCACATATTCTGTAATAGAGTATCAAATACAGTGAGGTGATGCCTTGTGAGTAAGCAGCTGATTATTGTTAGTTCCATCACTTATGCGATGAAAAGCCGTGAACTTTTATTTTACTATGGAATAAAGGCCTATGTTGAGCGCTTGCCCCGCACACCGGATATGCCGGGCTGTGGGTACGGTGTCTATGTCCCAGATAGAACGGATGAAGCGGAACGTATTCTGCGCAGAGAAGGCATTCATGTGCTTGGGCGCAGGGAGCGGGTGAGCAGCAAATGATTTATCTTGATAATGCTGCAACCACTTATCCAAAACCACCGCAGGTTTCTGCGGCCATGCAGCAGGCAATGCGGAGATTCGGGGCAAATCCGGGCCGTGCCGGGCATAATATGAGCCTTGCCACTGCGCAGGAAGTTTTTCGTGCAAGGGAAGAGGCGGCTGCCCTGTTTGATGCGCCTGGACCGGAAAACGTTTGCTTTGTCATGAACTGTACACAGGCGCTGAATATGGCCATTAAAGGACTGGTGAAACCGGGCGGCCATGTCGTTACTTCCTGCCTTGAGCATAATGCCGTCATGCGCCCGCTGGAAGCATTGCGGGCACAAGGGATCATTACCTATACGGAAGTGAAGATCGTGCCGGGGGATAACGATGCTACCCTTGATGCATTCCGCCAGGCCATGAAGGAAAACACTTGCTTGTGTGTGTGTACCCATGTTTCCAATGTATGGGGGATTCGACTGCCAGTGGAACGTATCACGGCGCTGTGCCATGCCTATAACGTTCCTGTTTGCATTGACTGCGCGCAGTCTGCTGGCGTGCTTCCAATTTCCATGAAGGAATATAATTTCGACTGCATTTGCGCACCCGGGCATAAGGGACTTTATGGCCCTATGGGGACAGGACTGCTGATTGTGCGGGATGGTTCCCGAATCAATACAATTATTGAAGGGGGAACCGGCACGGCTTCAGAAAGTCTGGAACAGCCGGCCGAAATACCGGAACGCTTTGAAAGCGGCACCATCAATGTTCCCGGTATCATCGGCCTGCGTGCAGGCATTTCTTTTGTTCGCCGTCGAACGGTACACAGAATTTATGAACATGAAAGTGCGCTGGTCTGCAGATTGTATGACAGGCTGAAAGCCTCTCAAAAAGTGGAATTGTATATGCCCCGCCCGCAATCTCCATATTTTGCACCTCTTCTTTCCTTTAATCTGCCTGGAAAAGACAGTGAGGATGTGGCAGCTTCTCTGAATAAGCAAGGATTTGCAGTGCGTGCCGGTCTGCACTGCGCGCCGAGAGCACATGCTTTCTGCGGCACACTTGAACATGGAGCAGTCCGTGTGTGTCCCTCTGTCTTTACAACTTCAGAACAGATGAATGCATTTGCACAAGCAGTAATGAGAATTGCTGCAAAATAAAGAATTAGAAGTTTGTCCTTTAATTTTCAGAAAATGATTGCATATCCCTCTTGATATGTTACAATAAAATTAGACTGAAAGGACTGATAAGGAGGGAAGAAATTCTGTGAGCCAGTTTTCATCATTTCTTGAAAGTTTAAAAAATGTTTTTCTAAGCTTCCGATTTTCAGATATCATTGATATTTTATTGGTCACTGCTGTCATTTACGGCGCGATTAAGCTTATGCGGGAAACACGCGCCGGGCAGCTGATGAAGGGCATCCTCATCGTTTTGGGTGTCTGGATTTTTGCGAATGTGGCACAACTTTATATGATGAAAACGCTGCTCGCCTATGTGATCCAATATGGGTTGGTGTTTTTGTTCGTAGTCTTTCAGCCGGAACTGCGCAGTGCACTGGAGAAAATGGGGCGTGGGCATGTTGGCTGTCTGCGGTCTGTGCTTGGCGGCCGCAGCAGTGAAGAGGAAGAACAGCAGAAACAGATCCGGCGCGGTATTTTGGCAGTGGTAGAGGCGTGCGACAACATGTCGAAATCCAAAACCGGTGCGCTTATCGTGTTTGAACGCGATACGCGTCTTGGCGATATCGTTGAAACTGGGACTGTCATTGAAGCAGTACCAAGTGTGCCGATTATCTGCAACATTTTTTTTAACAAAGCGCCATTGCATGATGGAGCTATGGTGATGCGGAACGGCATGCTTTATGCAGCAGGCTGTATCTTGCCGCTGACAAAGCGCAACAATGATGTGGCTATTGAACTGGGGACCCGGCACCGTGCTGCAATCGGCATGAGTGAAAATTCAGATGCGGTGGTTGTGGTCGTTTCCGAAGAAACCGGGCAGATTTCTATTGCGCTCGGCGGAACCATTACCCGAAACTATACAAGGGAATCTCTGCAAAATGAATTGAACAGTCTGCTGCTGGATCATCAATCCTCAAAGGATAGAGGAACAATCCTCGCTTCACTCAGGAGGTTTAAAGATGAAAAATAAAGGGAAAAAAATTGAACACCCAGCGGAATCTTTTAACAAGGGCAGACTGCATGAGCTGTTTTACAACAATCAGTTTCTTTTGGTTTTATCCTTTGCCATTGCTGTTATCCTTTGGATTGTGCTGGCATTCAATGACACTGAGCATTTTCCAAAGCGAATTAATAATGTCTCTATCAATATACAGCTCCCGGACGAAGCACAAAAGTCAGGACTGACGGTTTATTCTCCAACTAAAACAGATACAGCATCTGTGGCAATCAGCGGCAATACGCTGATTGTCAATCAAATTAAAAATACAGATCTTCAGGTGGTTCCCGTCAGTACATCTCAGATTACAGCGCCCGGGGTCTATCAGGTAAAATTGATGGGCAAAAATATGAGTGCGCTCAACAATTTTGATTTTAACAATATCTATCCATCTGAATGGTCAATTTATGTGGACCGCGCCGCTAAGAAATCTTTTCCAATTAAGCTGCCGGCCAATATGGATAAAATTGATACTTCCGGATATTACAGTCCCGGTCCAACAACAGATGCTGAAAATGTGACCATTTCCGGGCCGGAAACGGAAGTGAATAAAATTGATCATGTGTCTATTGAATACAGTGCCGGCAATACGGCGCTGACAGCAACCAAAACTGTACAGGCACCATTAATCCTGTATGATTCATCTGGAAACAAGATTACGCCGGATTCTTATGTTTCCATGAGCATTACGCAGGTGAATGTCACCACACAGGTGCAGCCGAAAAAAAATGTGAAAGTGCTGCCCACTTTTACAAATCAACCGGCTGGCCTCAAACTGCAGGGAGACAGTGCGTTTACCGTTACACCAAGTACAATACAGATTGCAGGGCCGAAAGATACTTTGGCAAAAATTACAGAGGCCAGTCTGGAAGCAATTGATTTTTCGCAGATTAATACAACGCATAATAGTTTTAACCAGCAGATTTCTCAGCTTCCGAGTGGCTGCACGAATTTGAGCAGCGGAACGACTGCACAGGTCACGCTGAAAAATATGAATGAATATACTTCCAAGGGATTTACTGTTACAAATTTCACCAAAATGAATGTTCCTCAAGGGATGAATGCTTCCATGGTGACGCAGTCACTGAATGTGGATATCGTCGGTAAAGAAAGTGATATTGCAACATTAACTGCCAGTAATATTACTGCTGCTGTTGATTTTTCCAATATACAGGAAACCGGTACAACCAACGCACCTGTTTCCATCAAAGTTGGCGGAAACAAAACCTGCTGGGCGTATGGAACTTATCAGGCCAGTGTTTCACTCACAAAATCCTAGCAAATATTTAAACAACCGTAAGTAACCGCCCGGGCACTGTCTGCACAGTGTCATGGGCGGTGATTATTATAGATAGAAAACATAGGAAAAAGATTGAATATAATCATATAAAATGCTAAAATATAATATCTGCATTTTTTACAGGCAGCCATAGCAAAATGGTGCGTCGGTTGTCTGACTTCCTTTTGAGAATGATGACTGGCAGAAATACTGCCGGAGAGAGGATGGGTGAATATCGGTTGGCACTGAAAAAATGGGTAGTCGCATCTTATGATCGGGGCACGGTGCGCGAAATTGCCCAGCAGACGGGAATCCCTGCAGCCACTGCGGCACTGCTGCAGGCCCGCGGTTGCCAAACAGCACAGGATGCGGCTGATCTGTTAAATGGGGTGCCGCTGAGTGATCCATTCCAGATTGTCGATATGGAGAAAGCAGCAGAGCGAATCCGCTATGCAGTGGATAACTTTGAAAAAATTGCAGTCTATGGAGATTATGATGCGGATGGCGTGACGGCAACAGCAATCTTATATTCTTATCTGGAATCCTGCGGTGCGGATGTTTCGTTTTATATCCCTGAGCGGGAAGGCGAAGGTTACGGCCTGAATATGACGGCTGTTGAAACTTTACATGAACATCAGGTAGACCTGATTGTAACTGTGGATAACGGAATTTCTTCGCTTAAAGAAATTGACCGTGCCAAAGAATTGGGCATGGATGTTGTGGTGACGGATCATCACAGACCGCGTCCCCAGCTTCCGGCTGCAGATGCAGTGGTGGACCCATTCCGCGAAGATGACACCAGCGGATGTTCCTGCCTTTGCGGTGCCGGCCTCGCTTTTAAATTGGTACAAGCTTTGGAAGGGCCGGATTCTGATCAGAAACTTCTGCTGGAGACATACGCAGATTTGCTGACAATTGGTACCATTGGTGATGTTGTTCCGGTAACTGGACAAAATCGGACCTTTATCCAAAAGGGTTTGGAAATGCTTCCGCGCACGGACAGGCCGGGTCTGCGGGCACTTATGGAAAAGGCAGGCCTTGCCGACCGGAAATTAACAGCAGAACAGGTCGCTTTTGGAATTGTCCCGCGTATCAATGCAACAGGCCGGATTGGTTCCTCAGAGCGGGCAGTACGTCTGCTGCTGAGCGAAGATCCGGACGAAGCATGTTCCCTTGCGGCAGATATTTGTGATGATAATGATTACCGCAGACAGTTGGAATCGGAAATTTTGGAAAGTGCCATGCAGCAGCTTCGTCAGGAACCGAACCGGTTACTGGACCGTGTGCTGGTGGTGGAAGGGCGCGACTGGCATCATGGCGTAATCGGAATTGTTGCCAGCAGAATTGTGGAAACATTTGGAAAGCCTTGTATCGTCCTATCTGTTGGTGCAGAAGAAGCAAAAGGTTCCGGACGCAGCATTGCGGGCTTTTCTCTTTTTCAGGCAGTGTCGGCCTGTTCGGATCTGCTGACAAAATTTGGCGGTCATCCTATGGCAGCGGGATTAACAATGCCTGCTGAAAATACGGCGGAGTTCCGTCGGCGTATCAATGCCTATGCCGCCACGCAGGGGAAGATGCCGGTACCGGAGCTGCATTTGGATGGTATCCTGAAACCAGCGCGGCTTTCACTGGAGCTTCCGCGTGCAGCTCAGCTGCTGGAGCCTTTTGGCACGGATAACCCCAAACCGCTTTATGGCCTCTTTGGAGTTACCTTACAGGAAATTCAGCCGGTTAGCAATGGTCGGCATTTGCGTTTGGTCTGCACATGCAGAGGAGTACGCATCCGCTGTATGAAATTTGGAATGACACTCGATGACTTCCCCTATAAGGCGGGGAATCAGCTGGACTTGGCGGTAGAGTTGAGAATCAATTCATACAATGGGAATGACCTGCTCTCGGTTATTGTCCGTGAAATCAAGCTGGCGGGGTGTGACACGGAGCGCCTGCTGGACGGACAGGCACTTTTTGAAAAAGCAAAACGAGGGGATCCGCTGACACCGGAGGAATTGCAGCAGCTTCTGCCCGACCGTACAGCCTGTGCTGCCCTTTACCGCACCTTGCGTACGCAGGGCGGCTACTGCGGCGGTGCGGAAGAACTGGCCGGATATGCAGATATGCCTTTTGCCCGTCTGCTGGTTTGCTTAGAACTCTTTCAGGAACATGGCTTAGTTCGGGAAGAAATGTTCGGTATGCAGTACAGGATTGAGATGTGTCCAGTAAAAGAGAAAGTGGACCTTTTCAGCAGTCCTTTTCTACATAATTTGAATACACAAGTCCAGACCGTACAGCATTTGTAAGGGAGTGTGAGGAATATGGAAAATGGCGGGGGAATTTTCAATGACCTGATCGTTTTGATTTCTCAAAGTGAACACGATTATGATATGAAATTAATCCGCAGGGCATATGATTTGGCAGATTCTGCTCACGGGGAACAGAAACGTCTTTCCGGCCTGCCTTATATCACGCATCCGGTTGCTGTAGCATGTATCCTTGTGCAGCTTGGTATGGACAGCGAGTGCATTGCAGCCGGTCTGCTGCATGATGTGGTGGAAGATACAAAAATCAGTTTGGAAGAATTGCGCCGCATGTTTGGCAGTGAGATTGCCGGATTGGTGGACGGTGTAACCAAAATTACAAAGATGGGCAGGCTCCCTTACAATTCCCGTGCAGTGCAGCAGGCGGAAAATCTCCGTAAAATGCTGATTGCCATGAATGAAGATATTCGGGTAATCATTATTAAATTGGCGGACCGTCTGCACAATATGCGCACGGCTCAGTATTGGGAACCAGAGAAACAGCGCGAAAAGGCATTGGAGAGCATGGAAGTCTATGCACCGATTGCACATCGGCTCGGAATTCGCGCGATCAAAGAAGAACTGGAAGACCTGTCCCTGCGCATCCTTGACCCTTATGCTTACAAGGAAATAGAAGACAGCCTAGCTCTGCGTCGGGATGAACGCAATGCATTTATCGAAAAAACAAAGCAGCTGATCAAGAACCGTGTTGCAGAAACCATCCCCAATGTTTATGTCTCCGGCCGAGTGAAAAGCATCAATGGAATTTACCGCAAAATGTTCGTTCAGGGGCGCGACATGGATGAGATTTATGATATTTATGCTGTGCGTGTTATCGTGGATACCGTGAATGACTGTTATAATGTGCTGGGAATCATGCATGATATGTTTCGGCCGCTTCCAAACCGCTTTAAGGACTATATTTCCACACCAAAACCGAATATGTATCAGTCTTTGCATACGACGGTTATCGGTAAGGACGGGATTCCTTTTGAGATTCAAATCCGTACGTGGGAAATGCACCACACAGCAGAATATGGCATTGCGGCGCACTGGAAATATAAATTAGGCATGACAAACGGCAAGCCTTCTCGCAGCGGTATGGAAAAACGGCTTGCATGGATTCGTGAAATTTTGGAAGAACAAAAGAATTCGACAGATGCAACTGACTTAATTCATATTATTAAATCGGATTTAACACCGGATGAAGTTTATGTTTTTACGCCACGCGGTGATGTTATCAATTTGCCGTCAGGCAGCACAGTAATTGATTTTGCGTATGCCATTCACAGTGCGATTGGGAACCGCATGGTCGGTGCAAAAGTGGATAAGCGGATTGTCCCACTGACCACGAAGTTAAAGACCGGACAAATTGTTGACATTATCACCAGCAAGGAAACACATGGACCAAGCCGCGACTGGCTCAAAATTGTCAAGACAAGCGAGGCACGCAATAAAATCCGCACGTGGTTTAAAAAAGAAAAACGTGATGAAAATATTGTGGAAGGGCAGAATGAGGTTGAACGGGAGTTTAAGCGCAACGGGATCTCTCTTTCTGCAAAAGAAATGGAAACACTGCTGATGCGGCTGGGCACAAAGCAGAATTGTACCTGCGTAGAAGATGTCTATGCGGCAGTCGGTTACGGCGGCATTCAGCTTTGGAAAGTGATGCCGCACCTTAAGGAAGAATACCTCAAAACACACCATCAGGAACAGCAGAGCCGGCCTCAGCAAAATCCTCACCGCAAAGCAGCCAGCGGAGTTATTGTAGATGGTATGGAAGACTGTCTGGTCAAGTTTGCCCGTTGCTGTAATCCGCTTCCGGGGGATGAAATCATTGGCTTTATCACTCGCGGATATGGTGTGTCCATTCACAAAAAGACCTGCAGCAATGTTCCGCATCCTCTTTCAGATGCCACAGAGCCGGAGCGCTGGATTCGTGCACATTGGGCGGGAGAAGTGAAGGAAGAGTTCCAGACCACACTGAAAATCGTAGCAGGCGACCGCTCCGGTCTTCTGGCGGATGTGACGCAGCAGCTTTTCAGTATGCATTTGTTTATCCATTCCCTGAACTCCAGAGAATTAAAAGACGGCCGTGCTATGATTTCTGCAACTATAACGGTCAATGGCTTGACCCATTTAGAAAGCATTATAAACCGTCTGAATTCGGTTAGCGGGGTTGAAGCTATCCAGCGTACTTAAGCGGTCGGTAAATTCGTTTCAGTTTGAATTTAGAATATCAGTTTAGAAAAGTTTCTGTTCTATAATAAGTTGTGAGAAAATCAGCAATAGGGAGGCACTTCATGCAGATTCAAAAAATACCGGGCGGGCCGCTGCCAACAAACTGTTATTTGCTGACTGATGACAAAACCAAAGAAACGGCAGTGATTGATCCCGGCTTTTTCGACAGTAAACTGGAAAAGGCAGTCAAACAGAATCATGTGAAAATGGTACTGCTGACGCATGGGCATTTTGATCATATTACGGGTGTCAGCCAAGTCGTTTCTCAAACCGGTGCAAAAATTTATATGGATGAAAAAGAACATGATTTTCCGTCTAATCCAGTTTTAAACCTCAGCAATGCCATGGGACTCGGAAGCATCCCTCCTTTTGTACCGGATGTTTTGCTGCGGGACGGCGACAGTATTGAACTGGGCAGTCTGAAAATTAAAGTGATGCATACGCCGGGACATACATGCGGCGGATGCTGCTATCTTGTTGAAAATGCACTCTTTTCCGGGGATACTGTGATGTGCGGAACGGTTGGGCGCACCGACTTTCCGACCGGAAGTTATCAGGACATTCTCCGCTCTGCACAGAAATTAGGTGCCCTGCCGGGGAATTACCGTGTCCTGCCCGGGCATGAATTTGAGACAACACTGGATTGGGAACGTAAAAATAATCCATATATGGGAACCGAAAAATGAATCTGATACTCGAAAATAATCCTTTCCACTATGAATTGGAAAAGCTATGCCGCCTATTTTATCCGGAAGAATCTATCTGCGTTTTGGAAAACAGGGGAATTCCCGAGGCACCGGATACCCTGACAGCGTATGCCGGACTGCAGAAAACAGGCGGTACTTTGCATATGACAGCCCGGCTGCTGGATGGTCAAACAGAGCATACAGCAGAAGCAGACTATATTCCCAATCTTTATGGAGACAAGAATCCGGAGCGTCAGCTTGCAGAGCTGCTTTATGGCCTGCTGGTACAGCAGACCGGTTTCACACCGCAGTGGGGTATTCTTACCGGTGTACGTCCAGTGAAACTTCTGCGGAACCTTATTGGCCAATATGGACAGGAAAAAGCACTAAACGTGTTTCAGAAGGCATATCATGTCAGTGAAAGAAAAATGGAGCTGGCACGGTTGACGATGGACAATGAGCGGCAGCTTTTGAGCCGGGAAAAGCCGAATGGATTCAGCTTATATATCGGCATCCCCTTTTGTCCGAGCCGGTGTGCCTACTGTTCATTCGTTTCGACAACTGTGGAAAAAACGATTCAATTGATTCCAGATTATGTTGCTTGTTTGTGCAAAGAGATTCAGGCAGCAGGCAGGACGGCACGAGACCTGCACCTGACGCTGCAGTCGGTGTACATGGGCGGAGGGACGCCGACAACACTGACAGCAGCTCAGATGGACAGAGTGCTTGCGGCAGTGCAGAGTTCCTTTGACTTATCAGAATGTTTGGAATTCACGGTGGAAGCCGGACGGCCGGATACCATCACAGAGGAAAAGCTGCAGGGCCTGATCCGCCGAGGGATAACGCGAATCAGCATCAATCCCCAGACAATGCAGGACCGTGTTCTGCAGGCAATTGGCCGCAGACATACAGTCCAGCAGGTCTTTGATGCCTTTCAGATGGCACGGGAAGCCGGCTTTCGGGACATCAACATGGATTTAATTGCGGGTCTTCCTCTGGATACGCCGGCTGGATTTGCAGATACAGTGGATAAGGTTTGTGCACTTGAACCGGAAAGCATTACCGTCCATACCTTATCTTTGAAGCGCTCTTCCCGTATTTTTCAGGAAAAGGTGAAACCTGCATCCGGTGCAGATGTGGCGAAGATGCTGGATTATGCGGGAACAAAGCTGATTGGCGGCGGATGGCATCCCTATTATCTTTATCGTCAAACGCGTATCCTCGGCGGGATGGAAAATGTTGGATTTGCAAAGCCGGGGGCGGAGAGCTTTTATAATGCCGCCATTATGGACGAAAGCCAAACCGTTTTGGCCTGCGGCGCTGGTGCGGGGACAAAAGTGTGTGATCCTTCTGGAAGTGGACGGCTGGTGCGGGTATATAATTTTAAGTATCCTCATGAGTACATTTCCCGGTACAGGGAAGTGCTGGAACGGAAAGCAAAGGTGAAGCAAATCTATGAGCAGTTCTTATTCTCCTGAATATGTTCACTTTACAAATAATTTGGCAGATATTAACCGGATGGCGCAGAAAAATCCAGAAAAACTGGTTTTACATACAGATAAGCATTTTCATGACAGTATCTGTAAACTGGCAAAAAAAGTAGCTGCACGCGGCTGCCAAGTGGTGTTACTGTCTGGGCCAAGCAGCAGCGGCAAAACGACTACCGCACATTTTTTGGCGGATGCACTGAATCAACTGGGGCATCAGACAGAAATGATTTCTTTGGATGACTTTTACCGTGCCGAAGAGGAAACACCGTACTGGGCTGACGGACAGCATGATTTTGAATGTCTGGAAGCGCTTCGGCTGGACTGTATTCAGCAGTGCCTGCATGATCTGGTGACTTCCGGCAGCTGTAATGTGCCGCTGTTTGATTTTGTGCATCACAGACCACAGCCGCAGTTTCGCCATCTGAACCTTAAAAAAAATGGAATTGCTATCATTGAGGGGATTCATGCATTGAATCCTGTGCTGACTGCAGAACTTCCCCATAACCAGATTACCCGAATTTATATTAGTGTGAAGCAAAATATTTATAACGGAACGGAAGAATTGCTGTCAGCACAGGAAGTACGTATGATCCGGCGCATGGTGCGGGATTATAATTTCCGCAGCACGACGCCGGAGAGTACACTGAAAATGTGGAATTCTGTTATGGAAGGAGAACGTAAATACATCAAGCCTTTTAAACGCATGGCGGATTTTACGGTGAATTCTCTGCATGCTTATGAGCTGGGAGTCCTGCGTGGACCTGCACTGATGCTGCTGCACAATGTGGAGGAGTCAACTGGCTGGATTGCTGAAGAAATGCGCAAACTTTCATTTGCCTTGATGCTTTTTACACCGGTAAGTGCATCTTTGCTTCCGCCCACATCTCTTATCCGGGAATTCATCGGCGGAGGACTTTATAATTAAATTTGAGCTGGATGTTTATATGAACACTTGGTGAATCTTTATCCTTTTTCTTGCAATTACAGGATAGCACATGGTATAATTCAAACAATTAAAGTATATACTTACGGATAAGGAGCGTGGCGGATATGGGACTTTTTGAAGATATGATGATCAACGCGAAAAACGCTGCTTCAGCAGTGGGAGAAAAAGCAGGCCAGTTCATGGATATTTCCAAACTGCGTTTTAACGCAGCCGATCTGAATAATGAAATTAACAAGCGGTTTGAAGCACTTGGCCGTGTGACGTATGATTCCCAAAAAACAGGTTCCTCCTCTAATGAATTAGTCCGTGAAGGTATAGACGCAATTGATGAACTGTATGAGCAGCTTGATGCTGTGAATGAACAGCTTTCTGAAAAACGCAATCATGTTACCTGCAGCAAATGCGGACAGGAGAATTCTTCTAGCTCCGTTTATTGCAGCAAATGTGGACAGAAGTTGTACCCAGAAGCGGCAGAATCCACTACAGCTCAGGAGCCGGCAGAACCAACTGCAGAAAAAACAAACAACCCGGAAGAAAAAGAAGATACAAACGAAAAAACTCAAAACTGATTTTGGTATTTACGGAAAGCTGCTGCGCTAATTAGTGCGGCAGCTTTTTTATACACGCTTACCGGCAAAGGGGCCTGCGGATATTTTTCCGCTTTTTCACATAAGTATGAACAAGACTGTGAAGAAACGGAAGTGGGCAGAGTGAAACGAGGTCCTCAAAGTTTTCTGAAAGGTGCGGCTGTTTTGGTGGGAGCAGTGGCAGTTGTGAAAGTGCTTGGTGCACTTTTTAAAATTCCGCTCAGCTGGATCTTAACGCCGGTAGGCAGCGCTTATTTTGGCAGTGCTTATTCCCTGTATTTTCCGATTTACAGCCTTTCTGCAGCCGGATTTCCCACTGCAGTGGCCCGCATGGTCAGCGCAGAGTATGCACGCGGACGTTTTGGGGATGTACGGGAACTGCATCGGGTTTCTGTGCGGATGTTTACCCTGCTGGGCATTTGTGCCTTTGGACTCATGATGGCCCTGTCATGGCCCTTTGCCAATCTTGCTGTGCGTACAGGCCCGCAGACCGTTTTGCCGGCAGTGTGGGCTTTGGCACCGTGTGCACTGTTTTGCAGCCTGATTTCGATTTACCGTGGCTTGTATGAGGGCCTGCGGAACATGACGCCGACCGCTGTTTCACAAATCATTGAAGCTGCAGGCAAGCTCATTTTCGGGCTGGGTCTATGCTGGGGGATGTCAGCAGCGGCAGCACGGGAATATGCACAGAGTGGAACTGTTTGGGGAATTGCCCAGCCGTCGGCAGAATATGCCAGATTGGCAGCATTGCCGGCCTGTGCTGCCGGGGCAGTTTTTGGTGTAACGATTGGCAGCATGCTGTCTTTTTTCTTTTTGATGATTTACTACCGAAAAAATGGGGATGGTATTACAGAAGCGGAACTTCGTCGTGCTCCGCCGCCGCTTCCGGCAAAAACGCTGCGCAGGGAGCTGATTCGGACAGCAGTGCCGATTGCACTCGGTTCGCTGGCTGTGAATCTTTCCACTTTAGTGGATACTGCCCTTTTAAATCAGCGCCTCACCGATCTGATGCAGCAGATGCCGGCGGCTCTGCTGCAGATTTACGGAAAGCTGCTGCCGGAGGAAGTGGTTCGCATGCAAAGCGTCCCTTCCTTTCTGTATGGTTGTTATACGAATGCGAATACACTGTTTATGCTGGTGCCCACTGTGACGCAGGCCTTTGCCATGAGCGCTCTGCCAAGTGTGACTGCAGCATGGGCTTCCGGTTCTCACAAGCGGCTGGAGGCATGTATCCTGTCGGTGATCCGTCTGTCTGCCATGATTACCCTGCCAATGGGACTGGGACTTTCTTTTATGGCAGAGCCAGTATGCAGACTTTTGTTTGGTGCTCAGAATGCACCGGAAATCACCGGAAGGATTCTGTCCATCCTTGGCATCGCTTCGATCTTTTCCGCACTGAGCACGCCGGTACAGAGCATGCTGCAGGCAGTGGGGAGAGTTGACCTGCCGGTCAAATTCCTTTTCGGCGGGCTTGTGGTTAAGAGTATTCTTAACTATGTTTTGGTTGGGGACCTGCGTTTTCAAGTGATGGGTGCGGCAATTGGAACACTGGTTTGTTATGCCCTGATTCTGCTGTGTTCCCTTTATGCATTGAATCGGGAAACTGGAATTCGGCTGCATCTTGCTTCCCTGCTGGGTAAGCCGCTGCTGGCAGGGACACTCAGTGCGGTTACGGCAAAGCTGGTTTGGCGGCAGATGCTGGCGGTAAGGGTTCCCAGTGCGGCGGCAACCCTTGTTGGAATCGGCGCAGCTGCTTTGCTGTATTTTATCTGTGTACTGCTTTTAGGAATTCTGACAAAAGAGGATATGAAATCATTATCCCGCAGAAAATCCCCGAAAAGTCTTGAAAAATCAGGGCGCATCGTGTAAAATAAATGGAGTTCTGACTTAAATTGGCCGAGGGAGGTTCCGCAGTTGAATTTTCATTTTAAAAATCGGTATGACCTGTCGGATCTTCGTCAGATTGTACGGATTCTGCGTTCCCCCGAAGGGTGCCCGTGGGACCAAAAGCAGGATCATCACTCCATTCGCAACAATTTTATAGAGGAAACCTATGAAGCTGTTGAGGCACTGGATACGGAAAACAGTGGGCTTCTCTGTGAAGAGCTGGGAGATGTGCTGTTTCAAGTAGTTTTTCATGCTGCTTTAGAAGAAGAAGCAGGACGCTTTACCTTTGATGATGTGGTGGACGGCGTGGCAAAAAAGATGATTGTGCGTCATCCGCATGTTTTTGGTACCGTTAAGGTGCAGAGTATGGAAGATGTTCTGCAAAACTGGGATGCCATCAAGGCAAAAACGAAACATCGGAAAACCGGAGCGGAAGTTCTTGAAAATGTTTCACCGGCACTGCCAGCATTGATGCGTGCAGCAAAAGTGCAGAAAAAAGCACAGGCGGCCGGATATCCTCCGGAACAGCACCCTAAGGCGATTGACCCTAAACAGGCCGGAGAACTGCTAATGCAGGCTGTTCGCACAGTTCGTGCTGCGGGGCTGGAACCAGAGCAGGTATTGAGTAATGAAGTCAGGTCCTATATCCGCCATTTTGCGGAATGGGAAACTTGCAGGGATGAAACTGCACAGAATTATGCGGAAGAGAAAAGGAATTGAATAACGGAGGTACTGACAATGAATAAGACCGAACTTATTAACACCGTTGCTGAAAAGGCTGCTGTATCCAAGAAGGATGCGGAGAATGTCGTCGGCGCTGCATTGGATGTAATTGTCAAGGCTGTTTCTAAAGAAGAGAAGGTTCAGTTGGTTGGCTTTGGCACTTTTGAGTGCCGCAGCCGCAGTGCACGCCAAGGCCGTGATCCGCGTACAAACCAGACAATTGAGATACCGGCTTCTAAGGTTCCTGCTTTCAAAGCAGGAAAGGCTTTTAAAGATGCTGTAAACAAATGATTTTCTCATAATGGATGCGGCAGCTTACCGAATAATCGGAAGCTGCCTCTTTTCTTCTTGTTTCAAAACAGAGATAAAAACACGGCCCGGTTGGTAGTCCGGGCGCAGCTTTGCCGGCTGTCAGTAACCTGCCTCCTTGGTTGTCCGTTCTCTGTCAAGACACTTTCAACTTTAAGGAGGAACATGGGATGGACCAGATTATTTCGCAAATGACCGTGTGCTTTGAAGATCCTTTCTGGGTGGGCATAAGTGAATGCAGCTGCCGCGGGATTTATGAAGTGAGTAGAATTGTGTTCGGTGCAAAACCGAAAGAGGAAGAGGTTTATGACCTGATTATCCGAAAATACAGAAAGTTTTACTACGGCAGATGTTTGGAAACGGAGCCGGCAGCGGTCAGAAGGGAAAATCCCCAAAGGGCCCAGCGCGCAGCGAAACGACAGATGCAGCCGAATGGCATTGGGACCAAGGCGCAGCAAGCGCTTCAATTGCTGCGGGAACAGAATAAGCAGGTCCGAAAAAGCCGTACCAAGGCGCAAAGAGAAGCGGTAAAAGAAAAACGGTTTCTTTTACACGAACAGAAACGTCGTGAAAAGCACAGGGGTCACTGAATGGTAAAAGAAGGTGGAAGATGATGAGATTAGATAAATTTTTAAAAGTATCGCGTATTATTAAGCGCCGTACAGTTGCCAACGAAGCCTGCGATGCCGGCCGTATTCTTGTAAACGGGAAAAAGGCCCGCGCTTCTTATGAAGTAAAAGTCGGCGACGTGCTGGAAATTACGCTTGGGGCGCATCCGATAAAAGCGGAGGTACTGAATGTAAGTGAATATGCCAAAAAGGACAGCGCTGCTTTCATGTACCGCGTGCTGGAAGAATAGCCAAACCGCATGATGCATATATCTCCTGTAGGAAATATCGGGGGCGGCGCATTTGAATTCCAAAATGGAAAATGCGTCGGATTGGATTCCTTTATGAAAATCCTCCAGATGTTTCTCAGGATAGGAGGTATATGCTTTATGCATGGTGAAGATAAAAATATGACGGGTATCCCTGCAGAGAAGGCTTCCCATATTCTTACGCTGGATAACAGGCGGGAACTGCGCGCAACGGGTGTTTCTAAAGTTGACAGTTTCGATGAGCAGACCGTTGTGGCTTACACTTCCTTGGGACAGCTGATTGTCCGTGGAGAAAACCTGCATATTGAAAAGCTAAGTGTAGAGACAGGCGAGATGACGCTAACAGGCAATGTTGCATCCATGAGCTATGTTGGTGATGAAAAGCGCGGCGGGGCATTGTCTCGCCTATTCCGCTAATGGATGCGACCAGACCTCAAAATACGTTGGCTTTTCTGCTTTTTGTCCTGTTGGGGGCGGCATTGGCAGTTGTTTGGTGCATCTTGCGTGCAGTGCGTGCACAGATGCGTGAAAAGGGTGCTTTCAATATTGTGCTGGAAGCACTCTTTGGCGTACTGTGTGCTGTGTGTGTCAAACTGTTAGCACTTGGCGTATACTGGGGTGATGTGCGCGGCTTTATGCTGATAGGGGCTGCGCTTGGTTTTTGGGCGGTTTATGAGACGATTGGGCGGCTCCTGACATTTGTGATTGGTGCATTGCTGCATGCCGTTATTCGGTTTTTGCTGCGGCCGCTGGGAAAATTTGTGTGCTTTATCGGCCGTTTGATTTGGAAATTGTGTGCTTTTCCGGTACACCTTTTGAAAAAAACAGGGCTTACCTTGAAAAATGCCTTGAAATTCATGAGTCGGTTCGTGTATAATAAAAATACTAAATATACCGCAAAAGGCCAAGAACATACACATCGTGGGGTGGTGAAGCCGAGTGCGGGAAGTGAAACCAATCAAAAAAAAGAAAGATACACGAAATTTCCTGCTGCTGGTGGCCATATTGGCGTTTTGCCTGTATATGGTCGCGGCAATCATCAGCCAGCAGCTGCAGATAAAAAGTCAAAAGGCTAAGCTGCAAAGTATTCGGCAGGAAATTCAGGTGCAGGAAATTAAAAACAGTGATGTCCGCCATGAGTTGGAAAATGAGGGCCAGAGCAGTGAATATATTGCGCGAATTGCCCGCGAGAGTCTGAATATGGCGAAGACAGGAGAAAGAATCTTTATCTGCCCCGGCGGTGACTAATTGCCGAGCAGGGTGAACTTTAAGGAGGAACAAAGAGTTTTATGCAGCTTGAGGTAGGGTCCGTTGTGGAAGGCAAGGTTACCGGTATCACAAAATTTGGTGCGTTTATTGAGCTTCCGACTGGCCAAACGGGGATGGTTCACATTTCAGAAATTGCTCCGACGTTTGTGCGGGAAATTCATGATTTTGTGACAGAGGGCCAAACCGTGAAAGTTAAGGTCTTGGCAATTGGAGAAAATAACAAAATCAGCCTTTCCATGAAGCAGGTGGAGGGACAGCAGAACAGTATCCCACATTCCCGACAGGGCAGTCACCGTCCGCCGCACCGCCGGCCGGAACGTCGTCCCGAGCCGCAACAGCACCGCCCCGGCAATTATGAGTGGCAGCCGCGTCACAATGAATCTGCAGACTTTGAAGATATGATGTCGCATTTTAAGCAGACCAGCGATGAGAAAATTTCTGATCTGCGAAAAGCTGTGGAAGGCAAGCATGGCGGTTATTCCCGCCGTGGAAACAGCGCGAACAAATAAGAAAAAAGCCGCATCTGCCCAGCCGGATGGATACCCGGGCTGTTCTGATGCGGCATTTTTTTGAAATCAGGATATGAAAAAAGTCGTTCTTGCTGTTTTTTGCGGTGGAAAGTGGACTTTTCTGCAGGCAAATCATAAAGGAGATACATAAATGCTGTTTATACATGCAAAGCTGTATACCATGGCAGACACGGTTCTGACCGATGGATGGCTGCAAACAAACGGGAAAATCATCCAGGCACTTGGTGAGATGCCTGCTCCCCAGACAGAAGAGGAGATTTATGACTGTCATGGGGCAGCACTTTATCCGGGATTTGTTGATGCCCATACGCATTTAGGCATGATGGAGGATGGGCTTGCCTTTGAAGGAGACGACCTGAATGAGGATACAGACCCTACGACACCGCAGCTGCGGGCAATTGACGGGCTGAATCCAATGGACCGTGATTTTCAGGAAGCTGTGGAAGCCGGTATCACGGCGGTTGTGACAGGCCCCGGCAGTGCCAACCCGATCGGCGGCCAGATGGCGGCGGTTAAAACCTACTGCCCCGGCGGATGTGTGGATGATAGGATTATCAAGGCTCCGGTTGCAATCAAGATGGCATTGGGAGAAAACCCCAAGAATGTTTATCGGGATAAGGATGGCGGCCCAATTACCCGTATGGCAACAGCGGCTTTTATCCGGGAGGAACTTTTCAAAGCAAAACGCTATATGGAAGACCTTCAGAAAAGTCAAGAAGATCCGGATGCGGATCCGCCGGAATTTGACATGAAGTCCGAGGCGCTGCTTCCGGCTCTACGCCGTGAAATCGAGGTACATATTCATGCCCATCGTGCAGATGATATTTTTACGGCAATCCGAATCGGTAAAGAATTTCATTTGGATTATGTGATTATACATGGGACAGAAGGGCATTTGATAGCAGACAGACTGGCAAAAGAGAATGTGCGTGTCCTGTCCGGCCCTTTTCTCTGCGACCGTTCCAAACCAGAACTGCGTAATGCAACGGTTGCCTGCCCGGGAATCCTGAGCAAAGCGGGAGTGCAGACGGCAATCATTACAGACCATTCGGTTATTCCCATTCAGTATCTGCCCATTTGTGCGGGAATGGCTGTGCGGGAAGGAATGAATCGGGAGGCAGCGATGAAAGCGATTACGATTGAACCGGCCCGTATCTGCCACATTGACGACCGTGTTGGTTCGCTGGAAGCGGGGAAAGATGCCGATTTGGTCCTGTTTGACGGAGATCCGCTTTCCAGCTTTTCCAAACCGCGCATGGTAATGACAGACGGTACTCTCGTTGTGGACCGTCGCTGATTGAGGGGGAACATGATGAAAGAGCTGGATGCCCGGAAAATTACAGAAGCCGTTGCAGAGCTTTGCATTCAGGCGAATCGGCAGCTTCCAAAGGATTTGGAAGGCTGCATTCGCTGCAGCGCTGACAAAGAGACAAACCCGCTCGGCAGGGGCATTTTACAGGACCTTTGTGCGAATATGGATGCTGCCCGAAAACTGGAAATTCCGGTTTGTCAAGATACCGGGATGGCGGTTATTTTTGCAGAAGTGGGTCAGGATGTACACATCGTTCACGGCAGTTTTGAAGATGCCGTAAATCGTGGTGTTGCCAAAGGCTATCAGGAAGGGCTGCTGCGCTGTTCAGTTGCAGCCGACCCGCTCCGCCGCGGCAATACCGGAGACAATACACCGGCAGTTTTGCATACACGCATTGTTCCGGGCTGTGATGTGCATTTGACTGTTGCACCGAAAGGCTTTGGAAGTGAAAATATGAGCCGATTAAAAATGTTTACACCGGCTGCTGGCGAGCAGGACATTATTGACTTTGTGGTAGACACCATACGGCAGGCGGGAAGCAATCCGTGCCCACCCGTCGTATTAGGGGTAGGCATTGGCGGTGACTTTGAAAAGTGCGCAGAGCTTGCAAAAGAAGCGCTCTGCCGTCCGGTCTCAGAGAAAAATCCAGACCCTTATTATGCGCAGTTGGAGCAGAAAATGCTGCAGGCTGTCAATGCACTGGCAATCGGTCCGCAAGGATTTGGCGGGGATGTCACATGCCTGTCACTGGCAATCTGTCAATTTCCGACACACATTGCCGGTTTGCCGGTTGCGGTGAATGTCGGCTGCCATGTAACTCGGCATGCTTCGGCAGTTTTGTAATTTCTAATCAGTACGGGCGTATTTTTGTTGTGTCTGTTCCCCCTGCAATTTTTATCATTTTCACAATAACCTTCTCTTCTGACCTTTTCTTTTTTGGATAAATGTGCTATAGTAAAAACAGGGAAACAGGGAACCCTGATTCCCATTCCAATTCGAAAAGGAGATGCCTAAGATGAAGGTTACAATTACCGGCAGAAAAGCAAATCTGCGTGAGAACTTTAAGGAATTAACCAAAAAGAAACTTTCCCGATTTGACCGTATTTTTGATGAAAATGCAACGGCAAAAGTTGTGGTTACAGTGGAACGCAACCGCCAGACAGTTGAAATAACCATCGAAAATGATGGAATGTTTTTCCGCAGTGAAGCCACAGATTTTGAAATGAATACTGCTCTGGATCAGGTCATTAGTTCGCTTGGGCGTCAAATCCGCAAAAATAAGTCAAAGCTGGACAGGCAGATTCATTCCACTGCATTAGATCAATATGTGCAGAAATATGTGAATGCCAAAGAAGAACCTGAGGAAGACTATAAAGTGGAGCGTCGGAAACACTTTATTGTGAAACCAATGAGTGTCAATGAGGCAATTCTGCAGATGAACATGCTGGAACACCAGTTCTTTATGTTCCGCAATGAAGAAACAGAAGAAATCAATGTTGTATACCGCCGAAAAGAAGGCAATTATGGCTTGCTGGAACCAGAGGAAAGCGACGACTGAACAGCATTCAATGCAATAAAATAGCGGGGCCGGGCGATTCCCGGTCCTTCTTTTACTGGATAAGCGGAATCTGATTGTTCAACATTCCGGCAGATGCAGGAATGCTTCAGATACTGCACAAGGAGGAAAAATGGAAAAATTCAAGTTAGTTGCTCCATGTCTGTTAGGTGTGGAAGGACTGGTGGCACAGGAACTGCGTGACATGGGGGCGCAGGATGTGGAAGCGCAGAACGGCCATGTCTTGTTTGACGGCACACCGCAGATGTTGGTGCGTGCTAATCTTTGCTCCCGATTTTCAGAGCGGATTCTTGTGCAGATGGGTACCTTCTCAGCACGCACATTCGACGAACTTTTTGAGGGCGTCAAAGCGCTGCCATGGGAACAATGGATTGGTAAGGACGACAGCTTCCCTGTACGGGGGCACTCTCTTTCTTCTCAGCTGCACAGTATTCCGAACTGCCAAAAGATTATTAAGAAAGCAATTGTGGAGCGCCTGAAGCATAAATATCATGTCAAATGGTTTGCGGAGAGCCAGTGCCTGTATCAGGTGCAGTTCCTGATTATGAAGGATCAGGCGACCATTATGCTGGATACTTCCGGTTTGGGACTGCATAAGCGTGGCTACCGGAAAAATGCGGCCGAAGCCCCCATTAAAGAAACACTTGCAGCGGCATTGGCTGCCTTATCGCGGGTACGTACCGATGCAAATTTCTATGACCCCTGCTGCGGTTCGGGGACCATTCTGATTGAAGCCGCCATGTATGCCATGCATATGGCACCGGGCCTGCAGCGCCATTTTTCCGCGCAGCAATGGCCGCAGATTCCCGAAAGGCTTTGGCAGCAGGAGCGCGACCGGGCCCGTGACCTTGTGCTGCGGGATGCAACTTTTATGGGTTATGGCAGTGACATTGATGGGGCTGCCGTTGACCTGACTAAAGATAATGCCCGCAAAGCCGGTGTCATCTCCCACATTCATGCTCAAAAAGCAGAACTGGCGGACTTTGCACCGGAAACTGAGCACGGTTGTGTGATCTGCAACCCTCCGTATGGAGAGCGGCTGCTGGATTTAAAACAAGCGGAGGCACTTTACCGGACGATGGGACAAGTCTTTCCTATGCGGCACGGCTGGAATTATACAATTATTACTGCAGATGAAACTTTTGAAAACTGTTTTGGCCGACGCGCGGATAAACGCCGTAAACTCTATAATGGGATGATCAAATGTCAGGCCTATATGTATTTCAAAAATCATACGGAACCCGACCACAAAAAATAACTCTGCAGGATCACAGAGAGCCTATAATATAATAGGAATTTAATCCATATAAATCCATAAATTTAAGCACTCTAGCAATTAGAGTGCTATTTTTATTCTTCTATAGAATATAAATGAATAGAAATGTAAATATTTTATGAAATCAAAGGTTTTTTGAAAAAAGCACTTGATTTTTCAGAAAAAAAAGCTAAAATAGGATTTAGCACTCAGGTACAAAGAGTGCTAAACAAAATAGCAAATTATTCAATATATTAAAGGAGGACGTATTTCAATGACAATCAAACCTTTGTCCGACAGAGTCCTGATTAAAATGGAAGCAGCCGAAGAAACAACAAAGAGCGGCATTCTGCTGACCGGTTCTGCAAAAGAAAAGCCTCAGGTGGCAGATGTAGTTGCAGTCGGCCCCGGCGGAATCGTTGATGGCAAAGAAGTCAAAATGACAGTAAAGCCCGGCGACCATGTGCTCACCAGCAAATATTCCGGCACAGAGGTCAAGGTAGACGGCGAAGATTACACAATTGTGCGGCAGTCTGACATTCTGGCAATTGTAGACTGATTCTATTTAAAGCTGACATGTATACATTGAATAACTGGAGGTATTCACAATGGCAAAACAGATCATTTATGGCGAAGACGCACGCAAAGCGCTGATGAAGGGCGTCGACCAGCTTTCCGATACCGTGAAGATTACACTTGGGCCAAAGGGCCGCAATGTTGTGCTTGATAAAAAGTACGGCGCTCCGCTTATCACAAACGATGGTGTCACTATCGCGAAGGAAATTGAACTGGCAGATCCTTTTGAGAACATGGGTGCGCAGCTGGTTAAAGAAGTTGCCACAAAAACAAACGATGTTGCCGGCGACGGTACCACCACAGCAACCGTTTTGGCGCAGTCCCTTATCCGTGAAGGCATGAAGAATGTCACCGCAGGCGCAAATCCAATGGCAGTCCGTAATGGTATGCAGGAAGCTGTTGACACTGCAATAGAAGCGATTAAGAAGAACAGCAAAGCAGTCAACGGCAAAGAGGATATTGCCCGTGTCGCTACTGTGTCTGCTTCCAGTTCCTTTGTTGGCAATTTGATTGCCGATGCAATGGAAAAGGTTACAAGTGATGGTGTCATTACTATTGAGGAGTCCAAGACTGCAGAAACTTACAGCGAAGTTGTGGAAGGCATGATGTTTGACCGCGGCTATGTTTCTCCGTATCTTGTAACTGATACAGACAAAATGGTCTGCGACTTGGATGATCCATATATCATTATCACTGACAAGAAGATTTCCGCATTTCAGGAAATCCTGCCGCTGCTCGAGAAAATCGTCAACACCGGCAAAAAGTTCTTGATTATCGCAGATGATGTGGAAGGCGACGCTCTGACGAACCTGCTGCTCAACAAACTGCGCGGTACATTGAACTTCTGTGCCGTCAAAGCTCCTGGATTCGGCGACCGCCGCAAGGAAATGCTGCAGGATATTGCTACTTTGACAGGCGGCAAGGTCATCACTGCTGACCTCGGTATTGAATTTAAGGATGTTGACCTCAGCATGCTGGGCCGTGCCCGTCAGGTGAAAGTTGACAAGGAGAACACAATCATTGTGGATGGCTGCGGGGAAAAGAAAGACATTGACGCCCGTATTGCACAGATTCGCTCTCAGATTTCCGAAACGACTTCTGACTTTGACCGCGAAAAGCTGCAGGAGCGTTTGGCAAAGCTGGCTGGCGGCGTAGCTGTCATCAAAGTCGGTGCTGCAACAGAAGTGGAAATGAAAGAGAAGAAGATGCGCATTGAAGATGCACTCAATTCCACAAAGGCTGCTGTACAGGAAGGTATTGTAGCAGGCGGCGGAACAGCACTGGTCAATGCAGTTCCTGCAGTTGAAAAGCTGTTGGAAAGCAAAGAGGGCGACGAAAAGACTGGTATTTCTATTGTGCTGAAAGCCCTTGAAGAGCCGATTCGCCAAATTGCTTCCAATGCTGGTGTTGAAGGCTCCGTTATTCTTGAAAACATTCGGAAAGCAGGTAAAGTCGGCTATGGTTACGATGCTGCTACTGGTAAGTATGGCGACATGCTCAGCTTTGGCGTTGTAGATCCAACCAAGGTTACCCGTTTTGCTCTGGAAAATGCAGCATCCGTTGCAGAGACGGTGCTGACCACAGAGTCTCTGGTTGCTGACAAACCGGAACCGAAAGCCCCGGCCGCACCGGCTCCTGAACAGAACATGGGCGGCATGTATTAATTCTCTATTCCTCCTTTAAAATAAATTAAGCAGGCTGCTGTATACACTCTTTTGAAGTGTGTGCAGCAGCCTGCTTTTTGTTTTAGAGAACCCGGAAATCAGATAAGCTCACAATTTTCAGACTGAAAATTAATAAAAATTTACCACATTTTATAAAATTAAACACCACTCGACACTTGGATCTAACTCTATGGAGAAGAGTTTACATAATTTATAAAAACCGTTGCAATCAGGTATCATTTGGACTATAATAAATCTATCAGTGGTGAAAGGTGGTGGAAAGTGGGGCACTTTCCTTAAAAAGTGTGAAACTTTCCTGAGGTAGCGGTTATGTTGATCGGTGAGTACCAGCATAATATCGATGCAAAAGGGCGTATAATTGTTCCTTCCAGATTCCGAGAAGATCTGGGAGAGCGCTTTTATATTGCTAAAGGCCTTGACCATTGCTTGTTTGTCTTTTCCCCAGATGAGTGGGCTAGACTACAGGAAAAAGTGAGCGCAATGCCAATCAGCAAAGCGCGTGGCCTGCAGCGCTTTTTCTTTTCCGGCGCGGCAGAAGTGGCACCGGACCGGCAAGGGCGTATTCTGATTCCTCAGGTTTTACGGGAACATGCGCATCTTACAAAGGATGTTACTTTCATCGGCGCATCCAGCCGAGCAGAAATCTGGGATACAGCCGCTTGGAATGCCTTTAATGACAACCTGACGGAGGAAAGCATTGCGGAAGCAATGGATGAACTGGAACTTTAATGGATGGAGGCACGCATGGAATTTCAGCATATCCCTGTTTTGTTCCATGAAACGATAGACAGTTTAGCTGTTTGTCCGGATGGACGCTATATCGACGGTACTGCGGGCGGTGGTGGACACAGTCAAGCCATCTTGGACAAGCTGACTGGAAATGGGCGTTTGCTTTCCATTGATCGGGATCCGGATGCAGTTGCTGCCTGTACAAAACGTTTTACCGGGAATCCGCACAGCGTTATTCGGCGTGGAAATTATGCGGATATGCTGGAAATTGCTAAAAGTTTGGACATGCTTCCGGTGAATGGCGTGTTGCTGGACATTGGCGTATCCTCTTATCAATTGGATGATCCGGAGCGGGGATTTTCCTATCATCATGATGCACCGCTCGATATGCGAATGAGCAAAGAAGGCTTAAGCGCAAAAGATATTGTCAACACTTTTTCATGGCAGGAACTTGCTGAAATTTTAAGTAAATATGGGGAAGAGCGTTTTTCAGCGCGAATTGCTCGCGGAATTATACAGGCAAGAGAAAAAGCACCAATTGAAACGACTTGCCAGCTGGCTGAGATTGTCAAAGCCAATATTCCTGCAGCTGTCCGCAGAAAGCCTGGCCACCCTGCTCGGCAGACGTTTCAGGCATTGCGGATTGCTGTAAACGGAGAATTAGATGCCTTGGAAGCCGGGCTGTCTGCGGCCTTTGAAGCACTTGCTCCGGGTGGCCGTTTATGTGTCATTACCTTTCAATCGCTGGAGGATCGTATTGTCAAACATCAGATGGCAGAATGGTGCAAAGGCTGCACCTGCCCGCCGGATTTTCCGGTTTGTGTTTGCGGAAAGAAACCACGTGCGTCGCTACTGTATCACAAGGGCCTTGTCCCAAGTGAAGCGGAAATTGCGCAAAACCCGCGTAGCAGAAGTGCCAGACTCCGAGTATGTACAAAATTGTAATAAAAATGACAAAATAATTACAATTTTAACATTATGTTCATAAATTTAGTTTCTATTTTGTGATAAGATAGTATATATTGATGAATATGAAGAAGGTGACCCCAATGCATAGCGGCGAAGCATATGATTTTGATTTGTTCGAAAATCATGTTGAGGAAAGGGCTAAGGAAACTCCGGAATCCACGCAGCCGGATAATGTTATTGAAATGCCACAAGATGTTGCAAAGAAGCATAAAAAGGTCAGACTGCATCGCCATCCGCTGAGAGTGGCGGCTGCCTGTGTTGGTTTAGTCGTTCTGGTTGGTATTATGGGTTCCTTCGTTTATGGTCAGGTACAGCTTTCTGAGTTGGCGGTAGAGGTTAGTCAGGCAGACAACTCTTTGGGGGAACAGAAGAGCCTTTCTACACAGTTGCAGATGAAAAACGATGCCAAACATTCTCTCTCTTCCGTTGAAAAGACCGCGACGGAACAGCTTGGTATGACAAAAGTGGATTCCAGCCAATTAGAAACAGTGGAAATGAACAGCAGCGACAAAGCGCAGGTGCTTCAAAAGACGGGCAATGATTTCTTAACAAGAGTGTGGAACCGCATCTACATACTATTGTCATAATATTTGGTTGCTGAAAATATAGATAAAATAATGCGGAGTCAAATGATGGCTCAGTTTTGCGGATTGGGGGAGAGTTAAGGAAGTTTTTTTCTTAACTCTTTTTTCTTTTAGCTTCCCAGGAATATCAGAAGGAGGAAAGCAAATGGCAAAGGGTACGACTTCCAAAATGTGGCGGCGCACTACGATTGTGCTGTTGCTGCTTATCATTTTTGGTTTCGGAACCGTCGTTGTCAGCCTGATGAAATTGCAGTTGATCAATGGTGAAACGCTGAAATCGCGGGCTGTGGAAAATCAACTTAAGGATACAACGATTGTTGCTCAGCGCGGGACAATTTATGACTGTAATATGAAAAAACTGGCCCAAAGCGCGACTGTCTGGAAAGTCGTGCTTGCTCCGGCCCAGCTGTATAATACAAATGGCGTTGGCAAACTGACAGACAAAGAAAAAGCAAAACGAGAACAAAAAATTGAACAGGAAAAAGCGGCTGTTGCCGAATGTTTGAATCAGGCCTTGGGAATTGATAAAGCGAAGGTCCTCAACATCCTTGAAACTAAAAGGAATTCTTACTGGGAAGTTGTTGCATCAAAAGTGGAAACAGATGCAAAAGATAAGATTGTCAACTATGAGGATGCTTATGGAAAAAGGACGAAGGACACATCCAGTCTCCCCAACATTATCAGTTTGGTAGAGGATTATAAGCGTTACTATCCATACGGAGACTTTGCCAGCAGCGTATTGGGCTTTACCAATAACGATGGAGATGGCGTAGAAGGGCTGGAAGCGGAATATAATAGCCAACTGGCCGGCGTCAATGGGCGCATTATAGCAGCGAAAAGCGCAACACAAACGGATATGCCATTTCAATATCAGCAAAAAGTCAAGGCACAGAATGGTTCGTCGCTGGTACTCACTATCGACGAAGTTGTGCAGCATACTATGGAGAAATATTTGGATGAAGGCGCAAAGCTGAATAAAGTTGGAAACCGTGCCTGCGCCATTCTGATGAATGTTAAAACAGGAGAAATTTTAGGTATGACAACGCGGGGCGACTTTAATGTCAATGATCCGCTGGCCGCAAGTATAGCAGAGACAGGAGACTTTGACCCCAACAGCCCGCGTGTGTTGACAGATGATGAAAAAGCCAGAGTCGCAAAACTGCCGAAAGACCAGCAGGCGGCTGCAACTTTGAAAGCACTGCAGCAGAAGTGGCGAGATAAGTGCGTGAGCGATACCTATATGCCCGGCTCTGTTTTTAAAATGTGTACCGCTTCTATGGCGTTGGAAGAAGGCGTGGTTAATGAAAGCACTCCGTTTTTCTGCAGCGGTTCTATTAATGTGGAGGGAACGATCATCCACTGCTGGAAATCCGGAGGCCATGGTGCTGAAACATTTGAGCAGGCTTTGTTAAATTCCTGCAACCCCCAATTTGCCACCCTTGGCATGGAGTTGGGTAATCACCGTTTCTTTAAATATTTCCAAGCATTTGGTTTTACAAAGAAGACGGGGATTGACCTACCCGGTGAACCAACCAGTTACAGCTATTATGCTGAAAAAGATCTGAATAAGATTAATTTGGCAGTTGAGGGCTTTGGACAGAACTTTAAGATTACACCTGTACAGATGGTTACTGCCTGTGCAGCAGTTGCAAATGGCGGCTATTTGGTGCAGCCGCATGTGGTCAAACAAATTGTTGATGCAGATGGAAATATTGTGCAGACAGCTTCCAATGCAACCAAACGGCAGGTGATTTCGTCCAGTACCAGTAAGCGTGTCGCAGCAATGCTGGAAAAAGATGCTCTCGCCGGTACTGCAAAAAATGGTTATATCCCCGGTTACCGGATAGCAGGCAAGACAGGTACGAGTGAAAAAGTGGATAAGGATAATGCGCTGAAGGCTAAAACCGGCGTGAAAGGCAATTATTATGTCGCTTCCTACTGTGGTTTTGCACCGGCGGATGATCCGCAGTATGCACTGCTTGTTTTCTGCGATGAACCAAATGGAAGCAGTTACTACGGCAATGCGGTTTCCGGACCGATTTTTAATAAAATTATGAGTGAAGTTCTGCCCTACCTTGGAGTGGAACCAAAGTATACGACGGAGGAGCAGGAAAAACTGGATGTAAAAGCACCGGATGTGACTGGAAAAAGCATTACACAGGCAAAATCCACTGTGATTTCTGCAAACGGTGAACTGAAAGTTCGCACTTATGGAAATGGCAGTACAGTCGTTTCACAGCTTCCGGAAGGCGGCTCTAACATTCCGCGCGGCGGCACAATCGCACTGTTTACCAATGGGGACAGCCAGAACAAGACCGTAAAAGTCCCTAATCTGGTTGGCGACGGTACAAACTCTATCAGTACAGTAGAAAGTCTTGCTTCGGATTCCAGCTTGAATATTTCCATCACCGGCGTATCCACTAACAATGCGTCCGGAGCTGTGGCAACTACACAGAGTGTGGCAGCTGGGCAGGAAGTTCAGCCGGGAACCGTCATCACGGTGAACTTTGCAGAAAAGGGTGACTCCGGCTGATAAAATTTGCACATACACTGTAGTATAATGAACCGGAGAGATTTTTTGCTGTAAACAAGTACAGCAGAAAGGAGGCTTTTGCTGATGACAAGTCAGTCGATTGTAGTTGGAAAAGAGGAAACGGCCCGCTTACTCAATAGGTTGCTAAAAGACTGTGGCTGGGAGCAGGTGAAAGCAGTGTTGCCCGGCAAGGAGCAGCAAAAAAAGCTGTTGGTCGTGGATTCTCCGGAAATGCTCAGATGGGTGCAGGGATTTCCTCAATGCCTTGCAGAATATACGCTGCGGGAAGATCCCCGCTTTGCCGGCGTGAAGCTGACAACCTATTCGCTGGAAAATGACCGGGCAGACTATACGGCGCGTGGTTTGCATACTACGCCGGAAGGCTATAAGGCGTTTGAAATTGTCGGCACCGGATGTATCGGGAGAGTGCGGCTGCGTATGCTTCCAGCTTGTGGCGAGGAACTGATTCTGATTGCGGCTTCTGCAGCAGTGGTATGCGGTGCGCCGTTTGCACAGGTATTGAGCTCTCTGCACAAAATATTTTAATTAAAATATGGCTGAAAAAACAGCTTTCGGCAAAGTTAACTTTGCCATTCGTATGATTTGTGCTATAATACGGAAGTTAAGCTGTGGGACGTGTGTCCCAGTCGGAGGGTGAAAGAGAAATATGGATGTTTTTGCAATTGTTCTGGCTGCTGTAATTGCTTTTGCAGTGACAGCCCTGCTGGGGAAGTGGATGGTTCCTTTTCTGCATAAGCTCAATTTCGGGCAGACGATTCGGGAAGTAGGGCCAAAATGGCACCAAAAGAAAAATGGAACGCCGACCATGGGCGGCTTTATGTTCATGATTGGTATTTTGGTTGCGCTGGCAGCCTGCGTTCCCCTTACGTTGGAGAATGGAAAAACACTGAGTGATGATATGGTTGGCACCCGTGTCATCGGTGGTTATTTGATGGCGCTGGCTTTTGGTGCAATCGGTTTTTTAGATGATTACATCAAGGTTGTCAAAAAACGTAATCTTGGACTGACAGTTTTGCAAAAATTAATTTTGCAGTGTATAGTAGCGGGCGGTTTTCTGCTGACGATGAAATTGGGCGGCGCAACTTCTGTGACCATGATACCTTTTGTCGGTCCGGTGGATTTTGGCATTTGGTACTGGATCGTTGCATTTCTCGGAATTGTCGGCATGGTCAATGCCGTGAATTTTACAGACGGTATTGATGGACTAAACGGTTCTGTAACTTTCTTTGTAGCAGTCTTTTTTATGATTATTGCCGGAATGCTGAAATCCGTCGGAATGGGCGTTTTTGCGGCTGCATGTGCGGGCGGCTGTCTTGGTTTCCTGATTTGGAATTTCAATCCGGCGAAAGTCTTTATGGGCGATACAGGTTCTCTATTCCTTGGCGGAATGGTTTGTGCAATGGGCTTTGGTCTCAACATCCCTATTTTAATTCTTGTTGTGGGAATTATTTATATTATTGAAATCCTTTCGGTTATTTTGCAGGTTATTTATTTCAAGGCAACACATGGCAAGCGTCTCTTTAAAATGACGCCAATCCATCACAGCTTTGAGATGCGCGGCTGGAGTGAAATTAAAATTTGTTCCGTATTCAGTATGATTACGGCTGTGGCGGGCGTAATAGCTTTGCTGCTGGCAATGAGTGCCTATGGCGTTCTTTAAAACTTCAGTATTATCACTCAAACATAAATGGAGTCCAGAAAGGGCTGGGAAGGAGAAAATTTCATGGCAATTTACAACAGCAGGGGCGCGGCTGGTACACAGCGCCGGCATGCTGCACCCGCAAATGGGCATCCTGCTGTGCGGCCGTCTGTATCGTCGGCGGCATCACCAGCCGTTGCTAAAGTACGCGGCAAATGGAAAAGCAGATTAAAAATATTCTCAACCCGCTCTGGTATGGATTTGACTTTCTTTTTTCTGGTTTTGCTGCTTGTGTGCATAGGCCTTGTTATGGTTTTTTCGGCAAGCTATGCAAACTCCAGCTACCGCTTCGGAACACCTTACTTTTTTGTGAAGAATCAGGCGAAGTATGCAGTGCTGGGCGTTGTCGTTATGATGATGCTTTCCTATTTCGATTACCACCATTTGCATAAATTAACCTTTCCTGTTTATCTTATCACGGTAATTTTGCTTGGCATTACAGTCGTTTTTAAAGGCTCTTCACTGGTCAAGTTAACAAACGGTGCTTACCGATGGATCACAATCGGCGGTTTTCAATTTCAGCCATCTGAGATTGCAAAATTTGCGTTGGTGCTTGTCTTTGCGCACTTGCTTTCTACGGCGCCCGATAAAAAAGACAAAAGGAGCAGGCGTATTCGGACTTTGACTTATGTCGCCACAATCGGAATTCTTTGTGGCTTGGTTGTGGCAGAAAAACATATGTCGGCAACGATTATTCTGCTGCTGCTTGCGGCAGTGATGCTGTTTATTGGTGGTTTACCGGCGAAATGGTTTGTCGGCGGGATTATAGTTGCCAGTGCTGCATTAATATTCGTAGCAAACCTTCCTTATTACCAGCATGTTTCCACGCGGTTTACAATTTGGAAAAACCCATGGGATCCATCACTTTCCTCCAATGATGCATGGCAAACGCAGCAGTCACTTTATGCAATTGGTTCCGGCCGGCTGCTGGGACTCGGACTCGGGAAAAGCAGGCAAAAATATCTGTATTTGCCGGAACCGCAGAACGATTTCATTTTTTCCATCGTGTGTGAGGAGCTTGGTTTCATTGGAGCTCTGGTTATTATTATTTTGTTTGCTCTGCTGATTTGGCGCGGTGTCATGATCGCTCTGCGTGCAAAAGACAGATTTGGCATGCTGTTGGGAGTTGGCTTAATTATGCAAGTTGGCATTCAAGTGGTGCTTAATATTGCAGTAGTAACCAATACAATTCCCAATACCGGTGTGAGTTTGCCGTTCTTTAGCTATGGCGGCACTTCCATGGTTATGCTGCTGGCACAGATGGGGATCATCCTTTCCATATCGCGAACATCCAGTATAGAAAAATCATAGCGGGGAATCAGCGGCAAAGGCGCAATGTACGCTTTTGCTTTTTGTGCTGTTTGTTGATTCCTGTAATAAAGGGGCTGTAAATGATGAAAATCATATTTGCCGGCGGTGGTACTGCCGGACACATCAATCCGGCGCTGGCAATCGCAGGTTATGTGAAGGAGCAGGAGCCTGATGCACAAATTTTATATATCGGCGCAAAAGGAGGGATGGAAGAACGGCTGGTACCGCAGGCCGGATTTGATTTCCAAAGTATTACTATTTCTGGATTTCAGCGCAAACCGAGCTTTGAAAATTTGAAAAAGAATCTCAGGACAGTCGCACATCTTTTCACTTCAACTGTGGAATCCAAAAAAATTCTACAGAAATTTAAGCCGGATATCTGTGTTGGGACAGGCGGTTATGTTTCCGGGCCGGTTATTCGAGAGGCAATGAAATTGCATATTCCGTCGGTTATCCATGAGCAAAATGCATTTCCGGGCGTGACAAACAAAGCACTCAGTAAAGATGCGGACCGGGTTCTGTTGGCAAATGCCGATGCGGAAAAATATATGGCGAAACATTCCCGCTGTATACTTACCGGAAATCCGGTCCGCATGGCCGTAATTCGTGCAGACCGAATCGCTTCCCGCAGGAAGCTGGGTCTGGACAGCCGCCCGCTTATTCTTTCCTTTGGCGGCAGTTTAGGAGCACGGAGAATTAATGAAGCCGTGCTGGACTTAATAACGGATACTGCGAAGACAGATCGGTTTCAGCATATTCACGCCTATGGGAAATATGGAGACTGGTTTCCGGAAAAGCTGAAAGAGCGCGGTATTAACCTTGCTGATCACCCCAATTTTGACATCCGTCCGTATATCGATGACATGCCGGACTGCCTTGCAGCGGCAGACTTGGTGATTTGCCGAGCCGGCGCAATTACCCTCAGTGAACTGCAGGCCAAAGGACGTGCGGCGCTGATTATTCCCAGCCCCAATGTTGCCGAAAATCACCAATACTACAATGCAATGAGTATGGTCAATCGCAAAGCAGCGGATATACTCGAAGAAAAGGATCTTTCAGGAAAAGCACTGATTCAAAAAGTTCAGAAACTTTTTGAGGATTCGGCGACGATTCCCACTTTGGCTGCAAATGCAAAAAAAATGGCGATTCTTAACACAAATGAACGAATTTATGGGATTTTGAAAGAGGTTTTAGCGGAGCGCCGTGCACATGAAACTATTTTTCCGTCTGCATAAATCAATTTGCTTCTTAACTGCACCGAAACACCTTCACTCTGCATATTATGGCACAGACTATGTGGGGGTGTTAAAATGTCAAGATTACGCATCAGCGGCCCTTGCAGGCTGCACGGCGAGCTTCAGGTCCATGGCGCTAAAAACAGCGCTTTGCCCCTGCTGGCTGCCTCACTGCTGTGCAGCACGCCATGTGAGCTGCAAAATTGTCCGCATTTGTCGGATGTGGACACAGCAATTGCTATTCTGCGGGAGCTTGGCTGCCGTGTCTCTTTTGAAGGAGACACGGTAGTGATCGATTCCCGTCCGGCATCTGCCTGTGAAATTTCAGATGCGCTTATGCGCGAAATGCGTTCTTCAATTATTTTTCTGGGCGCAATTCTCGGCCGTGCTGGGGAGGCATCACTTAGTTTTCCCGGAGGATGTGAACTCGGTCCGCGCCCAATCGATTTGCATTTGCAGGCGCTGCGCAGGCTGGGTGTCAACATCATCGAAGATCATGGCAGGCTTACCTGCACAGTACCAGACGGTTTACATGGCGCGGAAATTGCCCTTGCTTTTCCGAGCGTTGGCGCAACAGAAAATGTGATGATTGCAGCATCCGTTGCGCGGGGCACTACAGTGTTGGAAAATGCTGCACGTGAGCCGGAAATTGAAGATTTGGCGGGTTTCCTCAATGCGTGCGGTGCACAGATTATCGGTGCAGGCACAGGCACGGTGCGCATTGAGGGAGTCAGCAGATTAACTGGCTGCACTTACCATGTGATACCCGACCGGATTGCAGCGGCAACTTATCTTGCTGCTGCTGCAGCTACCGGAAGCCAGCTGACACTGCTTGGTGTGATTCCACGGCATTTAAGGCCTGTCCTGCCGGTGCTTGAAGAGGCGGGATGCCGTATATGGACTCATCAGAATACATTAGAAATTCTTCCGCCTCGGGTGCTGAACCGAGTGCACCTTGTCCGTACCATGCCCTATCCTGGTTTTCCAACGGATGCACAGGCTCCAATTATGGCAATGACAACTGTGGCTCACGGAACAAGCGTCTTTGTGGAAAATATATTTGAAGAACGCTATAAGCACGTTGGTGAATTGCTGCGCATGGGTGCGAATATTCGTGTGGATGGCCGTGTGGCAGTTGTAGAAGGTGTTCCGGGCCTTTCCGGCGCACCAGTGGAAGCGGCTGATCTGCGCGGCGGCGCAGCACTGGTCATTGCTGGGCTTGTGGCACAGGGACAAACGATTGTAAGCGGTATCCATCATATTGACCGTGGCTATGAACACATAGAACAGTCCCTGCAGAAGCTGGGTGCGGATGTGGAAAGGATTCCGGATACGGAGGACGAATAGGGAATGACGAGGAACATACAAAATAAAGGAAAGCCAGGCCCGAGGCAGGTGTCAGCAGGTCAGCGTCAGAGGGCATACAACCGCATGCGTCACCAAAAGCGGATGCAGGCGCTGTTTTACATTGTGATTTTTTTGATTGTCATTATAACGGCTGTTACATTGTCTCTATCACTTTTATTTAAGATCCAATCGATTGAAGTCGAGGGAAAGTCGCGCTACACAGTGCAGCAGATTACGCAGTCGTGTGGGATTACGACTGGTCAGAATCTTATTACTGCAAAAGTTAAGGATGCTGCAGACAAAATTAAAAGGGCATGCCCCTATTTGGGAGAAGTTACGGTTAAGCGATGTCTGCCTGCAAAAATCGTGATTAAAGTACAGGAAGCAACGGCTTCCGGTGCGGTGGTGTGGAATAATCGATATGTTTTGCTGGATTCCTCCGGAAAGGTATTGGAAATCAGCAAGACAGCACCAGCATCCATCCCTACTGTAAAGGGACTAACAGTCGTTTCTGCAAAGGTCGGAAATCAGGTTGCCTATAAGGACACGGAACGGAGCGCGCTGTTTCAGCAGATTGCTGCAGCTGTGAAAGTTTCCGGAATGACAGGTGTTCATTCGATTGACGTGACAAATGAGTATGATCTAAACCTTTCCTGCAGCACAGTGGGCGGTGGATTCCTTACGGTTAAGCTGGGGAATTCCACTTATTTGGAGAAAAAGCTGCGCTTTGTAAAAGCAACGATTGGACAGCATTTGTCTGGCGAATATGGAACCTTTGATGTGTCTTCAGTGGGAAAAGAGAAGTCCGTTACTTGGTTTACACCAGCTTCGTCTGCCTCCTCTTCGGTGTCTTCTGCGGCTTCATCTGCATCTTCTCTGCAGACTGGTTCGAAGCAAACGAAGAGCACTTCCGAAAGCGGAAATGGCACCGAAGAAGAGGACAATACTGAGCAGTCAGGTGATAATGGAGAATGATTGTCTCAAAAGCTCTAGAAGAGGATTCTTTTCAGCCGCATTTGTGTTACAAAAGTAGGAAAACGAAAAAAATCATTGAAATTGGACGCAAAAAGTGTTAAATTAATGATAGGATTGTGTATCGAGAAATTGGGAAGATAAATTCGTGCGGCGCTTGCTGCAGGATGTGTAAATAAGGAGGAAACGGCAAATGCCTTTCGAAATTGACAACGACTTTGAGAACGTCGTCCAAATTAAAGTTATCGGCGTTGGCGGTGGCGGTGGAAACGCGATTGACCGGATGGTAACCATGGGTGTGCAGGGCGTAGAGTTTATCAGTGTTAATACAGATAAACAGGCTCTGTATCGTTCAAAAGCAACACAAAAGATTCAAATCGGTGAAAAAGTGACGCATGGGAAAGGTGCTGGAAGCAAACCGGAAATGGGCAGCAAGGCTGCAGATGAAAGCCGTGAGGCCATTACGGAAGCGGTTCGTGGCAGCGATATGGTCTTTATTACCGCAGGTATGGGCGGCGGTACAGGCACAGGTGCTGCGCCGATTGTGGCAGAAATTGCACGTGATCTTGGCATCCTTACAGTTGGTATTGTGACAAAGCCTTTTGCTTTTGAGGGCAAACGCCGTATGGAGCAGGCAGAGAATGGCATTGAGCAGCTGCGGGAGCATGTAGATTCACTGGTCGTTATCCCCAATGAACGGCTAAAATTGGTTTCCGAGCAGCGTATTACACTGCTTAATGCTTTTTCGATTGCAGATGATGTGCTTCGCCAAGGTGTCCAGAGTATTTCTGATTTGATCAAATTGCCCGGTTTGGTTAATTTGGATTTCGCTGATGTAACAGCTGTTATGAAAGATGCCGGATATGCTCACATGGGCGTTGGCCGTGCTTCCGGTAAGGATAAGGCAGAGGCCGCCGCGAATATGGCAATTTCCAGCCCACTCTTAGAAACCAGTATCAGTGGGGCAAAAGGTGTCATTATCAATATTACTTCTTCTCCTGATATTGGACTGGATGAAATTGAGACAGCGTCTACAATGATTAGTGAGCAGGCCAGTGAAGATGCGAATATCATTTGGGGTGCTGCATTCGATGAGAACATGGATGATGAAATGAGCGTAACCGTAATTGCTACTGGTTTCGCAACGCATGATGGTTCCGAGCCGGATGCTGATGCAGATGATGACACATCGACAACAGGTGATAAAAAGGTGCTGAACGGTGCTTTTAGTAGTGGAACCAGCAGCATTAATAAATCCAAGTCGGCTTCTGCGTCTTCTTCTAAATCTGCTAATGCATCAACGACTTCCGCAGAAGACGATGATGATACATTTGTAGATATTATGTCTATCTTTAACCGCAATAAATAAAAGCAGAAATGAATTTTCAGAAGAACCGATATTTGCATATATTGTGCAGAATCGGTTCTTTTTTGTGGAATAGGGCTCCCATGGTGATCCATTCAAAACCTGTATGTTGTCAATCACCGAATAGGGTTGCGCAAAATATGCAGATTCGGCTTGTAATCAGGCGCTGAAATTGTTATAATAAAAGTCAGCTGGTAGCTGAAAGTATTTTGCGGGGGTAACATTGAAAGTCCGTCCCATGGGGGATTTCCTGTGGATTTGTGGGAAAAACTTCTAAGGAACAGGGGATGACATCAATGCTGTCTTACTACAAGACCGTTGCAGACCGGATGCAGGAACTTCCCGCAGATGAGCCAGGCTGCTGGATTAGCTGTATTGCACCGGAGGATGAAGAGATTTCGGCACTGATTAAGCGCTTTAATATTGATCCTGATTTCTTTCGTGCAGCAATGGATGATGAGGAAAGCCCGCGAATTGATCAGGATGATAATTGTACGTTGATTATCGTAGATATTCCGGTTGTTGAAAAACAGAAGAGCGGAAAGCTGTTTTATTTTACTCGGCCGTTGGGAATTATTATGACGCAAAAGAATGTTCTGACAGTCAGTTTGCAGGAAAATCCGGTGTTGGATGAATTTGCTGACGGGGCTGTACAGGATGTGCAGACAAACCTAAAGACACGGTTCGTGCTGCAATTGATGCTGCGTATCGCTTCCCGCTACCTGATGTACTTGAAACAGATTAACCGTATGAGCGATGCCGTAGAGCAAGAGCTGCGCAAGTCCATGAAGAACAATGAGTTGATTCAGCTTTTGGATATTGAGAAATCCTTAGTGTATTTTTCTTCTTCCCTCAAACAAAATGAAATTACGTTGGAAAAGATTATGCGCGGTCGTGTGATCAAGTTTTATGATGAGGATCAGGACCTGCTGGAAGATGTTCTGATTGAAGTTAAGCAGGCAATTGATATGTCGAATATTTATCTGAATATTCTTTCTGGTACGATGGATGCATTTGCGTCTATAATCAGCAATAACCTGAATATGGTGATGAAAGTGCTGGCTTCCATCACACTGATTATTTCAATTCCAACGGTTGTTGCGGGCTTTTATGGAATGAATGTTGCCCAAATGCCGGTGCCGTATTTTTGGTTCCCGCTTGTACTTTCTGGAGCCTGCATACTGATTGCTGTGCTCATTTTAAAAAAGAAAAATATGATGTGAAGTTTGCAGGGGAAGGCGACAAGTTTGGAAAAGAGAAAAGTGGATGCACAAAGGATGACAGAGGAAGCTCCTTTGCTGCATGCAGGTGAGCAGATTTTGCTGAATGGCATGATTTATACAGCGCGTGATCAAGCACATAAACGAATTACAGCGATGATGGCAGAAGAAAAGCCTTTTCCGTTTCCACTGCAGGGGGCTAGTATCTATTACGCAGGTCCGACTCCAACTCCGCCAAACCTGCCGATCGGTGCCTGCGGTCCAACGACTTCCAGTCGAATGGATCCTTATGCGCCTGCTTTTTTGGACGCTGGACTGAAATGCATGATTGGCAAGGGGAAACGCAGCGAAGACGTTTGTCGGGCTATCTGCCGCAATAAGGCTGTGTATCTCTGTGCAATTGGTGGTGCCGGCGCATTAGCAGCTCAAAGTGTGCGGAGCCTTGAAGTTATTGCTTTTCCAGATTTGGGATGTGAATCAATCAAGCGGCTGACAGTTGAAAATTTTCCCTTAATCGTTGCCATTGACTGTCATGGCGGTAACTTGTTTCATTGATTCATTTTGAAAATAAGATAGGGGATCTTGCTATTTTCATGAATGAGTGTTATATTTGCAAGCTAGTTAATGTAAGTGGAATTCCTCTCCGGTGGGAGAGGTTTTTTATACGAACAATTATCAGAAACAAACTCAGGAGGCTGTTTATGACAGAATTTCTGATTCGACATTTTATAAAAAATTATCAAAGTACGGAAAATGAAAAGGTACGTTCTGCTTATGGACGCTTTTCCGGCATTGTCGGTGTTGTAACCAACATTTTGCTGGCAGTATTGAAGTTTACAGCCGGAACACTATTCAGAAGCCTTGCTATTACAGCAGACGCCATTAATAACCTGTCAGACTCAGCATCCAGCATTGTGACATTAGTAGGTTTTAAGCTGGCAGAGAAACCAGCAGACGAAGAACATCCGTTTGGACATGAGCGAATTGAATACCTTAGCGGGCTGATTGTGTCTTTTGTCATTTTAATGGTAGGGCTGCAGCTGGTTCAGGAGGCCGTAGGCAAGATCTTGTCGCCGGAAGAATCACAGAGCGGCATACTTTTCACGGCTATTTTATTGATTTCCATTTTGATAAAATTTTGGCAATTCCTGTTTTATAAAAATGTCAGTGGGCGTATTCATTCAAAAGCACTGCTGGCAAATGCGGCAGACAGCCGGATGGATGTTTTTTCAACCTTAACAATTTTAATTGGAAGCCTGATTACTCAAGCGACAGGTTTTAATCTGGATGGTTATATGGGCCTTGCGGTAGCGGTGCTTATTATCCTTACAGGTCTGAAGCTTATTAAAGAAACCAGTGACCCGCTGCTTGGACAAGCACCAGACAAGGAACTGGTGGATAAAATTTATAAGAATATTAAAGCCTATGATGGAATTCTCGGGGTGCATGACCTAACGGTTCACAATTATGGACCGAATCGCTGGTTTGCGACCATTCACTGTGAAGTGGACGCGCACAAAAATGTTTTGGCCAGCCATGACTTGATTGACAATATTGAGCGCAAAGTTGGTCAACAACTCAATATTCAGCTTGTCATTCATATGGACCCGGTCATTATAGATGATCCAAGAACAAACGAGCTTTGCCGCCAAGTGAATGATATGGTGAAAGCGGTAGAGCCGCAGGCTTCCATCCATGATTTCCGCGTGGTCTGGGGACCAACACATAGCAATGTGATCTTTGATGTTTGTGTATCGTTTTCCTGCCCTTTGTCAGATAAAGAGCTGCTGTCTCGCATAAAAATGGGCATACAGGCTCTTAGTGAAACTTATTATCCGGTTGTAACCATCGATCATGATTATGTAAAGGGCATTAGACCGGAGAACGATTGAGCTAAAATGTGTACCTGTCTGCGGAATACACGAGAAAAAAGATGCAAACAAATGAGAAAAGGCACCTTAAATGTGGTATTGAAAATCCACTTTAAGGTGCCTTTTGATAACGAACTTTATTAGATTGTTATGGCGGTTTTTAACAGCTGATTTGTTTCCCATTGAAACAGGGAACTAAAAGTCAGACAACACTGAATAACATGTCACCGTAAGTCGGATAAGGCCAGTAAGTTTTGCCAACCATCGGCTCAATTTCATCAGCAACTTTTCGTGTCTTTTCCATCTGAGCAAACAGAGTGTGACGAGAATAATTGGCCTGTTCCTGCACAGAGCCTTTTCCTTCTCCGGCAATTGCTTTCTGCAGCTTTTCTGTTTCTTGATAGAGAGAATCACAAAGTGACGAAAGCTTTTGCAGGATATCTTTTTCGTAATGAATACTGATATTTGTGCATACCGCAGCTTTTGTCTGCGCTTCTTCACTTAAATCTTTCATATATTTCCCAGCCGCCGGCAGAATATCCTTGTAAATCATATCTATCATCGTCAAAGCTTCAATATGAAGCTGTTTGGTATAATTTTCAAGCTGAATTTCGCTGCGGGAATAAACTTCATCCTTTGACAATACACCATGATGCTCAAAGAGCTTTACATTTTCCGGATGGGTGTAATAAGGCATAGCATCTGCAGTGGAAGCGAGGTTCAAGAGGCCGCGTTTCTCCGCTTCTTTTACCCATGCCTCTGTATAGCCATCGCCATTAAAGACGATCCGCTTGTGGTTATGATAAGCATCATGAATAATGGTGTTGAGTTCTTTTGTAAAGTCTTTTGCATTTTCAAGCCGGTCCGCATATTTTTCCAGAACATCGGCCACGATGGTGTTGAGCATCATGTTCGGGCAGGCAATGGAAACCGTGGAGCCAAGCATACGAAACTCAAACTTGTTTCCAGTGAATGCAAACGGGGAAGTACGGTTGCGGTCTGTTGTGTCTTTCGGCAGCGGCGGCAGTTCATCAACGCCGATTGTCAGCACTTCCTTGTCTTTCTGAGCATAATTTTTCCCTTGGTCAATGGAGTCCAAAACAGCGGTCAGCTCATCACCGAGGAAAATAGAAATGATAGCAGGCGGTGCTTCGTTGGCACCCAAACGATGATCATTTCCAGCACTGGCAACCGAGATACGCAGCAAATCCTGATGCTCATCAACTGCTTCAATAACAGCAACTAAGAAAAGCAGAAATTGTGCGTTTTCCCGCGGAGAATCACCCGGATCCAGCAGATTTGTACCGGCGTCGGTGGAAATAGACCAGTTATTATGTTTACCGGAACCATTTACACCATCAAACGGCTTTTCATGCAGCAGGCAGGCAAGTCCATGCTTTGCCGCAACTTTTTTCATAATCTCCATGGTGAGCTGATTATGATCGGCAGCAATATTTGCACCCGTGAAAATTGGTGCAAGTTCATGCTGGGAAGGGGCAACTTCATTATGCTCGGTTTTTGCAAGAATACCAAGTTTCCACAATTCGTCATCCAAGTCCTCCATAAAGGCCTTGACACGCGGCTTGATGACACCAAAGTAATGGTCCTCCATCTCCTGACCCTTTGGCGGTTTTGCACCAAAAAGGGTACGGCCTGTGTAAACCAGGTCACGACGCTTCAGATAGAGGTCACGGTCAATCAGGAAATACTCCTGCTCCGGACCAACGGTTGTGTTCACACGCTGTGTAGAGGTGTCGCCAAACAAACGTAAAATACGCAGCGCCTGTTTGTTGATTGCATTCATAGAGCGCAGAAGCGGTGTCTTTTTGTCCAGTGCTTCACCGCCGTAGGAGCAGAACGCAGTGGGGATACAAAGTGTGTTGTTTTTAATGAAGGCATCACTTGTTGGGTCCCATGCTGTGTATCCACGTGCCTCAAAAGTGGCGCGCAGACCGCCGGACGGAAAAGAACTGGCATCCGGCTCGCCCTTAATGAGTTCTTTACCAGAGAACTCCATAATGACCTTTTCTCCGTCCACTGGATAAATGAAACTGTCATGTTTTTCTGCAGTGATTCCTGTCATTGGCTGGAACCAGTGGGTAAAATGCGTACAGCCGTTTTCCACAGCCCAGTCTTTCATTGCATTGGCAACAATATTGGCGACATCCGGAATCAGCGGCTGGCCTTCTTTGCGTGTCTTCATCAATGCTTTAAAGGTATCTCGCGGCAAACGTGCTTTCATCACAGTCTCGTTGAAAACAAGACTGCCGAACATTTCTGGAACCGTACTCATGCAATTTCCCTCCATCTCAAGTAATTACTTATGTAAATGGACTTGTCAATAATGAAAAAACGCTATAGGGAACCATACCCCACAGCGCCTTTACTGTCGTTGCAATTATTATATTCCTGCCAAGGTAAAAAGTCAACGGCTGAAAAGTAAAAGGACAAACAAATGGATGCCAATTCTTATTTTATTTTCGTGCAGCCAGCCGGATTTGGCTTCTTAAAAATGTTATGCTTATTTTTTAGAAGTATACACTGGTATTTTCTGCTTTCGGGCAAACAGCACACTTGCCGGCGGAAACATTCTCCACAGGTGTTTGTCCAGCCTTTCCACCATACAGTCGTTTTCCTCTAAAATATCTGCATATTCTTGTATATGTGCGATGTCTAAGATCGCAATTCTGCATCCGTTTTTTGCCACACGAGCAATTTCAAGGATGGCCTTTTTTCGTTCCTCATCGCCTTTTATATTGTGGATAGCAAGGCTGGAAACGATTACGCTGAATGTTTCATCGGCAAACGGCATTTTTCGCATATCTGCACTCTGTACTGTAATCCGGTCTGCTGTTCCTTCCAATTTTGCATTTTTCATGACGGCACTGGTGTTGTTCCCAGACTGATCTTTATGACTCCAGAGATCGATTCCGTAGGCTTTACCAGTCTTTAGTTTAGAGGCTAAACCATTCAGCATCAGGCCGCGTCCGCAGCCGACATCCAGTGCGGTATCGTTCTCTCGGACAGCTATCCGTTTTAAAATCTTTTCGCGCATTTTGTACTTGCCGCATTTGCTGCTGTAAATCATATAACCGCCAACTGCCAGCAGTATCAAACCAACAGCAATAAGCCAACCATAATCGTATGTTTGAACAGACAGCCTTAATCCGCTGATCAAGCACACCGCTCCTGCAACAAGGTAGATGGACACTATGCCGGGTGCATCTAGACCGTAGTTCCCTTTTTTCATATTCTTTTTCCTTTCTCTTTTTCGTGGCGTATGGATAAAATATATAAATGAAAAGCACACGGCTTTTCAGTATAGGCAGCAAAGCGCTGATAGGGAAATTCATAATTGATTCAGCGTGTTATTCATGAATAAGCTGAAAATGGAAAAGTGCATTCCAGACTCCGTTTTCACCGACTGCACTGGTGACATAATTTGCTGCTTCTTTTACTGGAGGAATTGCATTTCCCATGGCAATTCCCAGCTGGGCTGCTTGAATCAGTTCCAAATCATTTCCGCTGTCGCCAAAGAAGATTACATGAGAAAAGTCACTGCCATAATGTTTAAGAAGCTGCCGCATTCCTTCTGCTTTGGAAAGCGTTTTGGGAATGATGTCAGCACCGCGTTTTTTGGCAAAAAGGGGTACCCGGACTTCTGAAAAATGTTCTTCAAGCAGTCTTGCGTCTTTTTGTTCGCCCACCAGCGTTAATGCACTCACTCTTTTTCCAAAGACTTCCTCAGCAGGCCGCACTTGAACGGCATCCTTCCGTACGCAGGTATTGACAAATTCTTGAAGCCGCTGCGGAGCTGTTGTGTAGTAAACATTATCCAGGATACAGCTGATGCACAGGCCCTTTTCCCGGCCAAACCGGATAATTTGCCGCATCAGTTTTTGCGGCAGAAAATATTCATATAATACTTTTCCATCTGCACATATTCTTGCGCCATTCATTTCCACTATGGCATCCGGATGTACGGTCTTTATTCCATAATCGCTTTCCGGCTGATGCATGTCACGGCCTGTGGCGATTATAATTTTCCACTCAGGACGCAGCAGACGAATAGCCCGCTGCGCACTTTCCGGTATGGTGCCGGTGGCATGGTCTAATAATGTCATATCATAATCAAAACACAGCAATTTTTCCAACTTTGCATCCTCTTTGCTTTTGCTTATTTGCTGATTCAATACTTAATCCTTCTATTTTACAATTACTTTACAATGATAAAGCAGCTTATGCGGTTCGTCAAGCATTCTCTGCAAGATTTACCAAGCTATTTTGTATTTTATACTCGAATGTATGAAGGCCCTTCTATAATTATTATATAATTATTTATATTTTATAAGAGAAGACTGATTTTGAAAGTAATTGTTGAAAAGACTTTGCACCTCCTTTTTTATTAATATATGACTAAAATTATATAAAAAATAAAGTTTCTTAAAATATCAGTTGACAAGTGCGTAAAAAGTGTATATACTCAATATTATACAAATCATATATGACATATAAATAATGTGCATGCTGAATTAAATCTATGGAGGGATTTCAAATGGCAAATATTCACAAGAGTTTAACAGAACTAATTGGCAACACGCCTTTATTGGAACTGACCAATTATGAGCAAAAGCATCAACTTAAAGCCAAAATCGTTGCAAAACTGGAATATTTTAATCCAGCCGGCAGTGTAAAAGACCGCATTGCACTTGCTATGATTGACGATGCAGAGAAAAGGGGCGTTTTGAAGCCGGATTCTGTTCTCATTGAACCCACCAGCGGTAACGCAGGCATCGGACTTGCCAGTGTAGCAGCAACCCGCGGCTACCGGATTATCTTGACAATGCCGGAAACGATGAGCGTTGAGCGCCGTAATCTGCTAAAAGCGTATGGCGCAGAACTGGTGCTGACAGATGGTGCCGCCGGTATGAAGGGTGCTATTGCGAAAGCGGATGAACTTGCCAAGGAAACGCCGAATTCCTTTATTCCGGGGCAGTTTACGAATCCTGCGAATCCGGCTGTCCACAAAGCAACCACCGGACCGGAAATCTGGCGTGACACAGATGGAAAAGTTGACTTTTTCGTTGCAGGTGTCGGGACCGGCGGAACCCTGAGCGGTGTTGGAACTTATCTGAAAGAGCAGAACCCAAAGGTGCAGGTAATTGCTGTGGAACCTGCAACCTCTCCGGTCCTCAGCAAAGGGCATGCCGGTCCGCACAAAATTCAGGGCATTGGTGCCGGATTCGTTCCCAAAACACTCGATACCTCTATTTATGATGAGGTAATTCCGGTCGAAAATGAACCGTCTTTTGTTGTTGGACGTGAATTGGCAAAGGTGGAGGGCCTTTTGGTCGGGATATCTTCCGGAGCTGCTGTCTGGGCTGCTACCGAACTGGCAAAACGTCCGGAAAATGCAGGTAAGGTCATCGTGGTCCTGCTTCCAGACACAGGTGACCGCTATCTTTCCACTCCCTTGTTTCAGAATTGACTGCAGGCAGCATTAGCGGAATACAAGAGAACATAAAAACGGAAAAATACGCTCTGCAACAGCATCTTAGGCTGTGGCAGAGCGTATTTTGCGTATGACTTTCCCAATCGCCTGAAACGTGAATTTCCTGTTTAGAAAGAGCAAGAATTTTTATAAAATTTTTACGGTAGGACAACATGAAACTTCACGAAAAAGGTTGACAAAGTACGACTTTTGCATATAATAAATTATGGTAGGTGAGGCTCCTACAGGGATACGGACTGCTGCCGCGGAGTGGTGGAGACACCATGAGAAGGTCTGAACAGGTTATATCGATAACAAGGTATAGCATAATGCAGTTTCATCGCCCTGTAAAGCTAAAGCTCAAACGTGAATGAAAGCTGCAGAATGATTTCCATGCGGACGTTTGCGTGTCTGCATGGCTTTTTTATTGTCTGCAGATCGAGCCAGACTGTCAGGCTTGCTTATTGTAGTTTTATCTGATTTTTTGTGAGGTGAGAAGAATGGATGCAGGGAGTAGCAGCGGCACAAAACCGCGAGGGCGAAGCAAAGATAGGGAGAAACGCTGTCTTTCTGCAGTCTGTTTTTCTGTTTATATCTTTGATTAAGAAAAGGAAGCAGCCATCTGTCTATTCGAAGAAATGGTGATTTATCGTATTCCCTGCTTAAAAGCAGAAATATCTAGGCTGTCCTTTTCGCTTTGTACTTTGCAGTGTGCCGTACTTCCATGCAAAAACGGCTTTGCCGTTGTGATATGAACCGAATGGAGGTACCGGCCTATGAAAAAAATGAATAGGATCCGCTGTGTGGGAACAGAGCCGGCACGGCGCGGACAAGAAAATAATCGGCTTGATTTTGCTGTGAAACATGACTTACAGACAACATATCGTTTTTTACACACCACGGCGCAGGGACTGACAGAAGAGCAGGCGGATCAGGCAAGAGACGAATATGGCTGTAATGTGATTACGCATGGCAAAAGAAAGACACTGGCCAGGCGAATCTGCGGTGCATTTGTTAATCCGTTTACAGCAATTTTAGCGGCTTTGGCAGTTGTGTCCACTTTCACAGACATTTTGCTGCCGGCGCCGGGAGAAAAAAATCCAACAACAGTTATTATTATTGTTACAATGGTCATGATTTCTGGCATCCTGCGTTTTGTGCAGGAAACACGAAGCGGAAATGCTGCTGCAAAACTTTCGGAGATGATTCGCACGACTGCCTGTGTGGAGCGTGCGGATTCCGACTGCCGGGAAATCCCGCTGGATGAAGTGGCAGTGGGGGATCTGGTGCATCTCAGTGCAGGCGATATGGTGCCGGCCGATCTCCGCATTGTGTCTGCAAAAGATTTGTTTCTCAGCCAATCGGCTTTGACGGGAGAAAGTGAGCCGGTTGAAAAAAATTTCAGCGAGGATATCGTCCCGCAGTCCATTACGGAAAACCCCAATGCCGTCCTGATGGGCAGCACGGTTGTTAGTGGCAGTGCCGTTGGGGTTGTGGCTGCAGTTGGAAATGATACACTCCTTGGCAGCATTGCGAAGAGTCTTTCTGCCAAACCGACGCAGACCACCTTTGAGAAAGGCATCAATTCTGTTTCTTGGGTGCTCATCCGCTTCATGCTGGTCATGGTTCCGGTTGTGCTGTTTATTAACGGCTTTACCAAAGGGGACTGGTTAAATGCGGTGCTTTTTGCAATTTCGGTGGCAGTCGGTCTGACACCGGAGATGCTGCCGATGCTGGTGACAACCTGTCTTGCCCGCGGTGCAGTCACCATGTCCAAGAAAAAAGTCATTATCAAGAATCTAAATTCCATACAGAATCTTGGTTCGATGGATATTCTCTGCACCGATAAGACAGGAACGCTGACACAGAATAAAGTCGTGTTGGAATATAATCTGGATATTCAGGGCAAGGAAAATGTGCGCGTTCTGCGGCATGGTTTTCTAAACAGCTACTATCAGACAGGGCTGAAAAATTTGATGGATGTGGCTATTATTACACATGTCCGAGAATTGGAAGACCGTGAACCCACGCTTCGCAATATTGAGCAGGAATATACCAAAGTGGATGAGGTGCCTTTTGATTTTGAGCGTCGCCGCATGAGCGTTGTCGTGGCGGACCAAAACGGGAAAACACAGATGATTACCAAGGGTGCTGTGGAAGAAATGCTGCAGGTTTCCTCTTATGCGGAATATCAGGGCAGGATTGAACCACTCACGGAGGATATGAAGACCATTATCCGCAGCAAAGTAAATGAACTCAATGCAGATGGCATGCGTGTGATTGCAGTGGCACAAAAAACAAATCCGTCTCCTGTTGGTGCATTTTCCACAGCAGATGAAAGCAACATGGTGTTGATTGGGTACTTGGCCTTTCTGGACCCGCCGAAAGACACTGCCGCACAGGCAATCCGCGCCCTCAACAATTACGGGGTTCAGGTAAAAGTACTCACCGGAGACAATGACCGCGTGACTCGCTGCATCTGCCGGAAAGTGGGAATTCGTGCGGACCGTATCCTGCTGGGTGAAGAATTGGAAGGGATGACAGAGGAGGAATTGCAGGAGCGAGCAGAAGAAACATCCATTTTTGCGAAGCTTTCGCCCTCACAGAAAGCACGTGTGGTGCGTGCCCTGCGGGCAGGCGGGCACACAGTTGGCTATATGGGGGACGGAATTAATGACGCACCTGCCATGAAAGCCTCTGATGTCGGAATCTCTGTTGACACGGCTGTCGATATTGCAAAAGAGAGTGCAGATGTTATCCTGCTGGAAAAAGACCTGATGATTCTGAAGCAGGGAATTTTGGAAGGCCGCCGGACCTATGCGAATATGATTAAGTATATCAAGATGACTTCTTCCTCTAATTTCGGGAACATGTTTTCTGTTTTGGCGGCAAGTGCATTTCTGCCGTTTCTGCCCATGCAGTCACTTCAGCTGATTCTGCTGAACCTTGTTTATGATATTACCTGTACGGCCATTCCGTGGGATAATGTGGATGAGGAATTCCTGATGAAGCCGCGGAAATGGGATGCTTCTTCCATTGCCAGATTCATGGTTTGGATAGGGCCAACCAGTTCGGTATTTGATATTACAACTTATTTGGCTTTGTTTTTCCTGATTTGTCCGTCTGTCTGCGGTGGTCAGATGTTCCGGCAGATTTCAGATCCCGCTGTGCGGCAGATGTTTGTGTCGATTTTCCAAAGCGGCTGGTTTGTGGAGTCCATGTGGACACAGACTTTGGTCGTGCATATGATCCGCACACCAAAGATCCCGTTTTTGCAAAGCCACGCCTCCGTGCCAGTGATGCTGATGGGCGGCTGCGGAATTGCCCTGCTTACGGTGCTGCCCTTTACACCATTGGCACATGCGCTGGGTCTAACGGCACTGCCGCCGGTTTATTTTGGATGGCTTGCTTTGACGGTCGTATGCTATATGCTGCTTGTGACTGTCGTGAAGAAGCTGTATATCAAGAAATACGGAGAACTCTTATAAGACACTTTTAAAATACAAGAGAGAAAAACAGGACTGCCTTTCCGTACCGAAAGGCAGTCCTGTTTTCTGTTTTACAGTGCGTTTTTATTCTGCTGTAAGCCAGCCCTTTTCAACAGCAGTGTCCAGAAGTTTGGTACAATAAGGCCAAAGCTGAGGCATAGCTTGCTGAATGGGGGACAGGCGTTTTTCCACCTGCTCCCGCCGGATGTGGTGCTGGGCCCACGAGTGACCGTTCGTTGCTATGTTGTTCAGCACCGGCTGAAAACGGTCACAGCAATTGGCAAAAAGAGCATCTGGGGTTTGACAGGCTTCAAATTCCTCCCAAAGTGTGCGGAATTCCTTGCACTGATCAGCCGGCAGAAGGCTGAAAAGCCGATCGGCGGCCTTTACTTCCCGTTCCGCCTTATCTTTGTACCCTTCGGTATCATAGGCAAAAGTATCACCGGCATCAATCTCAACAAGGTCGTGTACCAAACACATCCGGATCGTGTGGTCACAGTTGATTCCTGCCGGAGCGTATTCTTGCAGAAGCATCGCCATCAAAGCAATGTGCCAGCTGTGTTCGGCATCTGTTTCCATGCGACTCTGATTGGCAAGCATGGTATTTCGATAAATACTTTTCATTTTGTCGCATTCCATAAAAAATGCAAGCTGTTTCTCTAAACGGTCATGGTCCATTTTAAGAAAGCCTCCTGATTGTGGGATAACTGTACGGTATGCCTACGGAAAAAGCAGACCGTTAAGAAAGGTACTGCCTTTCCAGCTGGAACATCATCATCGTGTACCGTTTGAAACAACGTTCATTGTTTCCAGAAACGGCGTCTTGGACACAGGGAAAAATAAACATTTTCCACAGCCGCAGATAAACAGATGCGGCCTGTCCGGAAGCATTGATTGCTTCTGCAATAAATGGTGCAAAAATATAATATTCTCTGACCAAGATGGTTCCGTAAGGCTGCCGGAGCAGCCAACTGTCCCGAAAGCGGCGCAGTGCTTGCAGTTCTATGCAATTGTCTGGCTTATGAAGTGTACGGCAGACTGCAGAAGTGATATAGCAGCCTTTTTTCCGCCAGCCGCTGTTGATTTTTTGAAAACTTGCAGCACTTAAGGGCTCTTTCGGGTATTTGCTGTTCCAGAGTTTCAGGAATGCGGACAGGACAGCGGCTGCCTCTGGAATACTGCTGTCATGCAGGGAAGGAATGAAATAAACGGTAAGCATCATTCGGTAACTGAAAAATCTGCTGCTTTTTGAACTGCGTATTTTACAGGATTTCCAATAATCAGCCATGTCAGAAAGCACCGCTTGCGCAAAATCTTGGCAATCGGTTTCACCTGCGCCCTGCAGCGCTTCCAAGGCAGGCTGCAGGCGGCTGCTGTAGGATGCGAAGCTGTCTGAGTATTCCGTCCGATTAAAAGCTTTCTGCTCTTTTTCAAAGCGAAAGAGAGCAGGGTCCAACAATGCAAGTGCATTTTGAAGCTGCTTTCCGCCATCGGACTCAGCAGCAGTGGGAGAAAGCAATTTCTTGATATCAATTGGGCGGGCACAGTACATGCATACGATTTGCTCAATGCCAACAGGGACCTGCAGTTCAAGTCCGCAGTAGGGGCAGTGAATGGAACGATATTCCATAGTTCCTCCTTTCCGTTTCAGCACCATTTAGTAGGGAATCAATCATCTAAATATTTAGATTATAACAGCATTTTGGCTGGGAAACAAGTTTCGGCAGGCAACTCTGGCCATGCTGCGTCGTGCTATCTGAGCTTGAATATTTATATACTGTTCATGCTTTTTCCATAATTTATTTATATAATTTAATACATATTGATTTGGCTTTAAAATGATGGTAGAATAAATTTTTTAGCTAAAAATCATTGCAGGACGACCACATGCGGTTATAAAATCACACGTTTACAGTCATGAAAAAAGAAAGTGAGTGAGATGATTTGGCGAAAAAAAAAGGCGATGATGAATTTTTCACAATTACCCCGGAAATTAAAAATCTGGCTCAGCTGTGTGTACAAAAAAATAAGATAGATCCGTCTTTGTTTCAGAAATACGACGTGAAGCGCGGTCTGCGTGATTTAAATGGAGAGGGTGTTCTGTGCGGCCTGACAGAAATCAGTGAAGTCAAAGCCAAAAAAGAAGTGAATGGGAAAAAGGTACCGATTCCCGGTGAACTTTATTACCGCGGTATCAATGTCAATGACTTGACAAGAGGATTTTTGTCAGAAAATCGGTTTGGATTTGAAGAGACCGTTTATCTGCTCCTTTTCAGTGAACTGCCAACGGCTGCCCAGCTCACAGAATTCCGTGAGCTGATGAATAAATACCGGACCCTGCCGACGAACTTTGTGCGGGATATTATTATGAAGGCTCCCAGCAGTGACATGATGAATACTCTTGCACGCAGTGTGCTGACTCTCTATGCCTATGACGAAAAAGGAAATGATACCAGTTTGGAAAATACGCTGCGGCAGTGTATTGAAATGATTGCGCTTTTTCCGCAGCTTGCGGTCTATGGCTATCAGGCTTATGTGCATGATACAGATCCAAGCCAGCCGTTTTTTATCCATACGCCGCGGAACGACCTTTCCACAGCGGAAAATATTCTGTACATGCTGCGTATAGACAATCAGTATTCGGAACTGGAAGCAAGAATTCTGGACCTTGCGCTGGTGCTGCATGCAGAGCATGGCGGCGGAAACAACTCCACTTTTACTACTCACGTGGTTGCTTCGTCCGGATCGGATTCTTATTCGGTCATTGCTGCTGCGCTCAGTTCCCTTAAGGGGCCAAAGCACGGCGGAGCCAACATCAAAGTTGTGCAGATGTTTGCAGATATGATGGAAAATGTAAAGGACTGGACAGATGAGGAGGAAGTCAGCGATTATCTCCGGAAACTTCTGCGCGGAGAGGCTTTTGACCATAAAGGCCTGATTTACGGTATGGGACACGCGGTTTACAGTATCAGTGACCCTCGTGCGCTGATTTTTCGGAAATTTGTAAAAAGTCTTTCCGAAGAAAAGGGCAAACAGAAAGAATATGCTCTGTATTCGATGGTGGAAAGATTAGCGCCTAAGATTATCAGTCAGAAGCGCAGGACATACAAAGGCGTTAGTGCAAACATTGATTTTTATTCCGGCTTTGTTTATCGGATGCTGGGGCTTCCGATTGAACTTTTCACGCCGGTATTTGCAATGGGAAGGATTGCAGGCTGGAGCGCACATTTGCTGGAGGAGCGGATCAACACAGGAAAAATTATCCGTCCAGCTTATAAAAATGTCATGCCGCACCATATCTATATTCCGCTGAATGAAAGAAAGTAAATATTCTTTTACAGGCAGAATTTTGCGCTTTTTAAAATTCCTGCCTTGACAGAGAACGGCAAAACTCGTATACTGTTTAAGATCTGTTGTAGCCAGTGAACTGCTGTGAAGTTTTGTAGCGGCTCACTTCGTTTTAGGTTACCTAAATTTGTATAACCGCGGCACGGCTGTGCCTGCTTTAAAAAAGCTCATCCGGGAAACGGTCTTTTCGTCTCCGGGCGGGCTTTTTCTCTGCGTACATAAAGGGGGGTTAAGCCTACCGTGTGAAAGGAGCACACATATTGACAGCAGCTGAAAAAATAGACATTTTGCGGCGAAAAATGGCGGAGCTTGGTGTGGATGCAGTTATCCTGCCGACAAGTGATCCGCATATGAGTGAGTATATTCCCGCTTACTGGGAATCACGCTGTTGGTTTTCCGGATTCACCGGAGATGCCGGAACACTTGTGGTTACAAAAGAAGCAAGCCTGCTCTGGACAGACGGCCGGTTCTTTATTCAGGCAGACCAGCAGCTTACAGGTACTCCCATTCAATTGATGAAGATGCGGGAGTCTGGAGTCCCAACAGTGGATGAGTACCTGGGTGAACACATTCACAACGGCAAGGTCGCTGTAGACGGCAGGCTGTATTCGGAAAAAGATGCGGAATCTCTGCAGGAAAAACTGTCTGCAGCTGGTTCTATGCTGGTCAGTTTGGACCTCGTTGCAGAAATATGGACCAAGGACCGTCCGGCGCTGCCTGCCACTCCCGTTTGGCTTCTGGAAGAGCGATATGCTGGAAAATCCTGTGTGGACAAACTGAGCGAAGTGCGTATGAAACTGAAAGCGGCCGGTGCAGATGCACAGCTTTACAGTCTGCTGGATGATGTGGCGTGGGCAACCAACCTGCGGGCCTCTGATATTGACTATAATCCCTTTGCCATTGCTTTTCTGCTGGTAACCGGAAAAAATGCTTTCCTGTATCTGGATGCGGACCGGCTGGAAGCACCTGCGGCAGATTATATGAAACAGTCCGGTGTGGAAGTCAGGCCTTATAAACAATTGGCTGATGACTTGAAAACTGGATTCGGGGCAGAAAGGGTTTTGGTAAGCAAGTCGGATATTAGCTTCAATCTGTACAGTTGTATGGCCCAAAATCAGGAAGTCCAGCTTATTGAGGGGAAAGATCTGATCACCTATTTGAAAGCCGCCAAAAATCCGACCGAGTGTGCAAATATGCGCACTTGCCATATTTATGATGGAATTGCTCTGGTTCGCTTTAAAATGGAACTGGAACGCCGAATGGCTGCCGGAGAAGCACTGACGGAATGGGATGCGGTCGAGATTGCACACAAGTATCGCGCACAAATGCCCGGGAACTGTGGCGAGAGTTTTGCGACGATTGCGGCTTATGGTCCCAATGCTGCAATGATGCACTATGGTCCGACTCAAGAGAAACATGCTTCTCTGCAGCCCAAAGGCTTTTTACTGGTTGATTCCGGCGGTCAGTACTTGACCGGAACAACAGACATTACCCGCACTTTTGTGATGGGTCCGCTGACAAAAGAAGAAAAAGAATGCTACACTTGGGTGCTGAAATCACATATTGAAATTGCAGATGCCGTTTTCCCTGATGGAACTACCGGAAAAGATTTGGATGCTATTGCCCGTGTGCAGGTTTGGAAGCATGGGCTGGATTATCGCTGCGGTACCGGACACGGTGTGGGTTATCTGGGTGCCGTGCATGAAGGACCGCATAGTTTCCGCAGCAGTACAGTTCCGCTGGTTCCCGGCATGACCATCACAGATGAGCCCGGCCTTTATATGGAAGGTAAGTTCGGTATCCGCACAGAAAACACACTGGAAGTTGTGAAAAACAAAAAAACAGAATATGGTCAGTTTTATGCTTTCCGTCCGCTGACGGTGTTTCCCATTGATACGGAAGCTATCCTGCCGGAACTTCTTTCTAAAGAGGAGGCAGCTTATCTGAATGCTTATCATCAACGGGTTTATGAGACTTTGGCACCGAATTTGAATCAACCGGAACAGGACTGGCTGAAACATGCCTGCCGTCCGTTGATGAACAAATGATCCATAGATATAATGGAAGAAAGCTGTGCAGCTCAGCTCCCTTTGAAACCAATCTGCGGCAGCTGCCCGAGGATTGAAATGCAGGAGGAATCATGATAAGACATTTATTGGACCCACTGGATCTCTCTGTGGCGGAGATTGACCAGTTGCTGGATCTTGCAGATGACATTGCGGCAAATCCAAAGAAATATGCCCATGTATGTGATGGCAAAAAGCTGGCAACCCTTTTTTATGAGCCAAGTACGCGCACCCGTCTCAGCTTTGAGACTGCCATGCTCAATATGGGGGGCAGTGTGATGGGATTTCACTCGGCTGCCACCTCATCCGCGACGAAAGGGGAAAGCGTTGCCGATACCATTCGTGTGGTGTCCTGCTTCGCAGATATCTGTGCTATGCGGCATCCTAAAGAGGGCGCGCCGCGCAGGGCAGCCCATTTTTCCAAAATCCCCGTTATTAATGCAGGCGACGGCGGTCACCAGCATCCAACACAGACACTGACAGACTTGATGACGATTCACTGTAAGAAAGGGCGTCTGCATGACCTGACAATCGGTTTGTGCGGTGACTTGAAATTTGGCCGTACCGTACATTCGCTTATTAAATCCTTGGCACGATATGAGAATATCCGCTTTATTTTGATTTCTCCGGAGGAACTGCGGGTGCCAAGTTATATCATTGATGAGGTCTTGAAGCCCAAAAATATTTCGTATCAGGAAGTAACAAATTTGGAGTCGGTTCTGCCGGATTTAGATATCCTCTATATGACCCGTGTGCAAAAGGAACGTTTTTTCAATGAAGAGGATTATGTCCGTCTGAAGGACAGTTATATTTTGACGGAGGCAAAACTGCAGGCCGCCAAGCCGGATATGTATATTTTACACCCGCTGCCGCGCGTCAATGAAATTTCACTGGATGTAGATGATGACCCGCGTGCGGCTTATTTTGATCAGGTACAGAATGGCGTCTATGTGCGTATGGCACTCATGATGACTTTACTGGGGGTGAAACGGCCATGCTGAATATTGATTCTTTGCAGACCGGTATTGTAATTGACCATATTGAAGCCGGTACCAGTATGCGGATTTATGATTTACTGCATTTGGAGAAGCTGGATTGTTGCGTGGCAGTCATTAAAAATGCCCGCAGTACCAAATATGGGCGCAAGGATATTATCAAAATTGAGGGCGAAAAAAATGTCGATTTGGATGTGCTGGGGTTTATTGATCCAAATATCACAGTTGACTACATTAAAGATGGGCACATTGTGGAAAAGAAAGCTTTGACATTGCCCCAATACATTAAAAATGTAATCACCTGCAAAAATCCTCGCTGCATTACCACTATTGAGGAAGGTGTGGATCAAGTTTTTAAACTCTGTGATCCCAAGACGCGCCGCTACCGCTGTATTTATTGTGAGCAAGAGTATGAACGCCCACATTGTTAAACAAAGTAATTAACTGTATCCTGTATCAAGAAAGGGCAGAAGCTGTTTTTACGGCTTCTGCCCTTTCTTGATACAAATCAATGTTTTTTGGGACTGACCGTATAATTGGCAGACTTAATTGCAATCTAATCTTGTTTTAACATGCTTTTAACACAGAATCTTTAAAATAAATGTTGTAAGCAAAAGAAAACGATGAAACCGAGAAAAGAGGATATTTTGTTATGAAAAAAATCATGAGCACAGTTTTGGCAGCTGTCATTGCTGGCAGCGCATTTTTGGCTGCAGGCTGCGGCAGCAACTCTTCTTCTGCTTCAAATGGTGGGAGTACAGCGGACATGAACGGTATGATTACTGGCTCTGGATCCTCGGCTCTGCTTCCGCTGGCGCAGGATGCTGCAAAGGCATTTAAGGCAAAATATCCGAATGTTTCGATTACACTGAATGCCGGCGGTTCAGGCAACGGCTTAAAACAGGTTTCCGATGGTTCTGTTGCGATTGGTAATTCTGATGTTTTTGCCGAAAGTAAGCTGAGTGCAGACAAAGCCAAAGCATTAGTCGACCATAAAGTTTGTACAGTGACTATGGCACCGGTGGTCAACAACGATGTGGGGGAGAAAGTTAAGAATCTGACCAAACAGCAGCTCATTTCTATTTTTACGGCACAGACGAAAAATTGGAAAGAAGTCGGTGGCCCAGATGAACCAATCGTTTTGATTACTCGCCCTAAAACCTCTGGTACCCGTGCCCTGTTTACCAAGTATGCGCTGGATGGTAAGCAGGAAGCTTCAAATGCAACTCTGGAAACAGACAACTCTGGTACTTTGCTGCAGAGCATTCAGGAAAATAAGGGTGCTATCGGTTACGTTGCGCTGAGCTATTTGATTGGCGGTAATAAGAGCAAAGTTACGGCCGTTGCCATTGATGGTGCGGAACCAACACTGGAAAATACCTATAACGGTAAATATCAGGTATGGGGATATGAGCATATGTACACCAAAGGAACAGCAGAGGGAGCGGTGAAGGCTTACATCAATTTTATTTCTTCTGATGAATACGGAAAAAAGATGGAAAGTCTCGGCTATGGTGTGACGTCCAAAATGGCGAGCAGTGTTGTGAGCAAGCGTGACGCAGAAGGCAAGAAATAATTCCGAAACGGAAACGAAATCGTGAATCAGGCAGATTGTAGATTGTAAAACCTGCCTGATTCTTTTCCATGTTAAAAAAGGAGTAAGCAGCAGGATGAAGGGAAAAAATAGGTTCAGACGAGAATATGCGGGCAGAGCAGTTGTAACCGCTTTTGGTATTTTTATGATTGCTGTCACGTTTGCTATTGGAATCTTTTTGGCATACAAGGGCCTTGGTACCTTTACAACTTATAAACATAGTCTAATGGAATTTCTGTTTTCTGCACATTGGAATCCGGCAGACGATTTTCAGGGCGGCGGTGCAGTCGGTGCGGCCATTTTTATCGTTGGTTCATTGTCTACATGTGGTTTGGCACTGTTGATTGTGGTTCCGTTCAGTCTTGCATCAGCAATATTCCTGACAGAAATTTCTCCGCGTTTTGGCGCGCATTTTTTTCAGCCGGCAATTGAAATTTTTGTCGGCATTCCATCAGTTGTTTATGGTTGGGTGGGTACCAGCGTGCTGGTTCCGGCTATCCGCAAAGCCTTTCATCTGCAGGTAGGCTATGGCGTTTTGGCAGCTTCCCTTGTTCTGGCAGTTATGATTTATCCTTCCATCACTACAGTTGCAGCGGACGCTATCCGCAGTGTTCCGCAGGGCTACCGTGAAGCTTCTTATGGGATGGGTTCCACACGCTGGCAGACAATTCGCCGGATTGTGCTGCCAAATGCAAAATCGGGAATTTTGACAGGTATTATTCTGGGCCTTGCACGGGCATTTGGCGAAGCACTGGCAGTTGCCATGGTGATTGGACAAATGAAAGCATTCCCCCGCAATATTTTTTCGCCCACTTCCAACCTGACAGCCACCATTGCTGCGGACATGGGTGGTGCAGCAGAAGGCGGGGAATATAATACGGCACTGTGGACAATTGCGCTGCTGTTGTTCTTTATTTCCCTTTTATTTATTTTCCTCATTCATTTGGTTTCGGGAAAGGTGGAACATTCCAATGAAAAGTGAGCCTGAAATGAACCGAATCAGCCGCCGAAACCGTACCACAGACCGCTTTATGACGGGTATCTTTTATGCTGTGGCGGGTTTTATCCTGCTGCTTCTGCTGGCTTTTGTGGGGTACACGCTTTACAACGGCTTTGCCGGTTTTACACCGGACATGCTGTCTTTTACGGCTGAGGGTGTTGGCAACCAACTCTTTAATACAGTTTATTTGGTTATCCTCGCATTGCTTATCAGTGTGCCTGCCGGAATTTTAGCGGGAATTTATCTGTCGGAATACGCGCAGGATACCAAAATGACCCGATTTATCCGCATATGTGTGGAAACGCTTTCCTCCTTGCCGTCTATTGTCATCGGTTTGTTCGGGTATCTGGTATTTATTCTGATGACCCATGCGAGGTGGAATCTTTTAGCGGGAGCATTGGCGGTTTCCATTCTCTGTCTGCCGCTCATTACCATCACAACGGTGGACGCTTTTCGTGCGCTTCCGGCAGAATATAAAGAAGGAAGCCTTGCGCTGGGTGCTACTCATTGGGAGTCTATTGTTCATATGCTGCTGCCGGCGTGTATTCCGCGTATTATGACAGGTGTTATTTTAGCGGCGGGGCGTGGATTTGGAGAAGCTGCGGCTTTACTTTATACTGCAGGGATGAGTACAGACCTTAACTGGAGCAACTGGAATCTTACTTCTCCAACCTGTCCGCTCAATCCGATGCGTCCCGGCGAAACACTGGCACTGCAGATTTGGGCTTCCCGCACGGAGTCCATTGCGGCCAATTCCACGCAAATTGCCAATTTATGTTCGGCAATCCTCATTCTAATGGTTTTGGGGTTCAGCATTCTTGCCCGCGCTTTGAGCCGGCATCTGGATAAAAAGGCGACCGGAACTGCTCAATAGACCGCTGTCATGTATCAGAAGGGAGTACAAAACGGTATGAATTTACAAACAAAAATTGCTGTCCGACCGGACGGCTCTCAAACGCCCGTGCATCAGGACCTGCCGTTTCAACAAGATCAAGAAGCGAAGATTCAAACAGCTTATGGAAAACTTTCCGGAAAAGAAAAAATAAAAATCGGCATGCAAAATTTAGACCTTTATTATGGAGATTTTCAGGCGCTGAAAGGGATAAATATGGAAATCCCCGAAAATCGTGTCACGGCATTTATTGGGCCTTCCGGCTGTGGAAAATCGACCTGCCTGAAAACTCTCAACCGCATGAATGATTTAGTGGAAAATTGCCGGATTACGGGGAAAGTCACCATAGATGGTGAAGACATCTATGCACCCCGCACGGATGTAACACTGCTGCGTAAGCGTGCAGGAATGGTCTTTCAAAAGGCCAATCCTTTTCCCATGAGCATTTATGATAATGTTACCTACGGTCCGAAAATTCACGGCGTCAAAAATAAAGCAAAGCTGGATGAAATCGTAGAAACCAGTCTGCAGGCAGCTGCCCTTTGGGATGAAGTGAAAGACCGACTGAAAAAAAGCGCATTAAGCCTGTCTGGCGGTCAGCAGCAGCGGCTTTGTATTGCGCGTACGTTGGCTGTAAAGCCGGACATTCTGCTGATGGATGAGCCGACCAGCGCACTGGACCCGATTTCAACTTTAAAAATTGAGGATTTGATGGGTGACCTGCGCAAGGAGTATACCGTTATCATTGTGACACATAATATGCAGCAGGCTGCCCGTATTGCAGACAATACAGCGTTTTTCCTGCTTGGACAACTCGTGGAATATACCAATACGACGGATATGTTTAACAATCCGGCGGATGAGCGGACAGAGCGGTATATTACCGGCCGGTTTGGCTGAGAAAAGCTGTTTTCATTTTTCCTTAGTGCTGCTGTATATTTCAGAAAAACAGGCGGGATACAGGACGGATAATATGATATAATAGGAGGCAGAATGGAATGGCCAGAAAATATTTTGATCAGGAACTGAAATCTCTGACAAAAAAAATAACGGAGATGGGGGACGCTATCCAAAGCCGCATTGAATTGACGATACAGACGCTGCGTACTGGAAATGTGGAACTGGCCCGAAAGGTTGCAGGAAGTGACAGCGTAATTGACCGCATGGAACATGAAAATGAAAAACTTTGTATGAACTTAATTGCCAGTCAGCAGCCGATTGCCGGTGACCTGCGCATTATTGCGGCAAGCCTGAAAATCCTGACCGATATGGAACGAGAAGCTGACCAGTGTGCGGATATCTGTGAAATTCTCGTGACCAGTGGAATGGCCGACAGCCAACGCCTTCCTGTTAACCATATTGTGAACACGCTGGAAACGGTACAGGATATGTTCAGCAGTGCGATGGACAGTTACCTGAGCCGGGACGTTCAACAGGCAAGACGGATTTGTATGGCGGATGATGCGGTGGATGCAGCGTTTGGCAAAGTCGTTTTGGAGGTTTCTTCTGCGATTGCGCACAATCCGGAACAGGTCATGCATGATGTTGACTTGCTTTTTATGATTAAGTATGTAGAGCGGATGGGAGACCATGCCACCAATATCGCGGAATGGGTCATTTATCTCGTAACTGGTGAGCATCCCGACCTGAACGATGGGGAAGAAATGCCGGCGGCAGGATACAAAGGATCGGATTGACGGAAGCCTTTTTGTTTTCAGTGGAAAAGATAGGATCCTGAAGAGAGGAGAAAGTGCCTGTGCCTTTGGTTTATATTGCGGATGATGAACAAAATATACGCAGGCTGATTGCTTTCAGCCTGAAAGACGCTGGGTTTGAAACCGGTGAGTTTCCAGATGGGGAAACGTTACTGCAAGCGGTCCGGCTCTGCCGTCCGGATGCAATCCTGTTGGATTGGATGATGCCGGGGATGGATGGACTGCAGATCTGCCGCGCTTTGCGGGAAAATGAGCAGACACGGTCAATCCCTGTTCTGATGCTGACTGCAAAAGGAGAGGAAATGGACAAGGTACTCGGGCTGGAAATGGGTGCCGATGACTACATAACAAAACCTTTCGGAGTAAAAGAACTCTGTGCGCGTGTGCGGGCAGTGCTCCGGCGTGCCGCACAGCAGGAACAGCCTGCAGAACGGATATTTTCCGCCGATGGGCTGCAGGTGGATATTGCCCGCCACACGGTGCGAAAGAACGGAAAGCTGGTTGGACTCACTGCCAAAGAGTTTGACCTTCTCTGTATGCTGATGCGGCATCAGGGGAAAGTGCTGACACGGGACACGCTTCTCAACAAAGTTTGGGGGACAGAATATTTCGGCGATACACGCACAGTAGATGTGCATGTGCGGTATTTGCGTCAGAAAATAGAGGACGATCCGAATAAACCGGAGCGTATTCTGACTGTGCGTGGTGTCGGCTATAAATTCTGTGCGCAGGAGGGAGGAACTGTTTGAAAAAGAAGATGGCTCTCCTCAATTCTGTAATTGTGGTCATTAGCTTTACCGTGGCATTTTTGCTGGGGGCTTTTCAAGTGCAGAATCAGTACAAACAGGAATTTGTCAGAAGACTGAACGCTGTACTTTCCCTTTCGGGGATGGAAACGGATAAGATGGCCCAAAATCCGCAGCAGGAGGCCCAACGGCTGGGTAATTCCCTGCAGCAGGCCGGACAGCAGGTGCGTATCAGTATTATCAGCAGACAAGGGAAAGTGCTGGGGGACAGTGAACGGCAGAATATTAATGAAAATCATTTACATCGTCCGGAAGTGCAGCAGGCTTTGCAAAAAGGCCGTGGCTATGATTTGCATTTGAGTGAAACTACGCATGAACGCTATCTTTATGCGGCGCAGTTGGCAGGGAATCAATATATTATCCGTGCAGCGTTACGGACAACCGAAATGGATCAGGTTTTAAGGAACTTGGTATGGAGCGCCGGAATTTGTATGCTGGTCGGCATCCTGATTGCCTGTGCGGCGACTCTGCCTTTTGTGTCGCGAATGCTGCATCCGCTGCAGGAACTGACCGATGCAGCGAAAGAAATCAGCCGCGGACATTTTGCCAGCCGTGTTTCCGTCAAAAATGCCAAAGATGAGGTTGGCAGTCTGGCACGCTCCTTTAACCGGATGACACAAAGCACAGAAAATGCTATTGCAGAACTTAACCGCAACCAAAGCCGCTTAAAAGGGCTGCTGGAAGGAATGGACGATGGTGTGCTGGCAGTTGACCAGCATGGACGCGTCTTATTTTTCAATGAACGGCTGCGGGAACTCCTTTCCTGTCCCACTCTGTGTGTTGGTGCCTCTGTGGACAGCAGTCTGATTTTAAGTCATGTGGGCGGTGTCATGCATAAAGCAAAAAAGGCAGGGACTCCTTGTAAAGAACAGATTGCCGGTGTAACTTCCGGACAGCAGTTTACCGTCTACGCGGCTGTGGTCGAGGGCGGTGACAGCGTGCTTGCTGTCGTCAGTGACATCAGTCGGATGAAACGGCTGGAGCAGATGCGCAGCGAATTTGTAGGAAATGTGACACATGAGCTGAAAACGCCGCTAACTTCCATCCGTGCCAGCATTGAATTGCTGAAAAGCAGTGACCGCGATAAACAGACACGTGTTTATTTTTATGATGTACTAGATATGGAGGCAGAGCGGCTGCAGCATCTGATTGACGATATGCTGGTGCTTTCCCGTCTGGAGAATATGCGGGAAGATCCTGCTGCACAGCCGATTAGTGTGGAAGAAATTGTGCGGGACAGTGTGGAGCACCTGAGCCTTTCAGCAGAAAAGAATCAAGTCTTCGTTGATTTTCATATCGCTCCCGACCTTTATGTATGCTGTGCTCCAACACGTCTGCAGCAGCTTTTTACGAATCTGATTGAAAATGCTATCAAATATAATAAACCCGGCGGAAAAGTGGAGATCACCGGTGCCTCTCAGCAGGAGATTGCCGTCATCCGGGTGCATGACACTGGAATCGGCATTGCTCCGGAACATATCCCGCGTCTGTTTGAACGCTTCTACCGTGTGGATACCAGCCGCTCCCGCGAAATCGGCGGAACAGGGCTGGGGCTGTCGATTGTAAAGCATATTGCGGTACTTTACGGCGGGGACATCAGCGTGGAAAGCCGCGTTGGCGAAGGCTCTGTTTTTACCGTTCGGCTGCCGCTTGCACACCACCCACAGGCTCAAAAATAAAACCCTGCAGAATTTGGACTGCAGGGTTTTTGTTATGCTTTCTTGATAAATTCATGTTGGCACACTGGGCATTTGATGCAGATTTTTCCGCGGCCGCGCGGTACCCTCAGCGTGGCACCACACTTTGGGCAGCGAAAATAATGGTAAATTTTGCGGCTGCTCCAACGGCCTTTTTGCTGCTGCACCCAGCGGGAAAGAGGCTGGGTTGCTGCGAGAAATTTCTGATTTTCTGCCCAGCGTTTTTCATTTTGCCGGGAAAAGATACGGAATAGGGAATAAACTAGTGCGGCTATAGCCAGCAGGGCAAAAATAGCTTTTGCTGCCCCTGCTTGAAAACTGCCAATCAAGTCCAGCACAAGGAAAAGAATGAAGAGCCAAAAAGAAAACTGATCAGGCCCATGACGTCCGTACATAAATTTTAGCAGCCAGTTCATGAAGACGTTACCCTTTCTGCATCGAATCCATCCTGTAAGAGGAACTATAGGCATTAGATGCTCATGAATTTAATATTCATTTAAAAATTAGTATTTACTATTGTACAGCAGTCTGCTGCATTTTTCAATGTAACGCTAATATATTTTAAACATTCTTTACACATTGTTCAAGAAAATGGAAATACTCGGTTAAACCTGCGGAAGTATGGAATTCAGCAAATCAAATTTGTTCTTATTTAGAATTAAAATGAAATGCCAACTGCGTTATAATGGACATAGATTTCAATTTACTGAGGTGTTTTCTGTGGAAACGCAAAAATTATATGAGGAAGATGTTTACAAACGAACATTTCGTGCGCAGGTACTTTCCTGTAAACCGGTGAAAGGCGGCTGGCAGATTGTGCTGGACCGTACGGCTTTTTATCCGGAGGGAGGCGGCCAGCCGGGCGACTGTGGGGTGCTGGACCGTGTCAATGTACTGGATACCCACGAAAAGGAAGGCACTGTTCTGCATCTAACAGATGCACCGCTGCCGATTGGAAAGCGCGTGACAGGCGGAATTAATTGGCCGCTGCGCCGTTCCCGCATGCAGGAGCATACGGGGGAACATATCCTTTCGGGTGTGCTGCATCGCTTTTTCGGCGTAAACAATGTTGGCTTTCACATGGGCAGTGCTTGTGTGACGCTGGATTTGGACAAGCCGCTGACGGCCGACCAAATTGTACTGGGCGAGCGTCTTGCAAATGAGGCTGTGTATCAGGATCTGCCCGTGCAGATTACCTATCCAACTGCTGCAGAGTTGAAAACCTTGGATTACCGCAGCAAAAAGGAACTGACCGGTCAGGTGCGCATTGTAACCATTCCGGGCTATGATGTCTGTGCCTGCTGCGGCACGCATGTTTCCCATACTGGTGAAATCGGTTTAATAAAAGTAATTGGCTGGACGCATTATAAAGGCGGCGTACGGATTTCCCTCTTGTGCGGGAGCCGTGCTCTGCGGGATTATGGGGAATGCCTGCATACAATTACGACGGTTTCCAGCATGCTTTCTGCAAAACCTAAGGCCATTTCAGATGCAGTCAGCCGTTTGTTGGAGGAAAAGGAAAACCTGCAGCATCAGATGACCGCAGAACAAAATTCTCTGTTTCAAGTTAAGGCAGAGACTGCTAAACCCAATCAAAATGGCATCTTTTGTACCTTCGAAACTGGACTGGAACCGGATGGCCTGCGTCGTTTCAGTACATTGCTTGCACCAAAGTGTTCAAAATGTGCAGCAGTTTTCAGCGGTACGGATGGGAAGTATCAGTATGCAGTTGCCAGTGTCAGGGAAGATGTGCGTGCGTTTGGAAAGTCCATGAATGCAGCGCTTAACGGGCGCGGCGGCGGTAAATCCGGTTTAGTGCAGGGCAGTGTGCAGGCGTCTCAACAAGAAATTAAAGACTGGTTTGTGAAACAGTAAAGAGAGAAAACTTTTTATACCGCTGCGGAATTGCGGCATCACAAATTTTTGTTCAACATATATGCTATAAACCATTACAGTACTTAAAAAAGAAAGGCTGAAAACCAATGGATGCAAACAAGCAAAAGATTATCACAGAAAGAATCAAACGCACAATTTCCGCACTTGAAAAAAATCATATAAAAGCCAGCTACGCACCCACAAAATCCGATGCAGTCAAACAGGCGGAACAACTGCTGACAGCCGGCTGCACGATCGGCAGCGGCGGCTCTGTTACACTTACGGAGAGCGGTGTCATGGATTTAATGAAAAGCAGCCGCTATCACTACATTGACCGCAGCAAAGGGGAGAAGGAACTGTGCCAAGCGCACAATGCCGACGTTTTTTTTATGAGCAGCAATGCCATTACCGAGAATGGTGAACTTTACAATGTAGACGGTAATTGTAATCGTGTTTCCGCGCTGGCACACGGCCCGAAAAAGGTGGTTATCCTTGCAGGGTACAACAAAATTGTCCCTGACCTGTCCGCTGCGATTGAGCGTGTCAAAGAAATTGCTGCACCGGCAAACGGTATTCGGCTGGGCGTTCAAACTCCTTGTGCCGAAACGGGCCGTTGTGTCGCCTGCGGAGGCCCGATGACTGCCGGATGTTCCTCTCCGGATCGTATGTGTGTGAATTATGTAGTGACCGCTTATCAACGCACGGAGCGCATCCATGTGATTTTAGTTGGAGAAGTACTGGGATACTAAAGATTTTACTTACGTATATAAAATAAAAAAGATTGCCCGCTTTTGCAGACAACCTTTCAAGACATGTTTGAAAAGTTAGATATCTTCCGGATCCACCACAGTTTTGTCTTCTGTCTTTGCGTAAGTGAGCTTGTCCACAATAGAACGGGTATCACGGGCAATCATTAATTCTTCGTTGGTTACAATGACATATACGGAAACTTGAGAGTCGAATGCACTGATTTTGCCTTCTTTTCCATTAACTGTATCATCATTTACAACGGCGTCAATTTTAACACCAAGATATCGCAGATAACGGCAGACCTCATAACGTAATTCCGGCTGGTTTTCACCGATACCGGCTTCAAATGTGATTGCGTCCACACCATTCATGGCTGCGGCATAGGCACCGATATATTTTGCAATTTGATAATACAGGATTTGATGGGCCAGAATCGCATGTGGTTCACCTTTAATTTCTGCGTTGATGACATCGCGGTCGTCTGCATAGCCGGAAATACCCAGAAGACCGGATTTGCGGTTCAAAATATTGTCCATTTCATCAGGTGTCAGATTATCTTTTTTCATAATGTAAGTTACAATTGATGGGTCAAGCGAACCAGAGCGAGTACCCATCATAAAACCATCCAGAGGAGTCAGGCCCATACTGGTATCCACAACTTTACCGCCTTCAATTGCAGTAATTGAGGAACCATTGCCAATGTGACAGCTGATGATTTTTAAATCTTCAATCGGCTGATGCATCAGATGTGCAATGTGGTGTGACACATAGCGGTGGCTGGTACCATGGAAACCATAACGGCGAATTTTATAATTTTCATAATATTTCCATGGAATTGGATAGATGTAAGCTTTTGGGGGCATGGTAGAATGGAAACTGGTATCAAATACAACGACTTCTGGAATACTTGTTCCAAATACTTCTTGGCAGGCATTGATTGCGTCTAATTCCGGACGGTTGTGCAAAGGTGCCAGGGGAATGAGACTTTCAATACCTCTTTTGACTTCTTCTGTAATCAATACTGAATTCTTAAACAGATCGCCGCCCTGCGCAACACGGTGGCCGATGGCCGCAACTTCATCCTTATTTTTGATAACGCCATATTCTTTATCCACCAAAATTCTTGTAACCGCTTGAAAAGCGTCCTTATGGTTTTGAAAAGGCGGGACTGTCTTTTTCATATGACGTCCATCAAATGTGCTGATGCTGAAGCGGCTGTCTTTCATGCCAATCCGCTCACAGTTTCCTTTGCAGAGTACTTTTTCTGTTTCCATATCAATCAATTGATATTTTAAGGAAGAACTACCTGCATTGATAACCAAAATTTTCATAGATTCATTGCCTCCAATTAACGGTTTGCGTTACAATAGTCTTATTAAATTGATTACTCAAAGACTGCGAATAAACTTGAAAAAGCAACGGAAAAGGAACATTATTTTATAATAATACAAAAATGATAAAAGTGCAAGTATCAGGTTGTGAAATGTGCTAAAAATGGAGGAGATCAGATGCCTTTAGCTGTTATTATTGCGGAATATGATCCTTTCCACAAAGGTCATCAAGCACTCATCAAAGCAGTGCGTGATGCTGGGGCAACTCATGTGGCAGCTGTGATGAGCGGCAGCTTTATGCAGCGGGGAACAGCCGCATGCCTTTCCAAATGGGCACGCACACGGCTGGCGCTTGCTGGCGGAGTGGATATGGTGGCAGAACTTCCGGTGGCATGGGCGGTTTCCGGTGCGGAAACTTTTGCACGGGGTGGTGTAGCATTGGCGGCTGCCTTGGGGGCAGACACGTTGGCTTTCGGCAGTGAATGTGGCGATATAAAAGCTCTGCAGGCAGTGGCATCTGTCTTGCTGCAGCCCTCCATGAACAAACTTCTGCGTCAATATATGAAAAGCGGGATTTCATTTGCAGGAGCGCGGGAGCAGGCTGTTCAGAAATTAGCCGGAAGTGCAGCAGCCAGACTTCTGCACGGACCAAACAATATTTTGGGTATTGAATACTGTAAAGCAATTCAAAAGCAGCATTCTGCTATGGATTGTTTTACGGTTCGTCGTTTTGGGGCTTCTCATGACAGTATGGAGGAAAGTCTGTATCCGTCTGCCAGCCGGATTCGTGCCGAGATTTGTTCTGGCGGAAATTGGGAAACAGCTTTGCCTTCTTCGGAAAGTGTCCGGATTGTGCGAAAAGAAATAGAAGCTGGCAGGGCACCAGCTTCCTTGAAGCAAGTGGAACGCGCTGTGCTTTATCGTTTGCGTATGATGACTGATGAGGAATATCGTATGCTTCCGGATCTCAGTGAAGGTTTGGAAAACCGACTGTCTGCGGCAGTACATATGGCTGCTTCTCTCGAAGAACTCTACAACCGATTAAAAACAAAACGTTACAGTCTTGCGCGCCTTCGGAGATTGGTGCTCTCTGCATTTTTGGGGCTGCGGGCAGTTGATAGTATCGGACTGCCGCCTTACTTAAAAATTCTCGGTTTTGGCCCCAAAGGAAAGGACATCCTTGTAAAAGCTTCACAAAAACGAATGCTTCCGCTCTTAACACATACATCAGACAGGGAAAAACTTGACAGTACCGCCCGAAATGTGGTTGAATTAGAAAATAGAGCAACAGATGTCTGGGCACTCTGCTGTCCTGAACCAGGTCCGGCAGGGATGGATCAGACTGCCGGTATTTTAACTTTTTAATCGTTTGCACTTTTACATTTTTAAACTTTTAAGAGGATGTGTTTGGCGCATGGGTATTGAAGTCAAAGAAGTGAATTATGGTGATCAAGGTCACTGTGTCCGCATCAGCAATCACTTTATTGATGTTGTTGTTTCCATTGATTATGGCCCGCGCATTTTACGGATTGGGTTTTTAGATGATACGAATCTTCTTTATTACGATGCGGAGCAGCATAATGTCTTTGCAAATCAGGAGTGGAAATCTTATTACGGTCCGCAAACAGCTTTCCATGTTTATGGAGGTCACCGTGTTTGTCTTGCACCGGACCGAATGCCGCAAAGCTATTATCCGGACAATGATCCCGTCATTTATGGGCCGCTCAACGGTGGAGTCCGATTTACGCCGCCTCGGCAAAAGGGAAATGATGTGCAGCTTTCTTTTGAGGTGATGATGGGGACGGATGCTTCCGATGTCATGATTGTCAATAAAATGCGCAACTGTTCTCACGAAAGTAAGCGGGTTTCTTTGTGCGGAAGTACGTTGATGGCACCAGGCGGCGTAGTTATCATCCCACAGAATAGCAGTGGTGAAGAAAAGTACCAGCCAAACCGAAACTTTAGTCTGTGGCCGTTTTCCAGTTTTCATGATGATCGTCTTTCTCTTGGAGATAAGTATATTCTCGTGCGGCAGGCACCTTCCGGCCGGGATCTGAAGTTCGGTGTAAATGATCTGCAGGGCTGGGCCGGCTACTCCAACCACGGCTGCACACTGGTCAAGCGTTTTGTTCATACGGTTGGTCAGCCATATCCAGATTTTGGTTCATCACTGGAAACGTGTATTTGCAACGACTATGCAGAGCTGCGTACGCTTTCACCGCTTTATACGGTGGAACCCGGAGAGGGTATCCGCCATGTCGAAAATATTGCGTTGTTTCATTCTTCTGATTTGCAGATGGGTTTATCTGAAGTAATGGTTGATGATTATGTGAATCATTTAGGCATATAACTTGAATTGTTTTTAAGAAGAAAGAATATCATATAAAATCATTGCAAAACAAGTTTTTATTTGCATTTTGTAATAGAATGTCTTCGCAGAAAAAACCTCCTGTTGTAGAATTGAATTACAACAGGAGGTTTTCCTTTTTTATCATCCATTTTAGACGAATAGAAAGAGAATCATCCATAATGTTAGAGCTGATTGTTATCTATCAGGCGAATTCAGGAAGCAACATTTGCTGCTTTTTCTTCTTCAGCAAGTCTTTGTGCTTTTTGCTTTTGTGCTTTGATGATCTTCATGCGGGAAAATTCCTCGCGGTCCTTTTCTTCAAGTGCTTCAGTGATAAACTTAACGGTAGCTGCAAAGCGTGGAATCATGATATTTTTCAGCGCATTGGCTCGTTTCTGTGTCTTTTTAATCGCATCTGCGAGACGGTATACACTGTTTTCCACTTCCGCAAGTTCAGCAGTCAGCACTTTAACTTCCTGAAATTTCTGATAAGCGATATCTAATGCGGTATTGGATTTATAAAGACCGAAAGGTACCGGTTCCGTGTTCTTTTGTTTTTCCAGTTCAACCATTGGAATCTCAACGCCCATTACACTGCGATAGGCAACATTTAGGCCATTGTCCAGCGGTACGGTAGCAGCTAATTCCTTACAAACACCAAGTGTGATATTTGCTGTTTGCAAAGCCGCATAAGCAGCAGTATAAGCATCATCAATTTTCGACTGAATACTGTTGGCACGGTCAATCAGCTGCATCATTTCACGAATCAGGATATTACGCTTCCGGTCAAGAAGCTCAAAACCAGTGCGGCTCAGCTGAAGCGATTTCTTTGTCGCCAGCAGATTACCTTTGGTTGGCACGGCTGAATTTGCCATGAAAACACCTCTTAATTTCTCAGATCAAAAAACTTAGGCTTCAGCTGCGGTGATTTTGTCTGCTGTGTTCTGGTTTTCTCTGCTTTCTACACGCTTTTTCGCTGGTTCGTAATATTTATCCAGCATATCGTCATCAACACGGTCCAGTTCACTGCGCGGCAGAGCAGCCAGCAGTTCCCAGCCAAGGTCAAGACTCTGCTCAATAGAACGGTTATCATTGAACCCCTGATTGACAAATTTAGATTCAAATAATTTACCAAAAGCAATGTATTTTTTATCAACTGGGGAGAGCTCTTCTTCGCCGATAACGGAAGCAAGAGAACGGGCATCCATAACCTTGGAATAAGCAGCAAACAGCTGGTTGGAAACAGCAGAGTGGTCTTCGCGTGTGAAACCTTTACCGATACCGTCTTTCATCAAACGGGAAAGCGAAGGCAGAACACTGACAGGCGGGTAAATACCAGATGCATCCAGCCCACGGTCAAGCTGAATCTGGCCTTCTGTAATGTAACCGGTCAGGTCAGGAACTGGGTGTGTGACATCGTCGTTTGGCATTGTCAAAATAGGTAGCTGCGTAACGCTGCCATTTTTACCCGCTACAATTCCTGCACGTTCATAGATGGAAGCAAGGTCACTGTAAAGGTACCCCGGGTAACCTTTACGCCCTGGAATTTCTCCTTTACTGGAAGAGAATTCACGAAGCGCTTCACAGTAACTGGTCATATCTGTCATGATGACCAACACATGTTTGCCAAGTTCAAAAGCAAGGTATTCGGCAGCTGTCAGAGCACAGCGTGGTGTCAGGATACGTTCAATGATTGGGTCGTTTGCAAGGTTTAAGAACATAACCACACGGCTTAGAACACCGCTTTCATCAAAGCTGCGGCGGAAATAATCCGCAACATCCTGCTTAACACCCATTGCTGCAAATACAATGCAGAAATCATTGCTGCCGTTTTCATCTGTAATTTTTGCCTGACGTGCAATCTGCACAGCCAGTTCATTGTGCTTCATACCGGATCCGGAGAAAATTGGAAGCTTTTGCCCGCGAATCAGTGTCATTAGAACATCAATTGTGGAAATACCCGTATTGATAAAGTTCTTCGGGTAAACACGGGATACAGGATTGATTGGAGTGCCGTTAATGTCAGCTTTCTTGATAGGGAAGATGTCACCCAAACCATCAATTGGTTTACCTGCACCGTCAAAAATCCGGCCAAGAATCTCTGGGGAAAGGGAAAGCTCCATCGGATGACCCATCAAACGAGTTTCTGTATTCTCCAGAGAAATTCCACGCGTACCTTCAAATACCTGAATCACGATTCGGTTTCCGTCCATCTGCACAATACGTCCTTGTCGTGTGGTGCCATTATCCAACCGGATTGTTACCATTTCTTCCGAGGTGGCATTGGGCACGTTGTCCAGGACGATGAGGGAACCGTTAATTTCTTTTACACCTACATAATCCAGAATCATATGCGCACCTCCTTATGCAGTCACGATACCGGCCATGGCTTTGTCAATTTCTTTCATGTAATCATCAAACATATCCAAACGGTTATTTGGAATATCATACTTCATTTTGATGAGTTTATCAAACAGCCCAGTTGCCAAAATATTAGAAATTGGCACACTTGCACTCACAAGCTGTTTTGCTTTTTGATACAGGTACAGAATAACTTTCATCATCAGTTCCTGCTTTTTCAGCGGAACGTAAGTATCTTCTTTGTGGAATGCATTCTGCTGCAGAAAACCAACACGAATCACACGTGCCGTTTCAATAATCAGCTTCTGGTCATCTGGAAGAACATCTGAACCAATCAGCTTGACAATTTCCATCAACGAGTTTTCCTCTTGCAGAATTTTGTTGATTTCTTTACGATATTTTACAAATTCCGGTCCCAAATTCTTATTGTACCAATTCTCCAGCTCAGGGAAATATTCACTGTAGCTTTCCATCCAGTTAATTGCCGGATAGTGTCGCGCATAGGCAAGCGACTTATCCAAGGCCCAGAAGCAGCGGGTAAAGCGCTTTGTATTCTGTGTGACAGGCTCAGAAAAGTCGCTGCCAGCTGGAGAAACAGCGCCAATAAGAGTAACAGAACCCTCTTTATCGTTCAAGGTTTCCACCATTCCTGCACGCTCATAAAATTCTGCCAGACGGCTGGGCAGATAGGCAGGGAACCCTTCTTCGGCGGGCATTTCTTCCAAACGGCCGCTGATTTCACGGAGAGCTTCTGCCCAACGGGAGGTCGAGTCGGCCATCATAGCAACATGATAACCCATATCACGGTAATACTCCGCCAATGTTACACCGGTGTAAATAGAAGCTTCACGGGCAGCAACCGGCATGTTACTGGTATTGGCAATCAAAACGGTGCGGTCCGTCATGGGCCGGCCACTCTTCGGGTCGATCAAAGCACTAAATTCTTCCAGAACCTGACTCATTTCATTGCCACGTTCGCCGCAGCCAACATAAATGATAATATCCGCATCGCACCACTTTGCCAGCTGGTGCTGGGTCATGGTTTTACCAGTTCCGAAACCGCCTGGAATTGCGGCGGCACCACCTTTTGCAATCGGAAACATGGTGTCAATAACACGCTGGCCGGTAATCAGCGGGATGTTAATGGGCAGATGCTTCTTTACCGGACGCGGCGTACGAATTGGCCAACGCTGGCAGAGGGATAAGGCATGTACATTTCCATCATTGTCTGTCAGTTCAGCGACTGTATCGTTCACATGATAACTGCCGTTTGGTTTTACCATGGTAATGGTACCGGACAGTGTTGGCGGCACCATGCAACGGTGCTCAATGATTTGGGTTTCCTGACAGGTGGCATAAATATCGCCGCCCTGCAGTTTATCACCCTTTTTCACAGTAAGTGTTACTTTCCACAAACGACTGGTATCCAGAGAAGGAACTGCACAGCCGCGGGCAATAAAGGAACCGGCCTGTTCTGCAATTTCCTTTAACGGGCGTTCAATACCATCAAAAATATTATCCAGAATACCAGGACCAAGCGTTACGTTCATAGGCGCGCCAGTTCCTTCAATCGGTTCGCCCGGACGCAGGCCTGTCGTTTCTTCATAGCACTGAATAGTTGTTAATTTGTCTGTTACACCAATGATCTCACCAACCAGGCGTTCTTTACCTACATAAACCATTTCGCCCATGGCGAAACTGTGGGCATTTTTCACGGTGATGACCGGACCGTTGATGCCAAAGATCACGTCATTATTCATCTGATCACCCCTCATCAAACTACGGCCAGGCCGGAATGCGTTTCAAACCAGTCGCGTTGGTCTTCAAGCAGAGCATCCAGCGTTTGGTCCGCAGTCAGGCCCAGGCTTTTGCTGATTATTCGCAGCCCGCCCAGATGGATGGTTTTGTCTTCCACAAATGTGCATTTACCGCCGAATGCGGTTTTGACTGTACTCTGATAAGCTTCATCGCCCGGCTTCATGCCGATAGTAATGTCACTTGCCTGAAACAGCGGTACCGCTTCTTTTGCGGCTTTTTCAAGGAAATCTTTATATTTATCTGTTTCAGTGAACTTCGTCAGGGATTCTTTTGCATTGGCAAAGACTTCATCCGAAATTTGCTGGCGTCGTGTGAGCAGTTCACGGCGTGCATCCTGCTCACGCAGAGCCATTTCACGGGCTATTTTATTGCGCATTGCGGCCATTTCTGCCTGAATCAGGCGATAGGCCTCATTTAAAACTTCTTTTTCGGCATTTTCCAGTTCGTGTGCCTTATAGTCAGCCACTTCCTGCTCAATTTTATTGCGCTGTTCCGTGGCATAATGGTTAATGGCATCATGGAATTTGCTGACTTTTTCGTCGCTGTGATAGACTTTTTCCTCAGTCATATCCATTTGCAGCCTCCCCAATTAGATTTTGACACCGATTGCCTCTCGGACATATTCGGTGATAGAGTCTTTCGTGCGCCCGTTTCCATGCCGGTCGGGGATTTCGAGGATCAGCGGGCGTTTCATCTTCAGTTTCAGGTCATATACCATTTCGGGACAAAGTGCAAGTAAAGTTGCCGTAATCAAAATCACCGCGACATCCGGCATGGCGATTGCGTCTTTCAGTGCTTTTTTCACTTCATCCGCTTTATGCACAACTACACCGTCAATGCCTGCCAGCCGCATACCGACTTGTGTATCAACGTTATCGCTGATTAGATAAAAACGCATAATTAATCACGCCCTTGTGAAGATGAGGATAGCAATCAAAAGGCCATACAGAGCAATTCCTTCACCGAGAGCAACGAAAATGATGGATTTACCAAAGTTTTTCGGGTCTTCACTGCAGGCACCGATTGCGGCAGAAGCAGAAGGGCCAACAGCAATACCGCCGCCGATGCCAGCGATACCGACAGCTAAGCCGGAACCAACCAAAGCAATTCCATTTGAAGCAGCACCAGTAGCTGCATGGACGCCGAGCGGTGTAATAAAGCAAAGAGCACCGACAACCAAACAAGCGAAAATCTGAGTCAATAGAGCAGTCCTCGGCTTTTTGCCGTGATTAACTGCGCGTACGGAAAGAGAAACAGACGCGATCAGAAACACAACAGGAATGGCGAGAAGAATTGCATTAAGCAGCATGATAGATTCCTCCATTTAAGTAGAATATAAAATATTGTATTGCAAAACCTGCTGAAAGCAGGATTATGCCTTGATTAACCCTTGTACATGTACAGGCGTAAACGCACGGCCGTCACCATCGTAGAAACGACTGAACATTTCATAGAAGTTAAGGCGCAGTACATGGATACTGACCAGCAAGGATTCCAAAACGCCGACAAAAATGTTGCCGATTGCCATCATGATATACCAGCCGACTCCAAATGCCGGATCCACCATCTGGGACAAGGTCAGCACCATAGTCATCATACCGGTATGGACCAGTACGAAAGCGCCGACCCGCAGGAAAGAGATTGTGTTGCTCAGCAGAGCAAGCAGAAATTCAAACCATTCAAAGAAACTCTGAGTAAAGAACATCGGCCAGCTTTCCGGCCGGGATTTTTCCCCGCGGATGCGGCTTCCCAGAAAATCTCCAAGAAATACGATTACCAACGGCAGAATAATCAAAAACACAAGGTAGGGGATGGTTATGATTTTTTTACCGGTTACTTTCTGTCCTACAAGGCCAAGCACCAATGCTACATAAAAAACCAGAGCAGCGACACCGTTTTGACTGACCAGTGCACGTGCATAGTCTTTCCGCTTGCAGCTGGAATAAATATTGAGAATCATTGATAATGTGATGCACACAAACCCAATGGCAATTGCAATAACGATGATAGCCACCGTTGTGCTTCCTTCCATTGCGTCGACAGGTTTTCCCGGAAGTCCAAATGCATGATACAGCGGATCAAGGAAATGTTCATTACCAAACCATGCACCAAATACAAATCCCCAAAGGGTTGCCATGATACCACATGGCAACAAAATTTTGCCAATCGGCATGTGGCGGTGTTTCCACATATAGAAATAACCGAAAAATGCAAGACACAGCCCCTGTCCGACATCCGGAAACATAATGCCGAACAGCAATGTAAAGAGAATGGCAACCAGCGGGGTTGGGTCAATTTCCTTGTAGTTTGGCAGACCATACATTTTAACAAAGAATTCATAGGGCCGTGCAGGTGCCTTGTTCTTCAGCTTGACCGGCGGCGAATGAGCCAACACGTCGTCTGCATCATTTAGGCTGTATTCCACACTTTGCAGCGTATCGAGCATCATGGTAAAAGACTGCTCTTCATCTGCCGGAATCCATCCAGTCAGGATAAAACTGCTGTGGTAAGAGGCAGCGTAATGCCGAATGCCAAAATAAGTACTGCGTTCCGCCAGATAGGAATAAACTTCTGTGTAACGTTTCTGTTCCCGCTGCCAAAACTGGTTTTCCTCTGTTTGCAAACTGCCCATCTGTTTGCGGAGCTCATCAATTTTGGTGTGCAGAGATTCCACAACTTTTTCCGGCGTCTTGGTGATTTCCCGCAGGCGCAGGCGCTGAAAGTAAAGCTTAGAGAAAATTTTATCAATTTCTGCAATTTGGTCAATTGGGCACATATAGACGCCCCACAGATGCGTTTGATCAGTCGTGCATGGGAAAAATGTAACATATGGGTTATCTTTGTAAGTCGTTTTCAGCGGTTCTGCGCTTTCTTTGGGCAGGAATCCAAAACGGACTTTAATAAACTTACATTCCCGAATTTCATCGAGGTTTAAATTCAACCCCATAAAATGGGACATGTCTTCAGCGTCTTTTGTGCAAGTTTCAATTTCCTTTTGCGTTTGAACACGCTTATTCTGCATTGTGCTTATCGTTTCTGTAAAACGGGATACATAATTCTGTGCTTCTTGAGGTTCTATCTGCAGATTCCGGATATTTTCTTCCGGCAGCAGCACCGGCGTGTGACCGATTACGCTGAGCGAATCATATAACTTTTGCAGAGAACCGGAAAACGGATTTTCTTCGTTTAACTGAGAAAATTTCTCAGTGTTTTCATAGAAGTCAAGTGCATGGTCTGGATGGAAAATACCGCTGCGTCCGCAGATTTCTGTTACACGGTTTAACTCATTCAGTCTGCCGATGATACTGACAACTTTAACTTTAATTACAGCCACATTCAGGTCCTCCTCTCATACAAATTTGTAGGGATTGAGCAGCCGCTTGATGTCTGTTTTGGAAACGCCATAACGGATGCCTTCAATCAAATTTACAAGTGAGGTTAATTCTGTTTTCATCAAAAAGATGTATGAAAGCATTACCACACTGGATTGTGAACTGAAAAACATATTTTTATAAGATTCCCAGTACCGGACTTGGATGACAAGATCTCCTGGTGCATCATATGGCCGCTGCAGAGCGCGCTTGCCAATTCGCGTTGTCCTCATCACAGCGGTCACCTGTTTTGGTGTATCTGCTGCGATCATCTGCTCCAGTTTGTTTTTCGGTATATTACCAAAAGGAAGCAGATAATCATGTATCTGCGACTTTTCAATATGATAAAAAGATTTTAAACGAAAAATCCAAGCATAATTTTCCAGAGAGATCATATCATCAAACATTTCATGCAGTATTTCGCGTTCTTTACCATGGGTCTCATTGTCAATAATATAGTAAAGCTGTGTGTACAAATCCGCTAACAATGCGTTTTCCAACCCCGTGTAATTTTCCATTCCGCCGTCTGCTGTGCGGAACGGTTGCATTAACTTATAGTAGCGGGTGTGCTGCAACGCATCCAGAAGCTGGTCATAAGTAGATGCTGCGTCGATGGCATGCTGGTCAAAATGAGCCCGGCTGTTCAGATAAGGGTTCGGCGGGACCATGCTGGCTGTCTGATGAGAGTTGATTCGAATTACTGCATGCAGAATCTGGTCAATTTCCAAATCCTCCATCAGATATTCTGCCGTATCTTCTCCCATATCCAAATCGTAGCGGCTCAGGCGAATAATTTCCTGCAGCAGTTTTTCATGCAGCAGATTCTCCAGATTGCCACGGTGAACATCATGGTCATTCATGTCATTATTCAGTACGGTATGGTAGGCAGTATTGGATTTGAGATAAGCCGCCACTTCTGCAACTGAAGAACAGCTGATCAATGCATCCCAGTCATTTTGTTTCAGCCGGTGAGCATACATAGCATGAACTTTACCGACAATTGCTGTGTTCGACATACCCTCACGCTCCCAACACGCGGCTGACAAGTTCTTTTACCCACTGGTCACCGTGTGTGCTGTAGTCTGCTTCCAGCTTTTTGCGGACTTCAGTATAATGTTTTTCAGTCACCGCCCATTTCTTTTCGGCAGCAGCCCGTTCCACCGGTTCATTTTTTTCAATGCGCTTACGGGCACGGGCAAGGTATTTGGTGCGGATTTCTTCACGGCGCTTTGAGATTTCATCGGCGGAGTTTAATTTTTCCTGCTGTGCTTCGTCGGTAATCTGCTGCGCTTCGTGGTCAATATCTACGATCTCTTTGATCATATCTTTCATGAACAGCGCCTCCTGATTTATATGGGACCTATTCGTAAGATAGGTTATACTTATCCCAAGATTATAGCACTCTTCCATACTACTTTGTTTCTAAATTGTGAACAAGAAGTCGATTTTGGTTACATTCACAATTATTATCGACTTCTTGTTAAAAATTAAACATATGAGAATTTGAAAATAATTATCATTTATACATACATGAATAAAAGTTATTGAACATTCAACTGGAACTGCAGATCTCATCCTGCTCAAAATAGGACAATGAAAATTTAAATTTCAATATATCCACTCTTTTAGTTTTTGAGGCTCTGTATCGGCGCGGGCAGCCTGCCGCCGCGGTCAATGAATTTTTTGGGGGACCAACGGTTGACTTCCATCACAGGGCTGTGTCCAAACAAGCCGCCGAAATTCAGGTCATCTCCTGCTTTCTTGCCGATTGCCGGAATGACGCGCACAGCAGTAGTCTTGGAATTTACCATACCAATAGCAGCCTCATCTGCAATAATGGCAGAAATGATTTCAGCCGGTGTATCGCCGGGAATCGCAATCATATCCAATCCAACACTGCATACAGATGTCATCGCTTCCAGTTTGGACATAGAAAGGGAACCGCATTCCGCGGCATCAATCATGCCGGCATCTTCGGAAACCGGAATAAATGCGCCGGAAAGCCCGCCAACATGAGAACTGGCCATGACGCCGCCTTTTTTCACAGCATCATTCAACAGGGCAAGGCAGGCAGTTGTACCATGTGCGCCGCAGCTTTCCAGCCCCATTTCTTCCAGAATATGTGCGACGGAATCTCCCACGGCTGGAGTCGGGGCAAGAGAGAGGTCCACGATTCCAAATGGTACACACAGCCGGCGGCTCGCTTCCTGCGCAACCAGCTGCCCCATACGGGTGATTTTAAAGGCCGTCTTTTTTATAATATCTGCTACTTCGCTCAGATCGCCGTCCGGACATTTATGCAGGGCAGCACGTACCACTCCCGGACCGGAGACACCTACATTGATTACACAGTCCGGTTCGCCAATGCCATGCATGGCACCGGCCATAAAGGGGTTGTCCTCTGGCGCGTTACAGAAAACGACTAGCTTGGAAGGGCCAATGCATCCTTGATCAACGGTTGCTTCCGCGGTTTTCCGGACAATCAGCCCCATCTTTTTCACAGCATCCATGTTGATGCCGGCTTTTGTAGTGCCAACGTTTACGCTGGAGCAGACATATTTTGTTTCAGCCAGTGCACGGGGAATACTTTCAATCAGCGCATAGTCTCCCGGAGAAAACCCTTTGTGTACCAGAGCAGAGTAACCGCCGATAAAATTCACACCGATTGTTTCTGCTGCACGATCCAGTGCCTTTGCAAAACGGATCGGATCATGATCCTGACAGGCACCGGCAACAATAGCAATGGGGGTGACAGACACACGCTTGTTGATAATCGGAATTCCGTAGTCTTTACTGATGTCCTCTCCTGTTTTCACCAGATTTCCGGCATAACGACAGATTTTATCGTAAATTTTGTTACATGCACGGTCAGGGTCGCTGTCAATGCAGTCCAGCAGAGAAATTCCCATTGTAATTGTTCGAATATCGAGATTTTCATTATCAATCATCTGTATTGTTTCGAGTATATCATGGGTATCGATCAATGTTTACACCATCTTTCACCAAAAGTCATTAGATTTTATGCATGGAATTGAAAATGTCCTCGTGCATCACATGGATGGTGAGGCCTTCTTTTTTGCCAAGTGCTGTAAAAACATCAGAAAGCTGACTAAAAGGAATTTTGCAGGATGAAATGTCGACCATCATGATCATAGCAAAAAGGTCTTGCATAACAGACTGGGTAACCTCTATAACATTTACACTGTTTTCGGCACAAATGGCAGAGACTTTGGCGAGAATTCCCACCATGTCTTTGCCTAGGACAGTTATGACAGCACGCATATTGTTTTCCTCCAATTTCCTGCTGCGCATGAATACGCAAATGGTTTATGAATTTATTGTGAATTTACAAACATATTATGAACGAGATGGAGGTTCTTGTCAACGTTTGTTTACTTTGAGCGATAAAACAGGGGCCTTAGCTGTATGATTTTATTGATTGGTATGTTACAATAAAAAGAACATATTCTGATTCGGCTTGCCAGTACCTTTGATTGGCTGGTATCCTATCCGGATATGAATGTTGAATGTGCAGAGATGTGTTATTACGGAATTCGAAGGGAGGGAGCAAAATGCGGTACAGATATTTGTCGGATTCCCATTGTCACACAGACTGCAGCTTTGATGGCCATGATTCTGTGATGATGTTGTGTGATAATGCTGCCCGTCAGGGACTGTTTTCTCTGACAGTTACCGATCATTGTGAATGTCAGGATTATTGGGAAAAAGAGTACAAGAAAGCAATTTTGCAATCCTATTTTGAGGCGCGGAAAGCAGCAGCGGCTTTTCGAAGCAAGCTGCATGTCTATGCTGGCATTGAACTGGGTCAGCCGCTGCAGGACCTTTCTGCAGCGGAAGACGTTTTGTCAATGTGCAACTTTGATTTTGTGCTTGCAAGTCTTCATAATGTGAAGGGGTATCCGGATTTTTATGATCTTGACTATACAAAATGCAATATAACAGAATTGCTTCATCATTATTTTGCAGAAATGTTGGAAATGGTGAAATGGGGCAGATTCGATTCTCTGGCTCATTTAACTTATCCATGGCGCTATACACATGGTGACCATAATCATTTGGAAATCAGCTATCGGCCTTATCAAAAGGAAATTGACGCGGTTTTGCTGGAATTGATCCGGCAGGGGAAAAGTCTGGAGGTCAATACCAGCGGCTTGCGTCAGTGCATCGGCGTCACCATACCGGACCAGCCTATTTTGCGGCGTTACCGTGAACTTGGAGGCAAGCGGCTTACTCTGGGAAGCGATGCACACCGTTGGGGCGATGTTGGTAGTGGGATAGAGGATGGGCTGCATATGTTGGAAAAACTCGGTTTTACGCATTTTGCTGTTTACATAGCGCATAAACCTGAAATGTATCCAATTTCATGACCTGTGCAGCAGCAAAAAATTTTCAAAATCCGAAAAAAGGCTCCTGCTTGGTGGGGGTTTGTGTTATGATGAAGTAAATTTTCTGAAATACAAAGTTTATATCCCCACAGTTTCTGTGGAATTAGGATACTTGAGGAGTGAATGCAATGGATCAGCTTTTAACACTGCTGAGTGAAAATGCGCGTCTAACGACTAGACAGTTGGCAGCCATGCTCAATGAAACAGAGGAAAATGTAAAAAATGCTATTGTAAAGTATGAAGAAGATGGGGTGATCCGTGGTTACAAGGCAATCATTAATTGGGAAAAAGTAGATGTCAACAACGCAATTGCCATCATTGAACTGCGTGTATCGCCGAAACGGGAAAGAGGTTTCGACGAGATTGCCAGCAAGATTATGAAATTGCCGGAAGTCGACAGTGTTTATCTGGTTTCCGGCGGCTATGACCTTGCAGTGATTATCCATGGCAGCAGCATGCAGGAAATCGCTATGTTTGTCATGCGCCGGCTTTCGACAATGGACAGCGTCCTTTCCACTACCACGCATTTTATTTTGACTCGTTATAAAGCAGATGGGATTATTATGAATGCTGCGGAGGAAAAGGACGGGAGGAGGGACCTGTCCTGTGATTGATTATTCCACCCGGATGAATCCGAATGTGCAGGCGCTTAAACCTTCCGGTATCCGAAAATTTTTTGACATTGCCAATGAAATGGAGGATGTTATATCCCTTTCAATTGGGGAACCGGATTTTGTTACGCCTTGGCATATCCGGCAGGAGGGTATCCGTTCTCTCGAGGATGGAAAGACTTGGTACAGCCCGAATCGTGGCTTTATGGAGCTGCGTGAGGAAATCTGCAAATGGTTTAAACGCCACTACCATGTCCAGTATGAACCCAAGACGGAATGTCTGGTGACGGTTGGCGGCAGCGAGGCAATTGACAGCTGCATTCGCTGTTTAGTGTGCCCTGGAGATGAAGTGCTCATTCCACAGCCGAGTTTTGTCTGCTATCAGCCGCTTACGGAAATGGCGGGCGGCGTTCCGGTTATCCTAGAGACGAAAGCAAAAAATGGATTCCGCCTGACTCCGGAAGAACTGAAGGCAGCAATTACGCCGAAAACGAAATTGCTTATTTTGCCATATCCCAACAATCCAACAGGTGCTGTGATGCGGCGGGAACATCTCAATGCCATTGCAGATGTCCTGCGGGGGACAGATATCATGGTGCTTTCCGATGAAATTTACAGCGAATTGACTTATGGTGACACGAGTCATGTCACTTTTTCCAACATTCCGGATATGCGGGAACGGACAATTGTGATTAATGGTTTCTCGAAAGCCTTTGCCATGACCGGCTGGCGACTGGGCTTTGCACTAGGTCCCGCACTTGTCATTAAGCAGATGACAAAATTACATCAGTTCGGTATCATGAGCGCGCCGACTGTTAGTCAGTATGCTGCAGTGGAAGCCATGAAAAACGGGGACAGTGACAGTGCCTATATGCGGGAACAATATGATATGCGCCGCCGCCTCATCGTGGACGGCTTTAATGAGTTGGGCCTTACCTGCTTTGAACCGGAAGGTGCTTTTTATATTTTTCCGTGTATCCGTTCCACGGGCCTGACCAGTGATGAGTTCTGCAAAAGGCTGATTCAGGAAGAACATGTGGCAGTGGTGCCGGGTACGGCATTCGGGAACTGCGGGGAAGGATTTGTCCGTGTTTCCTATTCCTACAGTATTAAACATATTACAGAAGCGCTTTCCCGCATCGGACATTTTGTTCAGAATCATCACGCAGATATGCTGTGAAAGGAGTGCATGCCGTGCTTACAGAATCTGCTTTTGCCAAGCTGAATCTTTCTTTGGACATCACTGGCCGGAGGAGAGACGGATACCATCTGCTTTCCATGGTCAATGTGAGTATCTCTTTACAGGATATGCTGTCATTTGACCGTATGCCGGATGGCGGGCTTCAGGTCAGGTGTGTTCCGGATGCAGATGCACCGCAGATGCCTCCTGTGCCAGACGGAAAAGAAAATCTTGTCTACCGTGCAGCAGAGACTTTCTTTTCTCTCACTGGCGAAACAGACCGAAACGTGTGCATGACAGTCCACAAGAAAATTCCCAGTCAGGCGGGGCTTGCGGGCGGAAGTTCCGATGCCGCCGCAGCCCTGCGGGGATTATGCAGACTATATGGATGTGCAGTTTCGCCGAAAGCCCTCTGCCGCATGGCAGAAACCATTGGCGCAGATGTCCCGTTTTGTGTGCAGGGAGGGACGGTACTGGTAAAGGGAATCGGAGAAATTTTAACGCCTCTTGCTCCAATTCCCGCATGTTGGTTTGTTGTGTGCAAGCCTCCGATTCATGTGCGTACTGCAGAAGCATATCACCAGTTGGATGCTGCTCAGGAAGTCATCCCCCAATTTACACCGGGTGTTCTGAAAGCTTTGCAGCAGAAAAGTCTGCCGATGCTTGGCTGTGCTTTCGGTAATGCCTTTGCAGTTGCCCTGCCTTTGCCGGAGGTCAAAGCCATCCAAAAACGTATGCTGCAGGCAGGAGCATTGGGTGCCTGTATGACAGGTTCCGGCTCGGCTGTATTTGGCCTCTTTGACGAGAAAAAAGCAGCGGAAACTGTATATGAAAAACTTCGGAAAGAATATCCATGTACATACCTGTGTCAACCGACAGAGGCAATTCAGCTGCCGTCTTCTTCTATTCAATAACAAAGGCTGTCGAAGAATTCTGAAATTCTTTGACAGCCTTTGTTATTCTTGTTTTGACTTTTCATATCTTATGATTTCGACATCCTGAAGCGTCATTAAAATTCCGGAAGTAATCGTTCCGTCAAGAACTTTGATTAAATTCTGTATTTTGGGTTCCGTGTCCACGACTTCTATCACAATTGGAAGATCTTCAGAGAGCCTCAGAATCCTTGTGCTGTGTATCACACTGTTTGCACCATAGCCTTCAATACCGCGGACGGTCGTTGCCCCTGCAAGTCCGAGCTTTTTGATTTGTTTGATAATTGTATGATAAAGCGGTTCCCCGTGGTGGCTGGTGGACTCTCCTATGTAAATTTTCAGCAGTTTACCTGGTCCGGTCATATCTGTGTCCTCCTTATTCTTAGAGTAATTGAGCAAGCATTTTTCCCAGCCAGCAGGCAAATAAAGCGGAAAAGAGGTTTAACCCGGCATTCAAACCACCCATTAGATATTCTCCGTCTGAAAGTAATGCAATTGTTTCATAACTGAAAGTTGAGAAAGTCGTAAGTCCTCCCATTGCGCCTGTTGTTAAGAAAATTCGGACATTTGCGGAAAGCGGCCATATGCTGGTGCTCGCTTCCATAATGAACCCCATGATAAATCCACCGAGAATATTGACAATCAATGTTCCAATGGGAAAATCACTGCAGCATTTGGCTGTGGCACTCGAAATCAGGTAGCGAAGCGCTGCTCCCAGAAAGCCGCCTAAGCCGACGATGAGTATCTTACTGAATTTCATAATCATTATACCACCCTTGAGGCCAAAATATAAGGCTCCTACTTTATGTTTTTCAAACAAAGTAGAAGCCATTAGCAATTGCTGCATTGTGGTGAGCCTCATCACCTATTTAGATATAGTTTATATTGTTTTCACTTTTCTGTAAATAGCAAAAATCGGCAAATCTTTTCGATTGATTCTTTCAATTTCATACATTTTTTTCATCCTTTACTGTCTAATTCTTTTTCTAACTTTTTCTGTACTTGTAAAAAAGGAAGCTGGCTTTCATGTGCAATTCGGGAAATATCCTCATATTCCAATTTTTTCTTTTGGATTCCAAAACCATCGGCTGTTTTTAAATGCACGGTTCCCAAGGATGTAGGGACTGTCTGCAATTCCCGTTTCATGGCATATCGGCTGCATTCCTTTTCGCGGATGCCAAGCGTTGTTGTGTGGAAAAAGATGCTTTTCACCATTTGCTGTATTTGTGAAACTTGGCAAATACAGCACAGGAGAATGCCCGGACGTGACTTTTTCATTCCAATTGGGACTGTAAAAACATCCAGAGCGCCGTCTGCAAGCAAAGACTGCTCAGCAAATCCAATTGCTTCCGGTGTCATATCGTCGAGATTACAGGAAAGTTCAGCAACGGTATTTTCTTCGCTTTCTGTTTCGCCTAAGAAGGCACGTACACAATTAGCGGCCGGAAATTCTTTTCTGCCAATCCCGTATCCGATTTTTTCCACCTGCATCACAGGTTGTCCACAAAATTGACTGACAAAGTATTTCAGCAGGGCGGCACCTGTCGGTGTACAGAATTCTCCGGCAAAGTCCCCAGCGTAGGTGGGGACTCCGGTTAACAGGAGAGCGGCGGCCGGTGCAGGAACGGGGATGATGCCATGTGCGCAGCGGACCTGACCAAAGCCGACACGGACAGGAGATGCCAATACTTTTTCCGGAGCAATTTCATGCAGCAGAAAACAGACGGCGGTTACGTCGGCAACGGCATCCATGGACCCTACTTCGTGAAAGTGAATTTCCGAAACGGAAACTTTGTGCACTGTGCTTTCTGCTTCCGCAATCAACTGATAAACCGCAAGAATATCTTTTTTGACACAGCTTGGCAGATCCAAATGGGAAACAATTTGACTGATATCCTGCATACTGGTATGCGTATGATGGTGATGATGTTCGGCCGTGTCTGCGGAATGCGCAGGAGAATGGGAATGGCCGGCGTTTTCCTGTTCGACATCTTCCTCTTGCCCATGAACCAAGACTGAAGTATGCGTTCCGGAAATTCCACAGGTTTGTACACCGTTTGCCTGATATTTGATGCCCGGCAAACCGAGTTCGTTTAACCGTGCAAGAGCTGCTTTGGCATCTGGATGGATTTCCAGCAAAGCGGACGTCAGCATGTCGCCGGATGCTCCCATTCCACAGTCTAAATAAAGTGTTTTCATCATTATCCCTCCATATGATTGATCATGCTTGCGAGATATCCCGCCCCGAATCCATTATCGATATTCACGACACTTACCCCGCTTGCACAGGAATTCAGCATCGAGAGCAGAGCGGACAGACCGCCAAAATTTGCACCGTATCCGACGCTGGTCGGCACGGCAATTACCGGGCTGTCTGCAAGACCGCCAATGACACTTGCGAGTGCACCTTCCATTCCGGCAACAGCAATGATGACTCTGGCTGACATGATGCCGTCTATGTGTGCAAGCAGGCGATGTAATCCTGCGACACCCACATCATAAAGCCTTGTCACCCGATTCCCAAGTACTTCGGCGGTAAGTGCGGCTTCCTGTGCGACAGGCATATCACTGGTTCCTCCGGAGGCAACCACGATTGTTCCCACTCCATCAGCTTCTGGTATCTCTCCGATAACACCGATTTTACTTATCGGATCATAGTGTAAACAAATCTTTTGATTTACAAACTTTGCTGCGCCTTCACTCATGCGCGTAATCAAAATGCTTTTTTGGCCTTTTGACAACATTGCCTGTGCAATTTCCAAAATCTGCTCTGGCGTTTTACCTGCGCCATAGATTACTTCGGCTACACCTTGACGCAGTGCACGGTGGGAATCAATTTTGGCAAATCCCAGATCTTCAAACGGTGCCTCTTTTAATTTCAGGACGGCATCTTCAACTGCGACTTTGCCTTCTGCAACTTGATTCAGCAAAGAACGAATTCCTTTTTGATCCATTTTTTCACCTCACCTGAAAATCCAATAAAACGGAATGAAAGAAAGGCTGCAGTGCGGCAAGAATTTCACCTCTCTTTTCTTTTGCGAGAGCCCACTGTTCTTCCTTTAACTGCAAACGTGCGGCTCCTTTGAAAACGCGCACGCGGAAATCCGTGAAGCCAAGTTGAAACAAAATGTTTTCCGCCTGTTCAATATGGTCCAATAATTCGGCACTCAGCGGTTCATGAAAGGGGACACGGGTTGCCAGACATGCATAGGCTGGTTTATTCCATGTCAACAGTCCGGCTTCTTTTGAAAGTTTCCGAATCTCACTTTTTGTCAGTCCGCATTCACGCAGGGGAGAACGAACAGACATTTCTTTCAGTGCACGCATTCCGGGACGGTCATCGGCGGCATCGGAAGCATTTGTTCCGTCAATCAGTACCGGAAAACCGTCTTGTGCGGCCTGAGAAGAAATGGTACCGAAAATTGCCTGTTTACAGAAGTAACAACGGTTTGGCGGATTGCTGATAATTTCTTTATGGGACAGTATGTCGACTTGCAGAATGCGTAAATCTGCACCGATCTGTTGGGCAAGTTTCCGGGCATCATCAAGTTCAAACTGTGGCTGAAAAGCACTTTTCACATAATAAGCCCGCACCTTTTTTGCATATTTTTGGGCTTCATAAAGCAGATAGGAAGAGTCTACACCGCCGGAAAACCCAATTGCAATGACTGGATTTTCTGCAAAGAACTGTATTAAATTCATACGGAAACCTCCTCGCTGAACCTAAAATTTTATCAAGAGCTGAACCATGGTTTTTAATGAGATTGCTCTACAAAGGACATGACATTGCATATCATAAGAAAAAAGCCATGAAAGTTTTACTCGATTTCCGAATAAACCTTCATGGCTTTTTGCCTTCTTGGTATTAACCGTTCATTTTATGATTACAAACTGCTAATTCATGAATCATTTTCGAAATGATTTTCAAAACCTTCATGGCCTGATTGTTGAAATCCAGTTTCTATGTTTCCTGTTAGCATTCATCAATTCCAATCATATATGGACAGGACTGCTGCCCTTTACTTGATTCTATTGATATTCCATAGAATATCTCAATAAAATAGTATATTACTATTGACAATAATTGTCAATAACTTTATCGAACTTTTAAAAAGAGATGTATTGTAATAGTCAAGTATTGCTGTAACACCGCTGTTCCATAGGAAAGCACTTGTTGTATTTCTTTGAATTATTTTCCTTTTCTGCTTTAAAAAGTGTCACCAATGGCTGTACAAGAGATATGTGTATATTTTTTGTTATCAATGAGATACTATTTGCAGATTAAGCAGGAAGGAGTATAGCAATCTTGTGGTTATTATGGATTATAGGTGACCTGCCCCCAAAAGTCGTCCAGATAGAAAGTTAGTAA
>DHDR01000004.1 GCA_002399445.1 Ruminococcaceae bacterium UBA4871 | reverse complement strand
AAAAATGCTTGACCATTACATCCTTTCCACTCACCATCACCTAAAATCTTCTTATCCCGTCCGCTCAGCCAGCCGGCAAGACCGATAAAACAACCAATTACTGCAATGGCAAACCTATATTTATTGCTCCCACACTTGTCACCTCATCTGCACAGCGCAGCGAAAGTGTTTTTGCCAGACAGTCCATCAACAGACAACCCTTTGCTGCGCTGGAATGTACGAACCGCACTGTCAGTACCGGCACCAAATTTGCCATCAATACCGCTGCTGCCAACGCTATAGCTATGTGCCATAAGCGCTGCCTACGCTGCTGTGTTTCCCTACCGGAAAGAACTGACTCATGTATCATACACCACCAATCTTACATGAATATCGGTGTCCGGCTTTGTATCGCGGCAGTTAAATGTGATGCTGCCTGCGGTGCCCGTGCTGCCGGTAATGCAGGAAAATGCGGTTTCTTCTGCCGCCGTTGGCGCTCCCGCGGCTGTGGGTGCAAGCCGGAAATCCCCGTCCTTGTCCGGTAAGCCGGAAATGCTTACCGTTTGCGAATATGGCGCGGAAGTGTTCCATCCAGAGGTAGGGAGGGGGGCACTAAACAATTGGACACCAGACGGGTATGATGGCAGCTGCAATTCCGTTCCGGATTTTGGTACTTCTGTATCTCCTATTTTTGCAGACTGTATCGCTGTTGACAGATTCGTTTTTTCTGTGTCACTGGTATACCGTTTTTCAGCAGTATCGGTAATATCGGCTGTTGTCAGGTCAACTGCGCCATTCGTGGGTGTTTTTCCATTGACGGACTGCACATATTTGTCCATATCCTGTCCGGAAGCACTAAAACGGCCCCATGCGTTGCCATGCCAGAGATAAATCGAATAAGGTTCGGCAGTACCAACATAGTACGCGTGTGTGTCGCCGCTGGGATAGGCTGCCTGCAGGTCTGCCAGTGTTGGGTAAATCGTCGTGCCAAGGACAAATGGAGCACCAGTATCGCCTTTTTCACCTTGCGGGCCTGTCGCGCCGGTATCGCCTTTCTCGCCCTGTGGACCTTGCGGACCGGTCTCACCACGAGCAGGTTTGCCAGTGTCCGTATAGGCATTTGCTGTGATGTTCCAAATTTCCCAATTTCCCGTCGCAGAGCTGATACATGGGGCATGCTGGGCGGTATCATATGCCGATTTGCTTTCGTCATTCATTGCCTCAATGCTGGAGGCAATACTTTCACGTACGTCTTTGCCATAGACCGCTTGTCGAATTTGTGCGACCTTGTCTGATACGTTTGCCATATTATCCCTCCTTAAAGATCCTGCACGCTAGTAATGCGTCCATTTTTCACATCAAGCTGTCTTGTGCTGCCGTTTTCTCCGGCGCCAAATAGGTTTAACTTCTGCGTTACGCCATCATTTTTTCCATCCAATGTTTCCCCGCCAATTGTGATTCCGTCCGGAAAGCTGGGTGCCCCATCAAATTCGGCATTTTCAATCTTTGGAGAAGATAGTTTAACACGAGAAATAGTATTATTGTTCATTGATACATCACGACCAATGACAATATCATTTAAGGAACCACTTTCAAACAGGATGGTCCAATCCCTACCGGAAGGGTCATCGGATGGACCTAAAATCCATACCGGTTCTGTGCCATCCCCAAGAGTGAAAGATGCATGATTATCCCCGGTATTAACAGCCCGGCCAGCATAGAACAGAAGTGCTGATTGACTTCCAACCAATAACATATCTGAAGAAATTTTAGCAATGGGAAGGCCAGTTGGACCATCAATTGAAATATAGTCCCCCTCTATCCAAATTGACGAAAGCTTATTTCCTTTGGTGTCATAATATGGGATGTCAATGGTCCCTCCCAAGTTAACCCGACTGCCATCTGGATTAAAAGTATCTCCTGAGACAATACAGCTTAATGTCATCTGTGGCTTTGTTTGAGCAGCATCAAACACCCTTAACCCCGAACCATTAAGTACCATTTTTGAACTGGACAAGTATTTTGATATATGCATATTAATTGTCAGAGACCCATTGTCTAGGTCAAAATTAACAACATCATCCTGACTTTTAAGAGTGCCGGTGCGGATGTGTTCTGCACTCATTGTTCCGGCAGTGATACAGTCCGCTACAATTGCACCGTCCATGGTGGCCGCGAGCTTGTATGGGCCGTCAATGCCGGTGCTGCTGTACCCCCAGCCATTCACATCCCAGCGCCAAACATGCTGGGCAGTTTTCGTATCATCCGTATCCATAATCAGGATTTCATTTGCACGGGTGACGACATGCCCTGTTGTGGCAGCTGTCAGCAAGGCGGTAGCATTGTCCTGCGCCAATTTTAGTGTGGCAGATTGGGGGGGAATATGGTCAATCTGCTGATAAATCGCATCATTGTCTTTGTTGGCACGTTCTGTGTAACTGACAGATACCGTATCGCCCAGCGTGATGGTGTCCTGCTCTGGGGCGTCAAGGTGAATGCTCCGCTTGGTGACAGGGAAAAACCGGTCCATACCGTGCGGCTTGGACAGGCAGCGAATGCGGTCACCTACCTTGATGCGTTCAAAATCACCGGACAGCAGGTGTTTGTCCACAGCGGTAACAGTTAATGCCATTTTTTCAAACTGTGTGTCATGCAGGTACTGTTCACCTTTTGTTTTCAAATTTGCGGGTAGAGTTACACTATCAAAATGGACAACCTTAAAAACTCGTCCATAGTTAGCAATCGCATCAGAATCACACACATAATCGCTGCCGCCGTTGGCATCCGCACAGGTGGTGTACTTTTGGAGCGCCTGCGGGTCGTCTGTCTGGTTTTCAATGGCGGCTCCCAGCGGGATTATACAGGTCGCTAAATCATCGGCTGTGGTGTTCTCCGTGTAGTCCAGCAAATTTTCGCCAAAAGCAATTGTTTGTGTATTTGTGTTGTCAAAATCAGCCAGATAGTCAAGGTACCGGTGTCCGTCTGCGTGGCGTATGCGGATGTGTCCGCCAAGCCGTGATACCAGCTTATCGTTAATGTCATCCAGTGTGGTTTTCCAATTGGTGTAACGGTACAGGCTGTCGTTTGAATCGGTGACAGTAACTTCACCCACTTCAAACTGCTTTGCTTCGTCCACCTGTGCGTTATGATTATCAATCAGTGTCTGCAAGAATCCGCGCACCGTTATGTCGTGATATTCGGCCGGCCGCTGGATGCTGTCTAGAAGATAGGCCAGTTCTCCCTCACAAGTGATGGTTTCGACACCATAGAAATCCTTTTCAGCGGACAGCACGCGTCCGACAAACAGACTGTCATGGTCCTGCAGCACCTCTATTACGGACACCAGCTTTTTTATTTTTCCATATCCGGGATTGCCGGGTGGAATGCCGCAGGTAAATGAGCCAGACTTTCCTTCTGCTAGTTCCACAGTCGGGTCGGTCAGTGCAATGCCAATCAACGGATCATAAATAGGCTTACCGTCCAGCAATACTTTGTACATTACAGGTAATCTCCCTTCAACAAAATGGATACGGTGCCGGTGCCGGTCAGTGTAATGGGTGTTTCACCCGACGGAATAATAATGTCGGAGTTTTGGAATTCTCCGGCAGGCAGGGAATAGGTTTTACTGCCAATGGTTAACTGCATAGCAGCAGAGCAGGTGAAGGTCGGCACTTCCGGTCGGCTGAATCCGACCAACGTCATGGATTTGCTGCCATTCACCTGAGTATCGCCATAGTCGCGGATAACGCCAGTAATGAAATTAAAACCGTCCCATTGCCACGGCTCTACCGTGGAGGACAGCTCATGTTTAAAAGGTTCCGCGTCAACAGAGATACTGACATCGGAAACCACATTGTTATCTTTTGAAGAAGACACGGTGCAGCGGCCGTCATAGTAATAGCCGGGGTCTGTGTCCAGTACAATCCGCATCCGCTGACCATGGCAGTAGTTTGCAATTTCCGAGTATACTGACTGCCATTTTTCATAGCGTAAATCCCGCAGGGAAAAAGTAAAGGACAGTGTGCGCCGCTTGTAGGGGACTGTGCCGGTCAGTGCTTCGGTCAGATCCAGCACGCTGCTCATGCCCGGCACTTCAATTGTTTTCGTCTGTGGTTCCGGCATGCCGATACTGTAGGACAGCAGACGCAGTCCCCAGTCTTGATAGGTATGCTTATCGCCGATTTTAACGCCAAGCAAATTAACCGCCTCGCTTTACTTTAATGTCGTTTTTGCCAAATTCCTCGTTGATGTGTGGCGCCAGTACACGGCCGACCGTTTTGCCATCCATTACGATTGGCCGGTCATCAGTCTGTACTGTGACGGGTGCGGGCTGTACGGTTGTACTGACATGCGGTGCCGACTGCGCGGCAGTAAATGACGAGTATTCTGAAAACTGAGTGGCGACATTAGCGGATTCTGCACCGACTGCCGCATACATATCCGATACCATGCGGTGAACCATACCTGCATTCGGTTTCAGTACCATAACGCCGGTAACATCATTTACTGCATCTGTGATATAACGTTTGTTATCGGTAATTCCGCCGCCGTACTGCTGCATCATATCGCGCGGCCAGTCCATAATATCCCGCAGTGGCCCTTCATCCGGAACCGAGAAATGGAGAAAGGATTTAATTTTGTTGGCAACATCACCGACTGCTTTTCCAACATTGCCTATCATGCTTCGGATGCCATTTACCAGATGACCGATTGCTTCACTGCCCCAGTGGAACATTTTCCCGGGCAGGGAAGAAAGAAATCCGATAGCACCGTTAAAGCCGTTTCGAATAATTGGACTGATTCTTCCCATCACACTGCTGACACCGGAGCGCAGAGAATTAAAGGCCCCCACAGCTTTGTTTCGGGCGCTGTTTGCAAAGTTCCCAACCGTCCCGCTGATTCCCGACCAAGCACTTGATGCCCGGCTATGAACGGAATTCCAGATTCCAGAAGCACCGCTTTTCAATTGGTTAAAGGCCGAAATGGCGCTGTTCCTAACACTGTTTGCTTTTGAAGAAATGGTTGAATGGATAGTGCTCCAGGCAGAAGAGGCACCGCTGTGCATCTGATTCCAGATATTGGAAGCACCCGATTTTAGATTATTGAAAGCGGAAACGGCCTTATTCTTAATATCATTCGCCTTATTAGAAATTGTGGAATGGATGGCGTTCCATGCAGAAGAGGCACCGGAATGAACATTGTTCCATATGCCGGAAACATTCCCCTTTAAGTTATTGAACGCTCCTACTACATTGCTTTTGATATTCTTGGCAAAGCCGGTAATGCCATTACAAATGTTGGACCACGCAGAGGAAGCGCCGGAATGAACTTTATTCCATACTCCGCCCACAATTCCAGGCAGAGCGCTGAAAGCGGAAGGGACTGTTTTCGTCACAAAATTTCCGATGCTGGACCCAATAGAGCCAAAGAACTTCCCACCCCTGCAAGTGCCGCCGGGAGGGTCTTAGAAAAGAAGTTTGCAATTCCAGTGCCAATCGTTTTAAAGAAGTTCCCGATTGTGCCAAACACAGCGTTCACACCGTCGCGGAAGGCTTTGCAATGCGTATAGGCGGCAATAAGAGCAATCACGATAGCCGCAATCGCTATAACAATCAATGCGGCGGGGTTTGCAGCCAGCAAAGTAAAAAGTCCCTTAACAGCAGTACCGATTCCTTTAATACCTTTCAATAACCCGGAGCCAACCACTTTCAATCCCGAGCCGAGCACCTTTGCTGCGGAACCGATGCCAGAGCCAACCGTTTTAAATACCGTACCAAGTTTCTTGCAAACGCCGGAGACGGCTGCGGCACCAGTGCCAAAGTGAGAGAACAGTTTAGAAATTGCGCTGATTCCAGTTGCCATTTTGCCAATTGCGCCAAGTGCTGGTCCTGCGGCAGCAGCCATTCCAGCGATAACTAAAATAGCCTTTTGCGCGGGCTTGGGTAACGCAGTGAATTTATTTGCTAAATCTTGAATTTTTTTAGCAACTTTTGCAACCACCGGATTAAGAATTGTAGCCAAAGCAATTGCCGCGGTTTCAATAGACCCATTCATTTGTTCCAAGGCATATCGTGTATCTCCCATACGGGCTTTAGCCTGTCTGGATGCACTTGATTGATCGTAAGTTGCTTTTGTGTATTTAGCCAGACCTTTTGCACCATTATTCATCATAATAGCAGCAGCACGACTTGCATCGGTCCCAAAAATGGTTTGCAAAGCGGCGTCTCGTGTAGCTGGGCTTAACTTTCCGAGTTTATCGTGTAAAATTTGGGCAATTTCTGATGCACTTTTCATAGTGCCATCCGAATTCCGCACATTAATTCCATAGGCTTTCATAAGCTTTGCAGCTTTTCCAGTCGGAGAAGCGAGTCTTTGCAGCATAACCTTTAAGGAAGTACCTGCATCTGCGCCGTTTACACCGGCATCTGCAAACATGCCTAAAACAGCAGTTGTGTCTTGTATATTCCAGCCAGCTAAATGTGCTTGTGCGCCGCATTGGGAAAGACCTTCTGTTAGCGGCCGTACATCTGTGGAAGATGCAGCAGCTGCACCCGCCAACGCATTTGCAGCTAATGCAGATTTGTCGGCGGATAGGCCAAAAGCGCCCATGGACTGCACAACAACATTTGCGGAGTCTCCTAAGTTCATTCCAGATGCCGCTGCCAGATCCATAGTGGATTTTAAGGCACCGCCCTTAATTTGTGCTTCACTCATGCCACCTTTTGCCAGTTCCACCATTGCTTCACCGGCTTCTTTAGCAGAAAACATGGTATCAGCCCCCATTTTAAGGGCAAGATTACGTAAGCTTCCCATGCTTGACATGGGTATGTCCAAAGCGCCGGCTGTTTGAGACATGGTATCTTCAAAATCAGCGCCGGTTTCAACTACTTTTTTACCTACAACACCAAGTGGCATTGTAATGCCAAGTGTCATTTTTGTGCCGGTAGAAGTCAGCTTTTTTCCGGTGCTTTCAAGATTTTGGGATGCCGTGCCGCCCACACTGTTGATATTATTTTTCATATCACTGCTGGTAGCAGATACCTTTTGTCCGGTGCCTTCAATTTTGCTGTCCGCAGAATTGCTGATACTGTCGAGTCCTTCTTGTATGCCTTTCCCATTGATTTTTGTGTCAATGATAATACTGCCATCATAAGCCAAATCTTTTTCACCTCCTCACAGTTTCCCGCCGTGGCGTAACTTTTCTTCAATATCGTCCAGCTTTTCCTGTTCATCAGCGGAGCGGGGCAGGGCATAGAGCTTTTTCATACGTTCATAAGCCCGCCGCTGTTCTCCTTTCATTTCGCTGGTATCGGCAGCGCGATAGTTGAGAATACGGCAGAACTTATTTTCTACCCGCAGGGAGTCGAACAGTGCCTTATACTTCCACCAGTGCAGATAGGGTATAGCCTCTAAGTCGATGCCGTAATCCGCTAGAAAGGCCGCAAAAATGTAGCCGTCGTCATAATCATAGTCATAAATTTTCCGGCCGCTGTTATCCGAATCAAGTGATTTGTCTTTAGGCTTGCCACAGCGGTAAAACCAAAGCATTTGTTTCACAGCGGCAGACAAATCAGGAGGACAGTCCGGATAGTACAGATTCAGTGCCAGCGGCAGCTTTTCACTATCCGGCACCGTGCGGTCCAGCATGAGCTGTTCAAACAGGATGGATATCCGGAAGTCGGTGTGGATAGGTACCTGACAGTCATTGATGGCTACCGATTCTGGTGCGGCATCAATCAGCAGGTTCATTTTTTCTTCGCTCGGCGTGCTGCGCGGTTCGGACTGTATTTTGCGGTGAACTGCTGTGTTTCGGCTTCAAATTCATCCCGCTGCACCTTTACCGCATCACACAGTTGGAAGATTGCCCGCATAGCGTCCCGCAGATTGCACTTGTTTCCAAAAATCTTACGGTCGGTCCCATCTCCGAAAATAGTATTAAAACATTCAAATACAGCATGGCAGGCATCGCGGATTCCACCGGAGGTGTCGTCATTCCCACCGTCGATAGCCGTCAAAGCCTTTTGGGCCTTTTGAATAGCGGAAAGTACCCGCTCATTTTCGTCCGCGTCGTAAATGTCAAGGTCAAGTTCTGTATCCTTAATTGTAATTTTACTCATGACGTACCTCCAAAAAAAAGTTTAGCCCGCTTTCTGTTCATGCGCAGGAGGCGGACATAAAAAGCCCCTATACTGGGGCTTCCTGTTATTTGGATTTACTTGTTACTGTGGCAACGCCTGCTGCAATTGCCTTGTTGCTGCTGTCAACTTCCACAACAAGAATTTGATTGCCGGTAACGGCTGCCACATCTGCGGCGCCATCCCATGCAGTCAGGCCGCTGCAATCGTCACCATAACCGGGTAGGGTAACTGTCGCAGCCGTTTGAATGCGATAACTATCTCCGGTTGCTTTTGCAGGGGACACTGTGATTTTGGTATCCCCCACATTGGTTCCGGCATTGCTGGAAACGGTTAACACACCAAGCGCCGGACTGCTGTCAGTTGCGGCTGTGAACTGCAGAGTTTCAGTGTTGAATTCTCCAATTGTCACATCACCCTGCGTGTTCATGTTGCCTTCTAACTGTGCAATTTCGCCGCCTTTGCCGGATAGTTTGTCAACAGCAAATTCCACGGTGAATTTACGCGCATAATAGGTATTGGCTTTTCCAGAAATTGGCCGGTACAGGCTGACGCGGTAGTAACTTGTCTGCACGCCAAGCAGCTGTTCCTCGCCAATGGCGGCAATATAATCCGTGACCGCATTGTCCTTGTAGCGGTCGCCGGTAATGGGAAACTGCGTCTGGTAACCGGTAGTAATGGTACTGGTGGATTTGTCGGCAGTATAATGCCGGTCAAGCGTTTTCGCTTTCGGGTCTTCGTCAATTGTTTCAAACACGCTCATAAGATGAATGTCCGGCGTATCTGTCTTGCTGACATCCAAATAATCCGCAATCAGGTTACGAAAAATGGGCGTGCCTTTTGTTTCATTCGGCATTTTTAAACCTCCTGTAAATATTGCAGCCTGCACTGAATCTGATACCGCCCAGCATCTGCACTGGTGGTAAACAGATAACCGGTAGACTGTGCCTGTATGATTTGTGCGGTTTTGCCGGTAGGCAGCTGCGGCAGTGTACCGGCTTTTGTGTTCTGCTCCATCCATTCGGACAGCTTTTCATAAAAACCGGAGTTTGCTATGTTTTGGAGTACATCTGAGCCGTAATCGTTAACTGAACGGATAACAAACAGATATTGCCGCAGACTGCTTCCGTTCGTGTACTCTTTAATAATTTCTGTTGCGGGTGTCGTATCAATGGAGTATTCCAACCCCTTTTCTGGCAGAAAGTCCACATTGATTTTATTGTTGCCCATGAGGGGGCAGGTGAGAAAGTAATCCCGCAGAGACTGAATAATCGTGTCAGCCATTACGGCCTCCTAACTTTTTCGCGCCGCGGATAATTCCGTCTCCATGGTCAATTTTCATGCGCTCAAACCAGTGGCCGCCGCGCATGGGATCATAACGGCGGGTATCGGCGGTATTGTAATACTGTGCCGCTGCATAGGGAGCAGTCCAGCGGACTTCACCACTGCCAATTTGCGTACCGAGGATGCCGGACTTTTCAAGCATACCGGTACGGAAGGGGACATAGGGGGAGGAAAGCCGCAGGACCTCACTGTCTAAAAAAGACTGGGCATGGGATAGACTGCCGGTGAATCTGCTGCCTACATGGTTCCACTTTAATTCAGCTGCAAAAGAACCCGTATGGACGCGCATTCCGGACGGAGTTGTGATATGGATGCTGTCATTCATTTTCCCTCAATCCTCCAATGCTGCATAAAAAGACTGCCGCGGCGGTTATCCCGTACGGCAGTGATGGTATAGTGTTCATGCTGGTCAAGCTCTTTCGGCTGGGTGATGTCGGTATCAAATAACCCGCGCACAATGATGTCACCCACAGCGGCAGGAATGGTATCCGATTCAGAGGCGGGAATGCGCACGGTCAGCGTATCAGCCGCCATTAAGCCGCTTTCGCCGACTGTGGCTGCCTGTTTGGCATACCAGTTGACACCGCGGTACTGTGTGCGTTCCCAGCGGTCGAGGTGCGTCGCCCTGTCATACACCTTGTGATAAATAGTGCAGTCGGCATTTGTGAGCATCTGTTACACCCCCGCATACCGCAGCGGTTCATTCGCTGGAAGCCATAAACTCGCCGCATCCAGTAGCGCAGAGTTTCGTGCCTGCTGTGCCTCTGCCGAACTTTTGAAGGATACGGAATAACCGTCTGTATTTTCTGTGGAAATACCCGCTGCACGTGCAGCTTGTACTTGCATGCCCATGTTTGTGTCAAGCAACTGTAACTTTTCGGCCACAGCGCAGACAGCGCTTTGCGCATCAGTAGTAATTTCCCAGCCATGCCGCAGCCGCCCAAACGTAATATGGTCGATAAAGGCAGCCGCTTGCCGTTCACGGTGTGGCCAGTCAGCCTCAGGAATCAAAGTGCCGTGGTAGGTGCTCTGATAGTAGTCATAATCGGCATACAAGCAAATCACTTTCCTTTCGGTTTCGCGGGTTGTCCTGATTTGGCTGTTGGTTCGGCAGCGCTTTTTACTGCTTTGTAGCCCATCCCTTCATAGCGGAGAAAATCCTTGCTGTCGATATTGCGGTAAATCCCGCCATTTTGAATCAACATATCACATCACCTCAAGCAGTCGGCTGTGCGTGCAGGTAAACACCTTTAGCCTTGTTATCCAACACAAAGGCATCGTGATATTCGCGGTACTGAAACAGCCAGCTATCATTCTTCTGGTTGGTGTCCGGATCGAAAATCTTTGGCAGCGCAAACTTCACGACCTGCGTGATGGCTTTCGGGTCAATCAGCATAAAATTGATTGCTGCCGCACCCGTGGCTTTTTCAAAGCCAAATTTGTCGGCGCCGCTGTTGAGCGTAATGGCCGTGTAGAAACGCGTCGGGGGGACATAAGCAATCGGCAGGCCATTGTAATTCTGCAGCTGATTATTTACCGCACTGTCACTGCCATACTGACGATTCAGCGCCTGTGCCAGCACCGGCTTCAGGTCGCTGTTGACATAGAGTCGGCGGCCTTCTGCAGCCGCTTCGGCGCTGTCCAAAGCACGGACCGCTTCATCAATAGCGGGAATGATGGTGTCTTTTGTCAGAGCAACCGGAGGGGCTTTCTGAATATCTGTTGCGCTGGCATATTTTGCGAAACGATAGGCATCCAGTTCCGGCACGACATGGACGCGCATGAAATCACCAGTTACTGCACCAAAGGCCATACCCAGCGTTTCCTCGTTGTCCATACGGTCAATGCTCAGTTCGGTTCCGCGCTCTTCCGTCAGTTTGAGCGTTTCCCATGCAACGGTTGTATTTCCCTGCGGATATCCGTTCTGCCGGCTGTAATCGCCAAGGCCGGAAGATTCTACTTTCATAATTTTTACTTCATTCGTGCCGGTGAAATCGGGCTTTGTGGCGGCATCCATGCCATTGGTAATGGACGCGGCTTTGTAAAGGCCGTCAATAACGGGCATAAATTTCTGTGCATATTCAATCGAATTTGGCATTATTCTTTACCTCCTGTTGCTTCCGGGGCAGAAATACCCGCGGCTTTGTAGGCCGCCGCAGCAAATGTATCAAGGCTAGTGTCGGGGGAGTCGTGATGCTCTCCAGCACTGCTGACATGTCCGGCGGTCTGGCTATCTTCTGCGGGCTTTTCATCCTCAAATAGAAAAGCCTTGTCTTTTTTTAAGTTCTGTACCTGTTCGTCAAGTCCCATCACTTTGTCGTTATCCACAGTTACGGCATCCATGTTGACAAAAGGTAATACGGCCTTGACATCATGTGCCTTCGCTCCCATCAATGCAAGATTGACCGCACTGGACTTTTTCAGATTACCGATATCGGTGTCATACTTTGTCTGTGCGTCCTTGACGTCCTGCTTCAGCTTTTCAACGTCCACACCGTCAAAGGTTTTCACCTTGCCCTGCAGATCTGCAATGGTGTCGTTGGCGGTTTTTAGCTCATTTGCCTTCCCGTCAAACTTGCCTTTGTCCACGTAGCCGCCCTCTGATAGGTCAACGAACTTTGCTTTGTGCTCACCAGCGGCCTTTTCAAAGTCGGCATAGGTGAGGGATTTGTCTCCGAACAGTTCTTTAATATCCATGATAATCTCCTTGCCGCATAGATTTATTTTATAAATGCGCAGCCACTCTGCGCCATGCGGTCCCGGCATTTTAAGCCCGGCCGGAAGGGGCAAGTTAATATGAAAAAAGCAGCCCGAAAAGGCTGCCAGTTTCTAAAATTGGGCGTAAAAATACCGCCGGGCGTGTGCCGGGCGGCTTAATTGTAATTTTCACATTTATCACATATTTCGTGTGCTTTTTGCCAACCACATGGCGGACGAAGCTTTGGCGGCAAATTCAAGCTGTCATTACCAATATTGGAGATGTCAAAGCACAGACCGGCGGCAATTTTTTTGTTCCAAATAGGGCAGAGCACTTGCTCATCTTCATTTTGTGGATTCGTGATAAAATCCATATTTTTTTGCCACCTCCAATACTTTTTTCCCTCCTTCATCAAGATGACCAATAGAAGACACGGTGCCATCTGATTTTATTGCAATAAATCCGGTTTCCGAATAGTAAACATGCTGCATACCATTGCGCTGTCGGATTGCAAATTTAGGAGATTTCGTGATGCGTTTCACATCTTTTAAAGTCATACCGCGCTCAGACAGTCTATCCAAAGCATGACCGCTAAAAGTTAGAGCGTTTGGTACGTCAGGAGCCTTTACAAGCGTCCCTTTTACTCTAATTGTACCACTCTCGCGCAGACTGTTCAACTCCTTGTTTGCAGAGTCAAGCCGCTGCTGTACCTTTGCAGCCTGTACTGCTTTTTGTGCCTGACTGCGGCCAAAAGAAACAGTTGTGTGTGCCGCATTTTCACGCGTGGCAACGACTTGCTCCCGTTCACGCTGGCGGTAAAGGCCGGTTTGACTGCAGAAGTCTTTCAGCTTCGCTTCCTGCTGTTTCAGCCGGACGGCGGCAGCATCAAACTCCTGCTTCATGGCTTTGGCAGTGGGCCCATCCTTTGCGGATTTTACCGCTTCATCATATCCTGCGGCTTTTCGCTTGCTGTCACGGATTGCCCGCTCCATTGCACGCTGTCGCTGGGTGGCATCATAGTATTTGATTTTTTCACCGTTATACTGCACCGCCTGGTTTTCATAAGTTTTTAACTTGTCGCTCGGGTAAGCACGTTCTGAAAGTCCTTCATAAAATGGGAAAAAGCTGTGCCGGCAGTGCCAGCCGCAAAGGCCAGCGCCGGTGCCATATCCGGTGGCACTCTCAAAATCGTCATACTGGTCGCTTTTGCCCGAACGGCTGAATACCTGTCCCTGCCAGACCTGATGAGATGGCCGTGCGCCTGCATGAGCAGTAGTTTCGACAAGGTCGCAGTCCATGTCATCCGCATAAGAAAGTGATATTTCTGCCGCGGTTTGATTGGTGCCAGTCAGCACCGCGCGTCGTGCGGCAACGTCCAGCCGGTCATGGTGGCCGCTGGGGTAGGTTACCCAGTCACCGCCTTCTATGGCTGCTCGTACTGCATTGCGGATAGCAGAGGTATAATCAAACGCGCCGCTTTCCACCTGTATTTCTGCAATTGTTGCCGCGTGTATGTACGCTTGCTGCGCGCCGTTGGCAGTTGTCTTAGTGAGGTTTTGCAGATAGCCGCTAGTCTTTTGCAGTCCGGCATTCAGCACTTGCATGGCGGCAGGGGCCATAGACAGCGGTGGGGGAGACAGCCCGGCAGCCGTATAGACTGTACAGTCATAAGCAATCGCTTTTAGCCCCGCTTCCCGAAAGACCTTTTGCACTTGCTGTTCGGATGCGTTGGTACAGCGGGCAACTTCGGCAATGACTTCTTCATACAGCGTCCCGGATTCCTGTGCCCGCAGGATTTGCCATGCGGCAGTTGTGGTAACACGGCCGGTTTTCATGATGCGCCGCACAACGTCCCGGACAATCAACTGGTCAAGTTCACTATACAGTTCTACAATATCGTCGGAGCAGTGTTCCAGATACTTAGGTGTCAGCATTGCCATCACCCTGCTGTTGTTTAAATCCAAACGGATTTTGCAGATCCACCGCGGGTCCCAGTGCAGCTTTCGCTTCTTCCTCGTTTTCTCCGTACCACTTGACACGGTATTCCCATTTCTGCATCAGACCATCCCGCACGTCCTGCCGGTCCCGTTCACGTTCCTGTTCCTTGTCAATGATATAGGAGTCTTCAAACTGAATTTCAATATCGCAGTTTTCGTCCACTGGCTGGCCTAAAAATTCCCGGCCAATATAGAGAATGCCGCGCACAAGATTTTGCAGAGCACGTTCCACCACAATGTAATGCTTATTGGCGTTCTGAACAAGGTCCTGCCGCTCGCCGGTGTACTGTGTGGCGGTTTGGATGGTACCGCCGTTGAACGCGTAAAATCGGGTGCCAAGCCCACACTTGAAACTGAGATAGTCAAGTGCCGCCTGAATGCCCTTTGTGTTTTCCTCCACCCGCAGGGCGGGGTTGTACTCATGCAGGGGAAGCTTACTATCGTCGTCCAGACCATTGCCGGAGGGGACGGTGAGGAACAACTGCTGTGCCATGTCGTCCGGTGTAATGACCGCGCCTTTTTCATTGTGTCGGGTCAGCGACTGATCATAGAAAACTTTTTTCCCGCCAAGCTTAAAGTCCTTGACGAAGTTATTAAATGCAATATCCACATTCTGCAGTTCATCAATGGCATTTGCATAGACGGAAAGTCCCATGCCGTTGGAATAGGGAAGGTTGTTGGAAAGGTTCGGTTCAATGATGGAGAACCACGGAATAGCGGAACCTGTATTGATAACGGGTGCAATCCCATCTGGCAGGGGCAGAGGTCGGAAGGAACCATCCTCATAGGCAAACAGTTCATTGCTGATAACATACAGTCCGTCTTTGCCGCGTGTGTGTTCCTCTAAGTAAATTTGATATTTGCCATGTACGAGCTGCACAGATGCAAAGGCGGCTTCCGTGATGTGCCCGGCCTGCGTGGAGATAGGGAAGATGTATGGCGCATCAAGGTAGGTGATGGCAATGCGGGACTCGGGGCCGCGCAGAATCGTACCAGAAGCGTTGATCGGAGCATTCAGCAGCCGCAGTACAAAAGCACCCGTTCCACTGTAAAATGCACGTTCCACCAGCTCGTTGCCCTTGCTCCAAAAATCATTTTCACCCAGTACCCCGGTGACTTGCTTTTTGCCTTGCACAAAGGTACTGCTTGCCTCATCTGCGATCGCGATTTCTGTTTTTTCGTTTAACAGGATGGATGCCCAGTCTTCACAGACCTTCTTTGCCATCTTCATGCTGTACAGCTTGCGTTCCAGCTTCCGGTTGCCATCCAGCTCGTAGTAGCGGTGGAATGACTTTACATAACCACGCCACCATGCTTTCCAAAGCCGGATATGATTGTAATATTGTGTTTGCAGGTTTGTACCGTACTTTTTGTTGAGATATTGTAATATCGGTGCGGCTTCAATTGTGTCCATTATGTTTTCACCAGCTTTCGCATGAAGCGTTCAAACGAATACTCAAACGCATCCAGAATATCAATATCAGACGTAAAATCGTCTAATCGCTTGTCTTCACCTTTTTCGGCGGCCTTGCTGTCCCACACAGCGCCCTCAAGTCCTGCCCGCAGTAAATCGCATCCGCGCAGAAGATGCAGACGGTCAGTGTTCAGCAGTGTATTGGTGCAGATAATGCGCGATACAATCGGATTCTTGTCACTGTCACCGACAGGGAGCGGAATGCCTGCCTGCTGTAAGGCTTTGCGCAGGGTGGTAATCAGGTACTGCTCTGCGCAGTCGGCAAAGCAGTAGCGAATGTAAACATCGGGGTAATCTGTCTGCAGCTTACGGACAAATCCAACAAATTCGCGGCTCAATCGGTCGGCATCAATTTCGCCTTTCCTGCCTGCGATATGATAATCCCGCAGTACCGTTAGGGCGCTGTAATTACGCATCACGGCGGTGGAAACGAATGTTGTCAGGGAACGGTTGCCGCCGAAGTCAATGCCGATGCTGATAAAGTCAATTTGCTTTTTGTCCACCGTGTCAACCATCCAGTGCTCCGGATTATCTGCAAACTGGCGGTAAATCAGACCATCCGCTGTTTTCCATAAGCCAAGAATGAAGCGGTCATAATATACGCCACTGTATTCCTTTTTCAGATTTGCAATATACGTCGGGTCAAGATAGGGGTTGTCATCAATCAGAAACTGCATACAGAGCATATCCAACTCCGCACAGCGGTCAATATATTTGACTTTCAACCAGTGCTGCGGGCTGTCTGGATTGGTCGTTGCAATCAGCTTTGCGCCGGGGCAGGAGAGGCGGGACAGCAGCATAGAGAAGAAATCTTCTGTAAAAAGCGTTAGCTCATCGCAGTAGGCACCTTGCAGTGTCATGCCGCGAATCTTGCTTTCTGCGCGGGCATCATTGACACCCTCTAAATAAATAAGCCGCCCAAACAGGCAGCCTTCTTTTTTGCTGAGGGAATATGAAAAGTTGTTTTTGCCGACCAGCGTTTGCAGCAGGTCCAAGCAGTTACGGCGTAGGGAAGTGAGTGTCTTTGCAACCATCAGGTAATTGCCGTCCTGCGGCATTGTTGCCACCCAGAATGCCCACAGTACAAGACTGATCCAAGTCTTGCCGGAGCGAACGGAGCCTTCCAGCAGATTGATGCGTCGAAGCTTATGCTGCTGCCAAAGCTTCAGAAGCTGCCGCTGTTTGTCCGAATAAACTTTATTCATCTTCCTGCAGCCCCTTTATCAAATCTTCCAGCTGGCCGGAGTCGGAAGCATTGGCATCGTCCTCTCCAATCAGGTTCCGCAGTTCCTTTACTGCCGGCACATCGCCGCTCTGTTCTCGGCTGCCAAAAAAGTGTTTTAAGAAGAGTTTGGAGTCAGCAGGGTTAATGCCCCTGAACCGGCTCATAGGCCCGCAGCAGCATTCCGACACGGCGGATGGATTGGAGGAAAATGCATGAACATGGAAGTACCTTTTGCAAGGCTCCCTTGCTTCCGTTTCCTGAAATTCTATAATAGCATAAACAGGTTGTCAACAGAGAAATGGAAAAAATGTTAAGCACTAAGCGGATGGCTCAACTGAAACCAGCGAGATAAGAATTGAATGAGAGCAAGATAACCCAGCCGCTTTTGAGCACGGCTGCAATTGTAAAAGGCCTCGATATATTCATGGCTTGGCGGGCAGCTTCTCTTGTGGGATAGAAATGCCAGTGGATGATTTCCTTTTTGAGAATGGAGAAAAAGCTTTCACTCCAGGCATTGTCTCCCGGAGTGCCGAGTCGTGAAAAACTTTGCTTCCAACTATAGCTGGAAATCTGTTCTTTAACGGCCTGTGACGTGTATTGACTGCCGCGGTCGCTGTGAAAAATCACTTCAGTCGGTAAATTCCAGCGCCCCTTAGCAGCATGCAGGGTATGCAAAACCAGTTCCTTTTTCATCCGCTTTTCCTGACAGCTTGCCAAAACGACGTTGGTATAGGTATCTCTGATTTGACACAGATAATCAAATCCTATTATTTTCATTGTAGCCATGGTGGCAATTACACTAGGGCTGATCAGTCAAAGCAAAAATTATGAGTTCGTTTCAGAAGTTAACGCGGATAACAGCTATAAACTGATTCAGTCAAAAATCACTGACAAGACTTCTCCAAACAGCAGCTTATCCGGCTGGACGGCGTTTCATTTTGGCTCTGTTCATGGAGGTTCGTCCGCAACAGAGAAAACTTATTATGAATTTTGTTATCAAGAAAAGGATGGAAAAATTCATGAAAAGGACATTTCCATCAGATATACGGATGGAGAGCCTAAATATCAAATGGAAACAGACACGCAAAAACTCAAGGAATCATATTTTTAAAATTTAGGTATTTTTTCTTTCTTTACGATAACGTCAGAAAAAAACAATGTGCTGTGTGTGCCACAGGGTTCCATCCAGCAGCAATTTGATTTTAGCAAAAGCAATTCTAAATAAACGTTGGAAGATAAAAAAATGATTGGAAATATTAGGGCGAAAATTTTGTGAATGCGATAAAGATGAAAAAATTATCAGATATTTTTCGTGGCACAGGCCGATATGGAAAAATTGAATTTATCGTAATCTGTGAGAGGAAAGAAAACACATGAATATCAGAATTATTTTAATCGTTTCTCATTGATTTTGGGATTTATTGGTAGAAATTACGCAGAATATAAATGCCCGGCAGCCGCAAACGAAAAAGGATACAAACGATTTTGTGGGTTGAGGAAGTTTTCGTTGTGATGGCAGTTATAAGTGGTTTAATACTTGGAACTGCCATATTCGGTTGGTTCGCAGTTATGGGTAATGCTCGGAATTACACAAAATCAGTTGTTCAAAAAGTAACGCAGACCAGCAATCTCATCGCATTGAAATCGACATCAGAGCAGGAAAGCAGTTTGGATGGCTTTGGCTGGGTTACGCTTGGCAGCGGTAACGGATACGTAAACGGCAGCAGCAAAAAAGTATCCGATTACAAATTTTATACAAAAGGCAGGAACGATGAGGTCAATCAGGTAAAGGTCAAACCAAATGATGTTATTGTGAAAATTACGATTGCAAAGCCTCATTACGGCACTGTGGAAGTAACTACCACAATGATTTTGAAGCAAAAGTATCAAGCGCTTGGAATCCGTTCTGTTCCAGCACTGATGCCTGTTACAGAAGAAAAACATATTTTATACATTCCAAAGGATTCAATCAAACAGGAATATTCGCTCAACTAAATCGGAACTAGTTCCGGATGCGAGTGAAAGAAAATGGAGAGTAAGAAACTTCTATGGACGCAACTTGTGAAGAATTTTTTCAAAAGATTCATGAGGAAGCGAAGCTGCAAGGTTTTGAAAGCTCAGAATTGGAATCATGGTATTTGGACGATCTTTGTAATCCAGATGAACTTTCAAAGATAGAAATACCTCAGTTGATAAGAATACTCGTACTTGCGTATTACAGAGGATAAACCCCTATATGGCAATGCAGAGGACTACAAGAATACGCAGCAATTTAAAAATATGCAGTGGCTTATTACCAATTATCGCAGTTTGATGAATTTGTCAATGAATTAAGATCTGTGGCAGCGACCACAACGGAGATACTTGATTTTGTCCGGCATAGCTTGAATTGTTACAAATTTTACTGTCAACTTTCCGGAGACGAAAAACATGGATGATTCATTGCCAATATCGGCAAATTTCATAATAATGTTTTAAAATAATTAATTGAATTTTTGCCGATAATATGATAAAATATTTAATAAGGGGGTGTTGTATTGAACTATTTATCAGTTGCCAATATGGCGAAAAGGTGGAATGTTTCGGAACGAACAGTTCGCAACTACTGCGCCACAGGTAAGATAGACGGTGCTTTTCTGACAGGAAAAACTTGGAGCATACCAGAGAGTGCTACAAGACCGGATAGAATTAACAAGCTTATAAACGCTCCCCGGACTCTTTTAGAAGTCTTAAAAATCGAAAAAGCGGCAAAAACGCATGGAGGTATTTATCATAGACTGCAAATTGATATGACATACAACTCCAATCATATGGAAGGTAGCCGCCTTACGCATGATCAAACAAGATATATTTTTGAGACGAATACTATCGGTGCGCAAAACGAACTTCTGAATGTAGATGATATTGTCGAAACAGCAAACCATTTCAAGTGCATTGATATGGTGATTGACGAAGCTAACTATCCTTTATCTGCAAGTTTCATCAAACAACTTCATCTTACCCTTAAAAACGGTACAAGTGACAGCCGAAAGGATTGGTTTGCAGTTGGTGACTATAAGAAGCTGCCGAACGAAGTTGGAGGGAGAGAAACTGCCCTGCCGGAGCAGGTGTCGGACAAAATGAGTGTGCTTTTGAAAAGATATCATCCTACCGAAAGAAAAACGCTTTCAGAAATCATTGATTTTCATGTCCGGTTTGAAAGCATTCATCCGTTTCAGGACGGCAACGGCCGTGTTGGCCGGCTCATTATGCTTAAGGAATGTTTGCGAAATAACATTGTTCCATTTATTATTTCGGATGATAAGAAGATGTTTTATTATCGCGGACTACAAGAATGGAATTCAGAGAAAGGCTATTTGATAGGCACCTGCCTTTCGGCACAGGATATTTTTAAGAAATATCTGGACTATTTCAAAATACCGTATCAGGATACATCTGAATTAGAATAGAGCTGAACTGTTTCTACTTTTGCAGTTTAGCAAGCTGAATCGATTTTGTGGAAAAAAGTGTTACCATTTGTGGAATGGAACCGTGCTATAATAGTAGAGTTAAAAATTATATGAACATATAAAAGCAGGCACTTGCATGAAAGATACTCATGCAGGTGCCTGCTTTTATGCAGCAAAAGGAGGTCATACAAGTGAATTTTCAAGAATGCCAGCTTATGGAACACGAGATTCTGAAAAAAGTAGTAAGCAGTACGGAAGAATGGGAAAAATTCTTATCTTGTGCCGCAAAATTCTACAAATATTCTTTTCAGAATCAACTGCTGATTTATGGGCAAAATCCAGAAGCGGAAGTATGTGCAGACCCAAATGAATGGGGTAGAGTCGCAAGAAGAGTGCAGGAGGGCGTAAAGCCAATTATACTGTACAATCATCATACAAAATGTGATGCTTCCTGAATTTTTTGCCGCGTTGTCTCACAAACCCTTTATGAAAATGGTGAACCAACAATTATTGCAATTCGACCGGACGGTGTGGGCCACTATGCACTTGAAGCAATCAGCAGCAATTTTATTACCAGCGAATACAGTCGTCACCACTTCGTATCAGTAAATGCGGAAGGCACTATTGAGCCGGATTGTTATTTAGGCCGGACAATCGCCGCAAAAAGCTGCTTATACATAAATAAAGAAAAAGCTCGCCATGCAGGGTGGCCGACGCTACAATTGCGTAAGTCTTCTACACGTTCGAACTTTTAAAGTACTATTATATACCAAATTGAGAAAAGTGTCAATGAAAATGCATACAAAAATATTGAAAATCTTACAAATAATGAGCATGCGATTTTAGAGCGAAAAGCGGAACCAGTTCCGACCATAGGAAATACAGACCAATTTCATATTGGGCAGACACCAGTTCCGAGTGCGGAAAGTCCTTA
>DHDR01000029.1:83374-182193 GCA_002399445.1 Ruminococcaceae bacterium UBA4871 | reverse complement strand
TTTGCTTCGCCTTCCTTGTAGGCGGCTTCGATGGCGGTCTTGATTTTGGCGAGTGTCCTGGCATCGGACTTCGGAATGATGAGCGAGACACTGTACTTTGGGGTGCCGCCGTTGATGGACTTCGGTTCCCACACGTTGGCATAACTCCAGCGGGTATCGGGGCCGGTGATAACTTTCATTGGGTCCTGCATCTTTTTACTTATAATGTTTGTCCTCCATAAAATCATTTTTTGCTGTGTTCATGGCCGGGCGCTTGTCGCTGTCCGGTACAGCGGTGGTGATACTGCTCCTTGTTGCGAATGCGGGACGCTTCCTTATAAAAAGCGTCGTGCTGCTCTTTTGTAACAGGTGCCTTCTGCTTGGTGCTGCGTATGTAGATAAAATACGATTTACTTTAATTTTCTTTGTTCGTCATGTTTTGACTCCTTTCAATTGCGAAACGGAGCCAGAGTATGACCGAAAAAAGCACGAAAAGGCTATCCGGAATAGAGCAAAAGCTCCGTTTCGATTAGCCAGCAAGTTTGCGCCGCGATCTTCAGTACAATATGCACCATATTTATTAAGAACAGAGTTGACAATTTCGGAATCAATACAAGAGAAAGTATTTTTAATCAATATTTATAATCCAGTTTGTACGTTCGCTCTTTGTCATGATTTTTACCTTCTGGAAAATTTGATTTATGAATTCATTAGCGTGATATATTAACAAGGCCATATAATATGGCTCTTGCAGATTGTTTAAACTTATCCTTTCTGGGTTCAGATTTATAAAGCACGCAAGATTTTTATATCTTGTAAAATACGCAAGACTTTTGTATAATAAAGTATGATTTAGTATAAATAAGTCGTATTGAATCAAGTTCTGCGCGAGCTCACTCCTGTTTTCGGAGAGTCACAAGAGCTTGTCCAACCTTACAAGCTGATTATAGATAATTTTGTTTCAATATTTACCGACTTGGAACAGGACATTGTGCGGACGAATTCGGACATTATTTAGACAATTCGGACGAGTACACAAATCAGCGGATATGAGAGGGATGTCAGAGTGAAATATACAGATTTTTTCTCCAATTTTTATATGGGAAGAAACTCTGGTGGCATCCTTGGGCATAAATCCAAAGAAAAGATACCTGAATACTTCCTGAAGGCTGCACTGCCTGAAGAGTTCTATGATTACCCATATGTGGCAGCGCTTACGGTAAATGGTTTAATGGTACACGTAGCCCGGAAAACGTAATCTGGGGCACAGTTGTATCGCATTTTGATGAAGAAGGTTTTATTGACAAAATTTCAAGGGACCTGAACGATAGTGAATTGAAAAATGTATCTTCGCCCATTTAGCAAAGAACAGCCTTCTGCCCTAATTAAAAATCTTTCAAAGGGTGATGAAGACGAGACTATCCAGGAACAAATCATAAATTACATAGATGGCGACTTCCTCCAAAAACATAAGGTGTTTGCCTCAAATCCAATGCTGCTGACTTTCGTTATCATGAAATATCCGCTCGTAGAATCATTTTATGGGGAAAAGAGATTATTCTACAGAACTGTGTACGATGCGATTGTAGATGAACATGATGAGGAAAAGAAAGGCTATGCGCGAGTTTTTTGGAGTGCTCAGAATGCCGATGAATTTACGACGGTATTTGAAGAATTTTGTTCCGTCACATACATAAAGCATAAAGTTGAATTTGACCGCGACACATTCGATGAATACTTTAAGAATCTAATTACGAAGGATAGTCTTGAAAACCCAAGAATCATGGCCAGTAAGAATTTCATACATGATGCCTGCACAACGGCATGCATGATGTATGAAGAGGACATAAAGCTTTTGTATATCGACCATGGTTTTCAGGAGTACTTATTTGCTAAGTACTATTATTCAGCTGAACCCGAAGAATTGGAGACCCTTGGGCAGAGTCTTTGGGATGCTGCCGAGACGGAATTTGATGGAAATGACGCATCCAAATGTTAAACGAGTTTTCATCGGAAAAATTTGAAAGATACTTTCTTAAACCATATTTACGCAATATTTTTCAGAGCAAATCTGAAACTACTCAATTTATATCTTACCTGCGGTATGGGTATAGGGATCTGGAATACCAGACGATTGATACCAATATGGTCACTGTGTACGCATCTAAAAATAGTGCTGAGTGGATTCCACCTCAACCGGCTGTTACAGAACCGTCAAGCATCATCTTTTCAATACTGCTGCGACGACTGGCTATTTCCAGCCCGTTGTGTTTGGCTGCCTTTAAAAATGCACTTGATTATCCAGAATTTATGACCGCTGGAATATACGGAGAGCATTATTTTGACCCAACTGACAGCAAAAATAAAATAATTCCTCGCAGATTGTTACGTCAGGATACTGACGATTTGCAAGCCTACGAAAGAACGCATGCTGTCGAGAATTATATTCGTAATGACAATAAGCAACTTGTATGCTTTGGGCACGAATATAAGGTTGATTTTGACAAAGTACTTGAAATGCCGGAAAACTATAGTGATTTAATCAATATTCTTAAAATGAAAGCACCGTCAGAATATGTATGGAAAGTTTTCTGCAAAGTAAAAGGATATTATGAAGAGCTGGTGAGGAGATATGGTGCTTGATACTTTTGAAAGGGAGCTTTATTGGGCATGGAAGGTAGTAAAATGAATACAGTAGAACGGTGGCTTAGCCTCGAAGAGATTTCAAAGCACATAGGCTGCAGCAAAGACACCATCCGGGCATGGGTTAAAAAGCATACCATTCCCTTCCACAAAGTTGGAAGGCTGTATAAATTCAGGGTGTCTGAAATTGACGCTTGGATTGAAAGCGGCGCAAGCGCAGACGCAGATAAAAATCATTCGGAGGTAACAAACAATGGTTGATACGAAAAAAGAACAAGAGCGGAACGAGCTCCACCGTGCCATTTGGGCGATTGCCGATGACCTGCGCGGCGCAGTAGACGGATGGGATTTTAAGAACTATGTGCTTGGAACGATGTTTTACCGGTACATTTCTGAAAACCTGACAGCATACGTCAACGAAGGCGAGATTGAAGCCGGAAACACCAACTTTGATTACGCCAAGCTAACAGATAAAGAAGCCGAAGAAGCTCGTGACGGTCTGGTGCAGGAAAAAGGCTTTTTCATATTACCCAGTGAGCTTTTCTGCAATGTCAGAGCCAGAGCAGCGGTGGATGAAAACCTAAACGAGACCTTGGAAAAGGTGTTTCACAACATCGAAGAATCAGCAAAAGGCAGCGACTCTGAAAAGAGCTTTGCAGGGCTGTTCGATGACTTTGACGTGAACAGCAATAAACTCGGCAGCACTGTAGCAAAAAGAAATGAACGTCTGGCCAAGCTGCTGGATGGTATTGCTGCCATGAACCTTGGTGAAGTAAAAGATCATTCCATTGACGCTTTCGGGGATGCTTATGAATATCTCATGTCCATGTATGCGTCAAACGCCGGTAAATCCGGAGGTGAGTTTTTTACGCCTTCTGATGTATCCGTACTGCTGACACGCCTTGGAACCGTGGGAAAAACAGAAATCAATAAAGTGTATGATCCGGCCTGCGGTTCCGGTTCTTTACTGCTAAAGGCTGAAGAAATTCTTGGACAAGATGCTATCCGCAATGGTTTTTATGGTCAGGAAATCAATATCACCACTTATAACCTCTGCCGCATCAATATGTTCCTGCATGATATCGAGTTTGATAAATTTGATATAGAGTGTGAGGATACTCTCATTAATCCGCAGCACTGGGATGATGAGCCTTTTGAGCTGATTGTTTCAAATCCGCCCTACTCCATCAAATGGGTGGGGGACGATAACCCGCTGCTCATCAATGACCCTCGTTTTTCCCCTGCCGGAGTCCTGGCACCAAAAAGCAAAGCGGACATGGCATTCATTATGCACAGCCTTTCTTGGCTTGCATCAAACGGCACAGCCGCCATTGTATGCTTTCCGGGCATTATGTACCGGGGCGGCGCAGAGAAGAAAATCCGCAAATATCTGATTGACAACAACTATGTGGACTGCATCATTCAGCTGCCGAGCAACCTGTTTTTTGGCACCTCCATTGCCACCTGCATCATGGTGATGAAGAAGAATAAGAATGACAACAAGACTTTGTTCATTGATGCGTCAAACGAGTGCGTCAAGGTCACGAATAACAATAAGCTGACCCCGGAAAACATCGACCGCATTGTGGATGTGTTTGCAAAGCGTGAGGAAGTGGCGTACTTCTCCCACCTTGCCAACTATGACGAAGTGGTCCAAAACGATTACAACCTTTCCGTTTCTACTTATGTGGAGGCGGAGGACACCCGGGAAAAGGTGGATATTGTAAAACTGAATGCCGAGATTGAAGAAATTGTCATGCACGAGGATGAACTGCGAGAGGCAATCCGCAACGTCGTCGAAGAAATCGAGGCAGGCGTATGAGCAGGTTGGATGAACTGATTGCGGAATTATGCCCCGATGGGGTGGAGTGTAAAGCACTTGAAACAGTTTGTCATATTAAAAAAGGAATACAATTCAACAAAAGTGATATGAAAGATGAAGGAAGCTTTCCTGTTATAAATGGTGGTATAAACCCATCTGGTTATATTGAGCAATATAATCAAGATGAGAATACTATCACAATTTCTCAAGGAGGCGCATCTGCTGGTTATGTAAACTGGATTGCTGTTAAGTTTTGGGCAGGTGCTCATTGTTATGTTCTGAAACCTTTAGATTCCATTTTGAATCGCTATTTATTTCACTTTATAAAATCGCAAGAATTTAAACTACAAGAATGTCAGTATGGTGCAGGTATTCCTGCTTTAGCAAAATCAACTGTTGCGACAATCTCAATCCCCGTTCCCCCTCTGCCCGTGCAGCGTGAAATTGTCCGGATTCTGGACAATTTCACGGAGCTTACAGCGGAGCTTACAGCGGAGCTTACAGCGAGAAAAAAACAGTATGAGTATTATAGGGATGAACTGCTGACATTTGGCGACGATATTCCTATGGTCAAATTAGGGAATATTGCAACAGATATCTTCAGAGGGTCTGGGATTAAACGAAATGAAGTCACGGTAGAGGGTGTTCCTTGTATTCGATATGGAGAAATATATACTTCATACGAAATTAGCTTTACAAATTGCATATCACACACAAACGAGGATGTTGTGAAAAATCCAAAATGGTTTCAACACGGAGATATTATTTTTACCATTACTGGCGAAAGTGTTGAAGAAATAGCAAAATCCATTGCTTATCTCGGCCATGAAAAGTGTATGGCAGGTGGAGACACCGTAGTGTTGAAACATAATCAAGAGCCAAGGTATATTTCCTATGCACTGTCCACTAGAAGGGCTCAAGAACAGAAAAGCAAGGGTAAGGTAAAAAGCAAAGTAGTTCACTCCAGTGTTCCAGCACTGAAAGAAATCAAAATCCCGCTTCCGGATTATAAAACACAAAAGCGAATTGCAGATATATTAGATAATTTCCACAACTTAATTAACGATATTTCTAGTGGACTGCCCGCCGAAATTGCCGCCCGCCAAAAGCAATACGAATACTATCGGGACAAGCTGCTGACATTCAAAGAATTGACCTGAGGAGGTGAGTTATGTGTCATATTTTAATATTGTAGCCGCAACCACAGAAAACACTGTTGTTACTGAATATGAGCCGGTGAAAGCCCGTGCAGACAGCTACCAGAGCGAGGCTGCGCTGGAAAAAGAGTTCATCCGCCTTCTGTGTGAACAGGGCTATGAGTACCTTCCCATTCACACGGAAGCCGACCTGATTGCAAACCTGCGCACCAAGTTGGAAGAGCTCAATAGCTATACCTTTACGGATACCGAGTGGGAGCGGTTCTTTGCCGACTGCATTGCCAACAAAAATGAAGGCATTGTCGAAAAGACACGCAAAATTCAAGAGGATTATGTTCAGGTTCTCAAACGAGATGATGCCATGACAAAAAACATCACCCTCATTGACAAGAAAAACATTCACAACAACCGCTTGCAGGTCATCAACCAGTATGTTCTAGGCAAAGAGGACGGCGCCAAGTATGACAACCGCTATGATGTGACTATTCTCGTGAACGGCTTGCCATTGGTTCACGTGGAGCTAAAACGCAGAGGAGTCGCCATCCGTGAAGCGTTCAACCAAATCAACCGCTATCAGCGTGACAGCTTTTGGGCAGGCTGTGGCTTGTTTGAATATGTTCAGATTTTTGTCATCTCCAACGGCACAAATACCAAGTATTATTCCAACAGCACTCGATACAATGCTATTAAGGACGCGGCATCCGGTAAGGCAAAAAAGGGAAAGACAAGCAACAGCTTTGAGTTTACATGCTTTTGGGCTGATGCCAATAACAAGACCATTCCCGACCTAATCGACTTTACCAAAACCTTTTTTGCCCGGCACACCATTCTGAACATTCTGACGAAGTACTGCATTTTTACTTCCGAAAATATGCTGATGGTCATGCGCCCTTATCAGATTACCGCAACCGAGCGAATCCTAAACAGAATTGAGATTGCCCACAACTACAAGAAATATGGTGATATTGCTGCTGGCGGTTATATCTGGCACACCACCGGTTCCGGCAAAACACTGACTTCCTTTAAAACAGCACGGCTCGCTTCCCAACTGCCTTATATTGACAAGGTGCTGTTTGTGGTCGACCGCAAAGACCTTGATTACCAAACCATGAAGGAATATGACCGCTTTGAAAAAGGTGCTGCCAACAGCAATACCTCCACGGCGGTTCTGACAAAGCAACTAGGTGATAGCAAGTCACACATCATCATCACTACCATCCAAAAGCTGTCTACCTTTATCAAAAAAAATAAGACGCACCCCGTTTATAACAAGCAAGTAGTTATCATCTTTGATGAGTGCCATCGCAGCCAGTTTGGGGATATGCATACCGCAATCGTGCAAAACTTCAAAAAGTATTACATGTTCGGCTTCACTGGCACACCAATTTTTTCGGTCAATGCCGGCCCGACAAAAAAGTCCCAGCTTTTCACCACCGAGCAGACCTTTGGTGACCAGCTCCACGCATATACCATTGTGGATGCCATCAACGATAAAAATGTTTTACCGTTCCGCGTGGATTACATAAAGACCATGGATGAGGAAGAAGATATCACAGACGAGATGGTTTGGAACATTAACCGTGAAAAGGCAATGATGGCACCCAAGCGTATCGAACTTGTGACAAAATACATTTTGGAGCATTTCGACCAAAAGACCTACCGTGGAGACAAGTCGTATATCTTTAATCAGCTGACAAATATTGCAGATGTGGCTTCGGCGGAGCGCGGTGCTGTGGAAGAAATCAAGGCGAAGCAGCGTGTCAGCGGGTTTAATTCCATTTTTGCCGTTGCCTCTGTTCCCATGGCAAAGCTATACTATGACGAATTCCGCCGGCAGATGAGTGCAGACCCCACCAAGCAGCTGAAAATTGCTGTGATTTTTAGCTATGCTCCCAACGAGGAAGAAACTGATGGTATTCTTAACGAGGAAAATCCGGAAGACACTTCTGCCCTTGATAAGAGTTCCCGCGATTTTTTGGAAGGCGCAATTGATGATTACAACAGGATGTTCAACACTAGCTATGATACGTCATCTGACAAGTTTCAGAACTATTATAAGGATGTATCTCTCCGCATGAAGAATAAGGAACTTGACCTCCTGATTGTGGTTAATATGTTCCTAACCGGCTTTGACGCAACCACGCTCAACACCCTGTGGGTGGACAAGAATCTCAAAATGCACGGCCTGATACAGGCATTCAGCCGCACCAACCGCATCCTCAATTCCATCAAGACATTCGGCAATATCGTGTGCTTCCGGAATCTACAAAAACGTGTCGATGCCGCTATCTCTCTGTTCGGGGACAAAAACGCCGGCGGTATTGTTCTGCTAAAAAGTTTCAAGGATTACTACTACGGCTATAAATCTGCAGATGGAAAGGCAATGCCCGGATATGTGGATTTGATGGAGAACTTGTCGACCAAGTTTCCAATCAGCGAGCCACAGATTATCGGGGAGCAGAACCAGAAGGACTTCATTTCCCTGTTTGGCGCAATTCTGCGCATGCGAAACCTTCTCAGTTCTTTTGATGAATTCAAGGGCAACGAAAAAATCACCGAGCGTGACCTGCAGGACTACCTAGGCAAATACCAGGATTTGCGGGATGAATGGAAACACAAGCGTGAAACCGGGAAAAGCACTGATATAACAGATGATATCGTGTTTGAAGTGGAACTGATAAAGCAGGTTGAAATCAACATCGACTACATTTTAATGCTTGTAAAAAAATATCATGATAATAACTGCGAAGATAAGGAAGTCCTTGTCACCATCAACAAAGCAATCGATGCCAGTACGGAGCTCCGCAGCAAAAAGCAGCTCATTGAAAACTTTATCGCCACTGTCAACGAAGTTGATGATGTTATGGGCGAGTGGTACAAATATGTGGGAGTTCAGCGCGAAAGAGATCTTACGGAAATCATTAAGGATGAAAAATTGAAGCCAGAAGAAACTCGCATTTTCTTAGAGAACTCATTCCGAGAAGGCGAGATAAAGACTGTCGGTACTGATATTGACAGACTGATGCCGCCGATCAGCCGTTTCGGTGGTGGAAACCGCCCCCAAAAGAAACAAGGTGTCATCGACAAGCTGAAATCCTTCTTCGAAAAATATTTTGGAGCCGGTGGGTCCAATAAATTCACAGACTGATCTGATAACACTTAGCTCATTTCTAAAAGCCTGTTTAAAATCTTCTTATAAGCACAGCGATAAACGCCAAGACGGTCATTTGAGCGGAAGTATGTATCTTTCTTTCGCAGTTTTTCCAAAGGCGGCGAGCTTTATCAAGCCAGCCGAACGCTCGCTCCACGACCTAACATCTGGGCAAAACCGCAAACTTATGCAGTTCATTGCGCTTAACGACTTCGACATCCGCCCCACATAAATTCTTTACTGTCTTCGCAAATTTTTTGCCCGAATAGCTACCGTCCACGATAAATTTCAGAACGCGGGATGAATTCACTGAATTTGTGGAGATTCGCTCAATTGCATCGTTGCGGTCGGTAATGTTGGCAGTCGTAACACCTATGGCATGGGGTAAACCCTGTACGTTTTCCCATGCTGGTCACCCCTTCGTAGTGATTCTATTTTACACTACTCCGGACTCTCCATCAAATCGGGTATGGCTCACTGTCATTCTGTCTTTAAGGGAATACACAGACTACTCTCCAACCTCTTGGTCCAGGTCTTTGTCCGCACACCCTTGACAACGTGAAAGTGAAGTGCATAGAGAATAATATGAGCCAGGTGAAGCTTTCTGAGCAAGTTTCCATGATGGAAAATCCCGGCTACGACATTCAACTGACATATGTGAAACGAGGAAATTAATATGGCTTACGAGAAAAAAACAATCAAAACAATCATAGATTACATAAATTCCAGAAAGATATATTTACCTGCGATTCAGAGAAAATATGTCTGGGAAAACAAACAGATAACAAGATTATTTGATTCCATTATGCTCGGGTATCCTATAGGTACGTTTCTGTTCTGGAAAGTCAGAAAGGCAGTAGTAAATTCTAAAGAATATTCTATGTACGAATTTATCAAGAATTTTCATCAGAGGGACAACTATAAGAATCCGCCTGCACCACAGCCTTTTCCTATGGGTAGCGATGACGAAACAATATGGGCAGTTCTGGACGGCCAGCAAAGACTGACATCTATGTATATAGCTTTACAAGGCAGCGTGAGCAGAAAGCTTCCGAATAAACGATGGAAAAACGATGATGCATTTCCAGCAAAAGAATTGTACTTTAATCTTCACAGTGAAAAATCTGGTGATGATGATGATATTTCATATGAGTTCAGATTTATGACTGATCAGGAAGTGAAAAAGCCGAAAGACGGGAAACTTTGGTATCTTGTAAAGAACATTCTAATGTATAAACCAAATGAACTGTTATCAGAAGTTATTATAAAAAATAACTGGATTTCAGATAAGACGGCAATAGAAAATTTGTCATTACTGCATACGAGACTTACACACGATGAAATTATCAATTATTTTGAAGTAGAAGCAGATTCCATTGACAGCGTCCTTGATATTTTTGTTCGCATTAATTCCGGTGGCACGATTTTATCGAAGACAGACTTGCTGTTCTCAACTATCGTATCTCATTGGGATAAAGCGAGGGATGAAATTGATCAGTTGCTCTCTGAAATAAACAGGACGGGTGAAGGATATAAATTTAATAATGACTTTATTATGAGGACCTGCCTGTATCTTTTGGACATGCCTGTTACACTTAAAGTTGAGACCTTTAAAAAAGACAGCGTTCTGAAGATTAAGAACAACTGGGGAAAAATTAAGGAAGCTATACGCAGATGTGTTAAGCTCCTTGACGAATTCGGATTTAATGCGGAGAACATTATTTCCTATGTTGCGATTACCCCGGTTGTTTATTATCTCTTCAAAGGAGGAAATACAGATCCAGACAGCAAGAGCGAGCTTAAAAAGTATATTGTTGTTGCACAGATAAAACAAATTTTCGGAGCGGCATCGAACTCTGCATTGAGATTGATTCGTGAAAAAATGAAGGTCGTTCCAGCAAATAAATTCTTGCTCAGCAATCTGACTGGCATTAGGTTTACTGGTGACCGTAGTATGAAATGTACATCAGACGAAATTGATGAGTGGTTTGACACGTATGAGATTGGGGCCTATACATTTATGCTTCTTTCACTTTTATACCCTAATCTAAAATACAGTCAGAAAGGGTTTCATCAAGATCACATGCATCCTTATACTTCTTTTGAAGGGAAAAAACTTGACTGCCTTATTTTACCAAGCGGACAACAATTGGATGATTTAAAAAAGAATGACTGGAGGCATAAGAGAAATACACTTGCAAATTTGCAACTGTTGGAGGGCAGAGAAAACGAATCTAAGAATAAAACACCACTTTCAAATTGGCTGAAGGTTAAGACTAACGCTGAAAACACGAAATATCTTCCAACTGGAATATCATATAAGCTGAATAATTTTGATGAATTTATGGAAAAACGTCAGGAGCTTATGAGTAAAGAGTTAAAGCACATTTTGTTGTAACCTGGAATTTGACCAACTGTAAAATTTGAATATTCCTGGAGGTAATACATCGAAAGTTTAAGCGGGTATGAAAAATATCCATTTGATGATACGCACTCCTCTGCACTCATTAAACGGTGCTTGCACCCCAAGGTGTGCAGGGTAAAATCCTCGTATCATTTTAATGAAGATAATAGACCACGTTTGCAGGTAGCGGCAGCATCAATATGAATATGATCAGGAAAGTTACAGGAGATAAAAAGGAATGTCTTAATTTGTCGCTTCTTGCTGATGAGCAGAAGGGCATGGTTGACCGGTATCTCAATAAGAATGTCATGTGTGTTTTGGATGATAACGAAGTAGATGCTGAATGCGTTGTTACAGACGAGGGCAGCAGTGTGCTTGAAATTAAGAGCATTGCGGTTGTTGAGAAATTTCAGAGGAAAGGATACGGCAGAGACCTAATTGAATTCATCGAGGATACCTATTGTGAGCATTATCGTATTCTCCGTGTCGGAATTGGTGGTAGTTCACTGACCATACCGTTCTATCAAAAATGTAGATTCGCAGAAATTTCAAAAATCAGAAATTTTTACGGAAAATTACAACCATCCAATCATCGAATGTGGAAAGCAACTGGTAGATATGATTATTCTTGAGAAGCAATTATAGCGTTGAGACGATGGAAATCTGGACTTCTTTCCGAAAGCTGCACTCTTGAGACGATTGCGGAATTGACTCACAATCTGTTTCTCATCAATTCCAGACCTCGTAAATGTCTTGGCTGGAAATCCCCTATTCAAGTTTTTCTACACGAACTGGCGCACTTGTCTTGACAATCTATCGTATAAAAAAACGCCCACACGCTGGAAATACCAACGTATGGACGCTCGAGTATCTATCAATCTGCTTTTCTGTTCTTTTGAGGTTGACGATACTGAAATAAAAGGATTATTTAATTGCACCATTAACAACACCATTGATAATTTGTTTCTGGCAGATAAGATAGAATATCAGGATAGGAATCAAAGCCAGTAAATAGGAAGCAAATGCTAAGTTATAATTGGTGCTAAACTGACTTTGGAAGTTGAGCTGTGCCAAAGGCAGCGTATTGGCACCACTTCCGCCCATCATAACCAATGGTGTCATGACATCGTTCCATGCACTAAGCGCGGTCAAAACCGCCACAGTCGCATGCATCGGCATCATGTTAGGAAAAATAACATGCCAGAAAGTCGACCAAACACCTGCACCATCTACATAAGCGGCTTCTTCCAATGCCATTGGAATGTTTTTTAAATACCCAACATACAGCAGCATGTTCATAGGCATGAAGAACACAACATACAGGATGATGACGCCGCCCCAGTTTGCTAAATGCAGGAGAGCAGCCTGCTTGACTTCAGGCATCATTAAAATGGCAAATGGTACGAACATCCCGCTTAGCATGTAAAAGTAAGCAAATTTATAAAACTTTTTGCGTGCCATATTTCGTCCAACTGCGTAACCTGCAAGAGAATGAATGATAACAGACAAAACGACTGTACACAAGGTAATCAAGATGCTGTAACCAAGGGTCTGCCCAAAGTTTGTCACTTTCATTGCCTCTGAAAAGTTTGACAAACTCCAATGCGCAGGGGGCTGCAAGGCACCAAGAATATCATTTGTCATTTCAGAAGGCTTTTTAAATGCGATAATCACTGTCATATACAGTGGGAAAAAGATCGTGACACAGCCAATGATCATCAAAATTGTAATCGGCCAATTGGTACGACGACGTACACGATTTACAGAGCGATCTGTATTCATAGCTGTTCCTCCTTGCTTCCTAGGAATTTAAGTTGAAGCAACGAAATGATGACAATTATCACAAAGAATATTACAGCGTTGGCACTTTGGTAACCAAACTGTCCGCCGCCTAAACCGTTATTGTAAATCAGGTAGGAGATTGACTCTGTGCTCTGCGCTGGTCCGCCTTTTGTCAGAGACATGATCTGGTCAAATACCATCAGAAAATTTTTCATGCACAAAACCATATTGATGGTAACAAATGGCATAATCAAAGGAAGCGTAAGATTTTTAAACTTTTTCCAGCCAGTGGCACCATCCAGTGCACCTGCCTCATATACATCCTGAGGAACCGTTTGTAAACCGGAAATATAAATGATGGTATTCATAGCAATAGACTGCCACGCCACTACAATTACCACGGCAATCCAAGCTAATTGTGGATTGGATAAGAAACTGGAACTCAGCGTTGCGCTGCCCACTGCTTGACCGAATGCTGGTAGAATGTAAGTAAAGAAGAAATTGAAAATATAACCGATTACTAAACCGCCAAGCACAGCTGGTATGAAATAAATACCTCTGAGAGTAGATTTAAAACGGATTTTAGAATTGAGTCCTATGGCCAAAACTAAACTGATTACATTGACAATGATAGTAGTTACAATTGCAACCAGAAAGGTAAACTGATACGAATGACCAATACGGTCATCTTGAAATAGGTTTACATAATTGCGTAATCCCACAAAGTTATAGGAACCAAATCCTCTGAAATTGGTAAAGCTATAAGCGAACCCTTGCAGAAGCGGCAGTGTGTTGAATAGGAAAAATAAAATCATGATAGGAAGTAGCATCGCTAGAAATGTTTTATCTTTACGACCAATACTCCTGGATTGCATTTGACGCTTCAATTCTTTCAACTCCTCTCTGGTTAGGACACTGAACTGGATGCTGCGGCTTTATGTTCAGCTTCATATGCCTGCAGCTTTGCGATTGTATCCTCGTTGTAACGTTTCCAGTTCCGATCAAACTTCGTTAAAAATACTTCTTTACTTTGACCAAGCAGAAATGTCTGAATCAAAGCGTCCACACTCATCTCTGAAGGATAATGGTGGTCCTGATAATCGACCATCTTGCCCTGTTGGATATAAGGCTGCATACTATCCAGTACTGAAGACATCTTAAAGTTTCCCTTTTTGCACGGAACTGCATTTTGCTCGTTGACATAGCTTTGTACGGTTTCATCTTTTAGCAGGAAATCCAGTACCTCGTAGCAGGCTTCCTTATGGCGAGTGCTCTTCATTACGCTGAATTGCAAATCATTTCCGGAATTGAGCTGATTTTTCGATGCATCATTGCTTGCGGGCATCACAAACGAATCCAATTGAATGTCTGGATTTACGGAGGTAATTTGTGGTACAGCATAATTTCCAATCGCGAACATGGCAGCTTGCCCTTTAGCAAATGCCGTGCAGGCATCGTTGTAACTGTAAGCAAATGGGTCTTTCTGACCATATTGCAAAAGTTCTTTTTCCTTATCAGCGACTTCACTGTATGCCTGCTTGAAAGTCGCTTTTCCTAAATTGACTTGCTGACATATATTTGGATTTACCAAGTCTACTGCAATGGCGTTCCATGGAGCCAATGTTGTCCATGTATCTTTCATTCCGTAATAAAATGGAGTGATTCCTGCAGCCTTTATCTTTTTGCAGAGGGCAATCAATTCATCCCAAGTTTGGGGAATTGTCCACCCGTGCTGTTGAAAGATTTTCTTGTTGTACAGAATGCCAGCGGCGTTAGCAGCATATGGCATCGCATAGACCCCTTTCTGGGGTACTAATTCGAGCTGCTTATCCATTTTTTTATAGGCATCCTTAATAGAATCCAGTCCTTTATAATCACTGATATTGAGGAGCATGCCGGCATCTAGAAAGTTAGAATAGTTGATATCACCGCCAATGCCGATAATGTCTGGCGGGTTATCCTTGATTAGTCTGGTCTTTAAAACCGTGTCGGCATCATTTGGAGAGGAAACGACCAAATGAATGTCTGAATGTTCTGCATTGAACTTCTGTGCAATGTTTTCGAATGTCTTGACTGCTTCCGGTTTATATTGAAACAGTTCAACGGTCACTTTGCCCGTTGCATTTTGACAACCGGTAGAAAAAACAGCAACGCCAAGAATTAAACTAGCACACAAAACCATGGATAACATACGTTTCAATTGATGCTTCATTGCTTTGCAGCCTCCTTTTCCATATGTTCTTTATTCGGTTCGAATCATACCTATGGTTATATGCGTTTAAAATGCCAAAATTGACTCGTGAAATCCCCATTCTCTACCGGGACAGTCAGCCCAACAGAAAGCAGCTCGTCTCCGCCAAAAATTTTTCCGCTCTCCAAATCCCGATATTGAGCTGTCGGATCCAAACCCCTAAGACGCAGAATGCGAATTGGAACAGCCGGTTGGGCGAGCACTATAAAGTAAAATACGACCACTTCACTGCCATCTTGCGAAACATAGAGCCAAGAAGCTTCATTGTTGTTAAATGGACTCAGCAGACGATGCTGTACGCCAAACTGAATTAATGGACGAATTTCTTTATAAAGTGCTACTTGACGGCGGACTTCTTCTTTTTCGGCTTTGGAAAGCTTACTCAAATCCAGCTCGTACCCGAAATTCCCAGACATGGCAACGTATCCACGTGTTTGGAGCGGTGTGATGCGGCCAATCTGTTCATTGGGAGAAACCGACACATGCGAGCAAATGGTACTTGGCGGATAGACAATGCTGGTGCCGTACTGAATCTTTAAGCGGCAAACGGCATCCGTGTTGTCACTTGTCCAAGTCTGCGGCATGTAATACAGGATAGCGGGGTCAAACCGACCGCCGCCACCCGAGCAGCTTTCAAACAATACATTGGGAAAACGCGATGTAATGGCATCCATTACGTGGTAAAGTCCCAGCATATAACGGTGTGCTGTTTCGCATTGACGTTGAGGTGGCAGTTTGGCTGAACCAATTTCTGTCATATGGCGATTCATGTCCCACTTCACGTAGTCAATGGGAGCGTTTGAAAGGACGTTGCTCACTGCATGAATAATGTAGGCACAGACATCTTCACGGGAAAGGTCAAGCACAAGCTGATTTCGTCCCAAAGTGTACGGACGATCTTTTACATGAAGACACCAATCCGGATGGGCGCGGTAAAGGTCACTGTCTTTGTTTACCATTTCCGGTTCAAACCACAAACCAAACTGCAACCCCATCTTATGGATGCGTTTTCCTAAGCCTTCAAGTCCTTCTGGCAGCTTTTTGCGGTTGGTTACCCAGTCCCCTAAGGAAGAATTATCGTCATCGCGTTTGCCAAACCAACCATCATCCAGTACTACCAGTTCAATGCCGACATCTTTGGCTTCCTGCGCCAGTTTTAAAATGCTGTCTTCATTAAAATCAAAATAGGCGGCTTCCCAGCTGTTTACTAAAATGGGGCGAAGGGCATCTCGGAATTTTCCTCTGCATAACCGTTTACGGTACAATTTGTGATAAATCTGAGACAGTCCATCTAACCCTGCATCTGAATAGACCAGCACGACTTCCGGAGCCTGAAACGATTCTCCCGGCTTGAGTAACCACTCAAAATCAAACGGATTTATACCAATCGAGACGCGTGCGGTTTGGAATTGATCTACCTGAACCTGTGCCAAAAAATTGCCGCTGTACACCAGATTGAAACCATATACCTCACCGTGTTCTTCATCGGTATTTGGGCGCATTAAAGCGATAAAAGGGTTGTGCTGATGACTGCTGGCTCCACGGCAGCTATCGACGAGCTGCGTGCCGTATGTCAGTCGCTGCCGCGTCATATTGCGCTCATTGGCATGGGCACCGTCCAGTGTAAGCAAGTCGAACCTATCATCCCGAAAATCAACATTAGCGCTTAGCACACGGAGAAGCCTTATCGGTTCCTTACCTTTATTTTGAAATCGCACGCTGCGCGTAATTGCGCCGGTCTGTTCAAAGATTGTGTAGGACAGGACTGCTTCTAAGCCGGAAAGCGCATCTTTCATTGTAATATCAAGTGTTTGGGCTTCCGCATCATTTTCTACATAGGTGGCGGGCAGTCCGGCCAGTTTTGGCTTTCCTCCTGTGATACAGTGTGACACATACTGCAGATTTGTTACTCGGGACCCGTCTGGGAAGGCGACTTCAAAGGCCGGTGCCCGAAAGTCACCGTTACCATACGCCGGATACTCCATCGGCAGAGTGTCCAGTGAAAATGTGCGGTCATCTGGTGTAGGACTTGGAGAAAATCCCCTGTCCAGAAATACAAGAGGTGCACTCTCATGGTACCTGCGGATAGCTTTCCCCCAATAGCGGTGCAATAGATATCCTTCTTTTGTTACTTGCAGCACATAGCTGATCTTGTCGTTTTGTAAATGGAAAGTTCTCTCTTCTTGATCAAATGTGATTGGCATACTTTGCTCCTTTATTCAGGTTTATGTACTAGAATATAAGCTTTGATTTGGACAAATATGGTTTAAAAGGGAAAATACAAATTTATATATTTGATGTATATGCAAAAAGTTTGAAATAGGATAAATATCAATTCTTTATTTGCTCATTATGAACAATCATCCTCATTCCTTCTTCCTGAATTGTAATTATTGATGAATTTTCCCACATGATTTACAGATAAATTATACTACTTGACAAACAAAAGAGAAATGACTAAATGATGAAAATCTTATATATTTGTTGTATAATCTTAAAATTTTTGATACAATAAGATAAACCCCTTTGAGATGGAGAGATACATTTGGACAATTCGATTAAAGATTACTATTTGACACCCAGCGAACCCTCACCATTGGGCATACAAGTCCTGCACGCGGGGGAACAGAACTGCCCCCCCGGACATTATTTTGGATATACCACCAGAACACATTATCTAATTCACTATGTGGTAAGTGGGTGTGGGGAATACCATGTTAACCACAAAACGTATTACCTGAAAAAAGGAGACGGATTTCTGATTTTACCCGGTGCAAGCACATTTTACAAAGCCTCTGACAGAGATCCATGGACATATCGCTGGGTGGGCTTTAACGGACAAGCGGCCAAAAAAATTTTAAATGACGTGGGACTCAACGAAAATTGCTTGCTTTATCATTATGAGATGGATGATGAAATGGATAGTTACTTTATCCATCTGCAGGAATCCTGCCGAAATCCTTCCGGAAGTGATTTCGTGCGGGATGGATACCTGCTGCTGATTTTAGGAAAATTGCAGGGCAATCATATACTTTCACAAACGAAGATTCAAACAAGAAAGAACAGCCGTTTTGCCAGAGCAGCGCAATATATCCAGACAAACTATATGCGCAATATAAAAATCACGGATATTGCCAATTTTGTTCATGTAGACCGTTCACAGCTTTATCGAATTTTTGAAACTGCGGTGCATTTGTCACCAAAAGAGTATTTGAATCATTACAGGCTGGATTATGCGGGAATTTTGATTCATACTACCGATATGTCTTTTAATGAAGTAGCAAGTTGTGTTGGGTTTGAATATAGTTCCCACTTTTTTAGGCTTTTCAAGAAACATTTTGGTATGACACCGTTGGAATATAAAAAGGCGAATCGTTAGCTGTAAAACGAAGCTGCATCAAGCATGAAAAAGGAAGATTAAGTTCACTTTGGCAAAGCTGCAAAAATCACAATTGTGCGGCAAGTTGTTTGTTTAACCATGGATTCTGCCTGTCCTTATACTCTGTGATGAACACAAAATGTATGATGCAGCCGTAAAAAGGGTCACTACACGAATGAGAAAGTGTAGTGACCCTTTTACGAATCCATTATCTGATTTGCTGAAAATCCACTTAGTTCAATTAAACATTTTTTTCATTGCACAGGTTTTTTTCAGCAATGAAGTATGTTGACTTGCTTCTCCGGCATCCTCAGTACCGCGTCATTCATTATTTTCATGGCGATAGTTTCCTATAAGCTTTGTCCAAAGTCTTTTAGCTGTGACAGAATTGCTTCTGATTTGTTTTGTTCTCCATGAGCTTTGAAAATGCCCATATTCTCAAGTCCCATAAACTCTACAAATGCCTTTTTGTATTCATAAATGGCACCATCATAAACATTATCGCTGCCGGAGCTTAAAATCAGCATGACTTTTTTCAGATTTTTGGGCGCTCCCGAAGCATAAAAACGATGAATTACACACTGTAACTGTCCGTTGAGACCAAAGTAATAAATAGGAGAAGCTAAAACCAGCATGTCCGCTTCCTGCAAAGCGGCGCGTACTTTCTGCATATCATCCTTTTGTATGCATTCTCCGTTACCTTTGGTATGGCAATATTCACATCCTTTACAATCTGCAATGTCCATTTTGCAGACTTCCAGAACTTTCACCTTGTGTTTCTTTTCTGCTCCTTCCGCAAATGCGGCAACCATAGCGGCTGTGTTGCCGTTGACTCTTGGACTGCCATTTAATACTAAAATATTCATTGTTGAACCTCCTAATATTTAATTCTGCCAACCCAAATGTGACATTCGTCAATTGTGTATTCAAAACTTTAACGCCTAGTCCATAGGATGAATTTTACGGCGTAAAAAGTTTTTTCAATAAATTTGAAAAACCAACTTTTGGCATATTCATCACGGCAAAGATGTCGATCAAAAATAGAAAGTTATTTTGTGATACGCATAAACCACTCTACGGTTTTGGGATCATAATGAGACAAAATCCATTTTGAAATTTTTCCTATATCCAGTTTTCAATTGCCGTTCTTGACCTTGCAACATTTCCACCGAGAATAACCAGTGGCTTTTCAACCTTTGCCCCGGGGCAGAGCCTTTTTATGTCCTCTACACTGCTGCCGATTCCGCTCCCTTCATTTGTACAAAACGGCTTAATTATTTTTCCGGTGAAATTGAAATGTTCTAAGAACGTAAACATGACCATTGGCATGGTACCCCAATAATTGGGATAGCCCAGATAGATGGTTTCGTATGGGTCAAGACTGTCTGGATATTTTTTGAGTTCCGGACGTGCATTTCGCCTCTGATCCGCGCGTGCTTGTTCAATACATATCTTGTAGCTTTTTGAATAGGACTGAAGAGGCTTGATTTGGAAAATATCGGCATCTGTCAATCCTTTGATGATATTTGCTGCCACCTCCGTATTTCCAATGGATAGATTTTTGATCACTCCATTTACATAATTTTCATATCTGCGTGAAAAAAATATAACAATTGCTGACACCTTTGTTTACCGCCTTAAACTTTAATTTATAATAATATTCGTATCTTCTGCAAGACAGGTTTGCCGAACACTTAAACAGATGGACTCATGAATGAACTTGTGGTGAATGTCCAACTCCTAGCAATGGTTTTCAAAAAGCCGTTCCAGCTTACGCATCCTTACCGCTTCTGTGAGTAAAACCGCGGAAAAGAAAAATAAGAACTATAAGCTGGCAGACCGGCGGATTCATCTGACTATTTCTCATTCTGTGATATCTATAGCCCTATTATAAACTGCACTTCCTTGACAGGGAATCTTCAATGCGTTATCATGGCATAAACTGATAGTTTATACAAATTAAAAGAAGGAACTGCAATGTTTAATAGCCTGTTGATTACTTTTGTTTGTGTTGCCGATTGTGGAAGTTTTACAAAAGCTTCGGAGAGTCTGTATATCTCGCCAACAGCTGTTATGAAGCAGGTCAATGCTCTGGAAACTCATTTGGATTTGAAACTAATGGAGCGCACACATGCTGGTATTCGGCTGACTCCTGCCGGTGAATCCATTTATAAAGATGCAAAATTTTTGTTTGCCTTTTCTAAAAAATCAATTGCAAAGGCAAGACAAGCGATGCGTTCCTCAGAGACTACTTTCTATGTAGGTACCTCTTTGCTGAATCCGGCCGAGCCATTTATGGATTTATGGTACAAGGCAAGCAAAGCTTTCCCCAACTACAAACTGCATCTTGTGCCATTTGAAGATGATCATGAAGAAATCCTTTATCAGGTTGCACAGCTGGGGAAAAAATTTGATTTTTTAATGGGTGCCTGCGACTCGCAGCTTTGGCTGAATCGCTGCAATCTGCTGCCGCTTGGTCGGTATCAAGAGATGTGTGCTGTTTCAAAAAACCACCGGCTTGCAAAAAAAAAAGCTTGAAATCTCTGATTTATATGGGGAAACGTTGATGATGGTTGGGCGAGGGGATTCCGGCACGAATGATTTCATACGAAATGACATTGAAAAAAATCATCCGCAGATCCATATAGAAGATACTTCCTATTTTTACGATATCTCAGTTTTTAACCGGTGTGCCGAAACGCAGAATGTCCTTTTGTCTTTGGAGTGTTGGAAGGATGTTCATCCGGAGCTGGTAACACTTCCTGTGAATTGGGATTACAGCATCCCTTTTGGACTCATGTATGCCCTGCATCCATCTGATTCTGTATTGAAATTTGTTCAGACGATTGAAAAAATGGAACTGCGTATTTCAAGTTCCAATTGAATATTATCTTCAAATATTCACCAAAATTCGAGAGAATATCCTTCCTATTAGAGAACATAAAAGCTTTTCATACATTCAGAAGCAGAGCTGCTCTGAATTTGTTTTGAATGGAACTTTCTGCAGGAACTTTTTCCTTTCAGGATTTAAAACGTAGCTTAGGTTGTCCATCAAATGCGTTATTCTTTTGAAAAGAAGGATTTATAAGGGCTGTGCCCGAAAGGAGCGCAATATGGAACAGCAAGAAAAAAAATTTGAGAACTCATGGACCGTGCTGATTTGTATTTCTGTAGCATATATAGCAGGCGGAATTTTATTGCTGATGTTCCCGCAGGTGTCGCTGCCCGCTCTGTGTCAGGCAATGGGAATTTTGCTTATTATCGTTGGAATCGTTCTGATATTTTCCTATTTTCTGCGGAAACGCTACCTTTCTCCCAACCATTTTGAGTTTGCAGGAGGAGCTGCATGCGTTCTGCTTGGAATTTTTTCTTTGATGCGCACGAATGAAGTCGCCTTTGCATTTAGCCAGATTCTGGCACTTTTGGTACTGTGCAACAGCCTGATTAAAATGCAGTACTCTACAGATTTGCTCCGCCTGCGGGAAAAAAGATGGTGGTTGGTGCTTTTAGCCGCGGTATGCAGTATTGTGCTGGCAATGACTGCACTTTCAAATCCTTTTAACAATGATCAGGTAAGGCTTCACTTTACTTATGCGATTCTCATTGTGGATGGAGCAATGAATATAGCGGTTGTGCTTTTCCTCCGCCATGCGCATAAACAATATGACCGAAAGATTTTGGAGGATGGCTCTCAGGACGAAACGGAAGAATTTGACCCGTGTACAACGGATGATGAGCCTTTTCAATCCTAACCTAAAATAGCTTTGAAGAACGATCTTGCAGCCTGAATTGTAAGGGCTGCATTTCTTTTGTCTGCTGCGCGGAAAGATAGTTACAAATGCCTAATTTACTGCATAAGTTACAGGGAAAGGGAAGGGGGAAAACAATATGAATGGAATTGATGTGAGTGAATTTAACGGCGATGTGGATTGGCAGGCGGCCAAAAATGCGGGGCTCCAGTTTGCAATTCTGCGCTGTGGATATGGGAGTGACACTTTCAATCAGGATGACAAAACATTCACGAGAAATGTGGCGGAGTGCGAGCGGCTTTCCATTCCTTATGGAATTTATTTATACAGCTATGCGCTGAACACAGAAAACGCCAAAAGTGAGCTTGCGCACATTCTGCGGCTGGTAAAAGGGCATAAGCCGCAGTTTCCTGTTTATTTGGACATGGAGGATGCGGATGGTTATAAAGCAGCGCATGGAATGCCCAGTCCACGCACACTGACTGACATTATCCACACGGTCTGCAGAGGTCTGAAAAGTGCCGGCTATCTTGCCGGGTATTATGTCAATAAGGATTGGTATGATCATTTTATTTATCCGAAGGAACTGGATAATTATGTTTTTTGGTATGCTCGTCCCGGCGTTTCGCGCCCAGACAAGGGATGCGGTGTCTGGCAGTCCTCTTTTCCGGAAACAGGTGGTCATTGGCCGGGCGCGGATATTTCGGGTTCTGGATGTGACACCGATATTTCTTATGTGGATTATCCGGAAATTGTGCGAAGAGAGGGGCTGAATGGCTGGGAAAAGGAAAGAACGGATATACAGAGAGCACTTTCAACAGAAACAGGAAAAATTATCTGGACGAAATGCATGATTGATACGACTATGAATCTTTCCAGAACAGCAGGTGTTTGTTACACCATTAAAATGACTTGCCCGGAACGTCCCAAGGTCACGTCCGGCACAGCAGGTGTCGTGTGCGTGTGTCCGGTTACACCTTGTGGAACGAACATCTGGCTGTGCAATTTGGTTGGATATGGAAAGGGTTCTACCGGTATTTACACGCAGGTAAGCGGTGAACCTGTCTGCAAACGTTTCATTTTTCAAGTGACCTAAGAATTATTTTGTCTATTTTTTAGAATTTACGAACAAACCGTCCAATAAAATTTTTCCGAATTTAACCGGCGTATTTTCAGTTATAAGTCCACACTTTTTGTCCCATACTATTGCAAGAGTTAAAATTACGGCTGTAGGAAAAAATAAAAATCAATTTTTGCAGCAGGGGAGAAGAGGGTGTGGATATCAATAATGGAGAAGATGGAAACTGCGGCAATTCAGCCACTGGCGGTACCGCAAAACCAAAGCGACACTGCGTTGGAATATCTGGGAATGTGGCTGATGGGCGGCGGCGGTTACTGTCTATTGGAAGCTGCATGGCGTGGCTGGACACACTGGACAATGTTTCTTGCAGGCGGCACGCTGTTTTTGCTGATTGGCGTTGAGCGAGGACACCAAAAGTGGAAAATGTCGCTGGTGAGTCAGACATTGCTGGCCAGCCTGACGATTACAGGCGGAGAATTTGTGTCGGGGTGCATTGTGAATTTGTGGCTGCACATGCATATTTGGGATTATTCTAACCAACCGTATAATTTGTTTGGGCAGATTTCACTAGCTGCCTCTTTGGGTTGGTGTGCAGTTGGCCTGCTGGCCATTCTGCTTTATGATGTGCTGGCGTGGCTTTTGTTTGGAGAAGAACGTCCGCATTATAAATTGCTTTGATTGGATGGGATGAACTCTTTCTTGCAATAAAACAGTAAAAATAAAAAGAGCCGATGGTGCAGAAGACTTCCTGCATCATCGGCTCTTTTTCGATGAACCAGTGAATTGAATTCACATTCCATTTATAGGAAATATCTGTCGAACTATACTAAAAAAGATTGATTCAAGTCCATCAGATTAAGTTACAGGCAGAAAGGTTGGCCAATCCATGCAAAACAGAAAGCGAGTTTATCAAAAAGCGGGGAAATTTGCAGGGCTTTTTTTCGCGCTGCTATGTTTGTTTTCCTGCATTCCCAGTGCGGCGGAGACTTCTGGTACCTATAAAATCTGGAGTATTCCGGACAGTGTCTCTCTTTGCCAACAGGAAAAAACAACGGCCATTTTAGCAGATGGCGTGCAGCTGACTGCTTGTGAGGGGACATTGTGTGCTGCCTGCCGGGAAAAGCGCACAGATACGGTATTCCTGCTGCTGCAGCGGGGAGCGGGGCTGTATCTAGATGCCTATCAGTGTGAAACACAGCAGATTTATCACGGAAGTGAAGCTTTGGAACCGGCCGGACAGTCGGCTGTGCTGGAAGGTGGAACCAGCAAATTCGGATGTACTCTGTATATTCGTTACCAACTTGCTGGCAGCGGGACAGTACAATATCAGGTAACTTTGCAAAACGGGACGCTTTTCTGCAATATATTGGACCAATATCCCATTACGCTGTGGAACAGTGATGCCGCAGTTCCCCAAGATGTTTCATCTTCCCTTTCAGAACCACCCATGAGTTCCGAACTGAATTCTGGAAGCAATATGCCGAATTCGGAAGAAGATTATGGGAATTCCAACAGTTCATCAAATACACAAGACAGCACACCGACATCTTCTGAGAGCAGCCAGCCGGAGGAATCGGAAAGCAGCACCACTCCGGAACCTTCCTCAAAAGATAGTCAATCAGACGTTCTGTCATCCGCTTCCGAAAACAGCCAGCAGCAGGGAGCAAATTCACTTTACCGATGTAATGGGCCTGAAACAGTTGCGGAACTGGAACAAGATTTTCGGAACAGAAATCTTGTGCAGCTTTCGGGAGAATTGACTGTGCGAACAGCATCCGGAGTTGTGCGCAGCACAGGTTCCCTGATCACTGGAGATACCGTGCAAATTCTGCACAATGGATGCAAGCAGACCATCACCATTGTTATTCCAGGAGATTTGTACGGAAGCGGGCATCCTGATCAAGCGTCTTATGAACGTTTGCGAAGGTGTGTTGCAGGGGGAGATTCGTTGACAGGGCTGCAGGCGCAGGCGGCAGACATGACACAGCCGGTGGGGAGAGAATCTCTCAATACCACACCTGTGTTGGATACTGCTGACTTATTACTGCTGAAACGTGCGGCAAATTTATAAATTCTGAATAACATTCTAACATTCTGTCCATCATTCATGTATCCCCCAAATAAAATGGAAACAGCAAAAAGGAGCAGTCTGAAACTGCTCCTTTTTGCGCAGATGGCGGTTCAAATAGAAAACTGCACTTCCTTCTCAATATGAGAAACGGAACGTATGATTGCCAATCTGGCAAGAAGATTGGTAACATAGGTGTTTGGGAAGAATACAAACAGAGAATACCAGCTGCTTTCTTAAATGATCGTGTAGGAATTTGTATTTTAAAGGCTTTCATCAAATATATTCTGCCTTTTTCTTTTTTTAGACATTTTTCTGCAGATAAATGCAGTGCTGCAGTTTATCCTTTTTTGAGTTTCCTTTTAGGTGGAAATTCGGAAAGGTCTGAAATAAATCGGACATGCTTGCACCCAATGAGGAGCTTCCATAGACCTGCTGCAAATGCGGCAAGGACGAGAAACCATTTTATAAGTTTTCTGACGATGTACATTAACTTTTTCAAATCAAAGACCTCCTTCTTGTTGTTCGCCGGAAATCCGATTATACTAAAAGAAAAAATAGATTTGCGGGGAGAAGAAAATGAACATTTAGTTTTGGAAAATAAATTGCTGCATTCTGGCTGTCTGGATGTTCCTAATTTGCATGCAGTATTCCTGCAGACGCAGCAGCTTCTTCTGCTGGGTCTGCACCGCTTTCATCTCAGCTGGCGGTATCGTACTGTTTGACGAGAATATCCAAACAGTTGCCCAGGTGCGCCTGCTGATTCAAAATATGCAGAAAGATTGCCGATTGTCCCCGTTTATCGGAATTGATCAGGAGTGAGGGACAGCACAGCGTATCCATCAGGCCAGCTTCATTCACGAAACGGATGTACCTTCTATGTGGAAAGTTGGGCAGACCGGATAGAGAGTTTATGTCTGCACTCTTTCTGCAGCAGCACGGACGAAGTTGGCAGCCAGTGTTGGGTCGCTGAAGAAATACAGCCGGGCAATACTGGAGAAAAGGCTGTTGGTTGCGAAACCACACGTCCATTTTTGCCCGTTAGCTGTTTCCATGAGGAGTCCAGGGCCACGCGCATCGCTGTCGTTACCGGAACAAATAGATACAGGCAGCCGTGTACCTTTCCTGCACAGAAAACTATCCTGCCAAATATCCGCCTGTGCATAACTGTGGTACGCAGCCGGTGCGTGGAAGCTTCGCCCGGGCAAAACACCTGCCATGGGGTGGGGAACTCCATCTGTGCTTTCAAGCGACTGGCTCAAATAAAAAAAACCGCCGTCTTCCGTCACGGTCGGCAGTCCGTCCAGCACTGCGCGGCGGATGCTTTCCCGCATGGAGATATTACGGGAAAGCTGTTCTGCAAAAAGTTCCGGCCGGCCGCTCCCTAGATAGAGCGCTTCGGCGCGGGGGAGTACAGCATCCTGTAATGGACTGAAAAAGAGCAGTTCCGCTCCTAAATGTTTCAGCAACTCCAAATTTTCACGGTAAGAAAAACAGAATGCCTCATCACGTGCAACGGCAATGCGCGGTTTGGTTTCTGTAATCGGCTGAGAAGGGAGGGGAGCCGGGTGCAGCTCCGGTGCAGTGCATGCAATTTTCATCAGCAGATCAAAATCAACGGTTTTGTCCATCTGGTGGGTGAAATGGGTTAAAACAGGCAGCTCACCGCAATCTGGCTTCCTTTGACCGTTTATTTTTAATGGCGGAAAATATCCGACAACTGGCAGTCCGGTTTCCCGTTCCAGAAGTGGGACCAGTATCTGATATTGTTCAGCAGTGCAGCGGTTCAGCAGCAGGGCACGGATATGACTTTCCGCCCGAAAATGCAGCAGCCCTAAAACCTGAGCTGAAAGTGTCAGCATGGAGTCCTGAGGTTCCACAATTAGGACAGCCGGTGTTTTCGATACACAGCAGATTTCCCAGCTGCTGGCAGAGTCTGTTTCACCGATTCCATCATAAAACCCCCGATTACCGTCCAATACAGCAAGGTCTGTGCTGCCCGCATCGGCATACAGCAGGGAACGGACCGTATCTGCCGAGGAAAGATACAAATCTAAATGCCGGCTTTTCACACCGGAAACTTTCTGATGATAACCGGAATCAGTGCATTTGGCCCCGCACCGAAAGGCGGCTGGCAGCAGACCGCGATCCATGGCAGCCTGCAAAAAAGCACAGGTCACCATCGTTTTTCCACAGCCGCCTCCGGCAGCGGTGAACATTAGGCGCGGATATGCTGACATTTTGGTACCTCCGAATTTATAAAATTATCCTTCTGATTTCAATTAAAAAGGAGGATTCGGCTGTTTCATGAATCCCTCCTGTAAGCTTTTTATTTTACATCCATGTTAAAAAGTACCAGTACAAAGAAAGTGCTGCCTTTACCGAATCGTGTAAAAACAGATTTTGCGGTCACGGTGTTTCTTCCAATTCGCAGGCAAGAAGTTCCAAAATTTCACCATAACGATACCCCGTTTCATGTACCGGACAGCCAATCACGGTTACATGCACCCCGGCATCTTCCGCCATTGCCATTTTATCTTCAAATCCACTGCTGCTATGATTGACGTTGCTGGTCACCAGATGCTGAATCGAAAGCTGCCGAAACAGTTTTAAGGATGCTCCCTGACAAAAAGAATTCTCTTTTTCAATGATATGGCTGCGCGGAATCCCTGCACAGTCACAAGCTTGCAGGGACGCAACGGTCGACTTGGTATGCACATACAGGCGTGGACGGGGCAGGACAGCAAACTGGTCGATTTCTTTCCAGTTGACGGAAAGCAGGATTTTTCCGTTTGTAGGAGCCAGAAGATTGGCGGCCTGCTCAGCGCTGGAAACATAGTGGAGGGTGTGTCTCTTTTTTGAGCGAAGCAGGCGCAAATAAGGTACACCGGCGCAGTGGGCAGCTGTGCGAATCTCTTTCGTGATTGCCGTTGCACAGGGGTGAGTGGCGTCAATGACCCATCCAAAGTGTTTTTCCTGCAGATAATGTGTAATGGAGGATGCATTTTGGCAGTCTGTACAGATATGGACTCTTTTCGGCAAATGGTCTGGCTCATTTCCGGTGGCAACACATGCAGTTACATCCAGCGGCATGGTGCAGAGCGCCACTGCCAGCTGCTGTCCCTCTTCACTGTCGGAAAATAATAACAACTTTTGCTTCATTGTATACACATCCCCCTGGCAAAACTACTGCTGCCGCCGAAGAATTTTCACTTTCCGCCGGTATGGTAACGCTTAATACTGTCGGATATGGAGAAACTATATTTGTATAGTGTACACGTTCTTTCCTACCCTGTCAATCCGCTGAACCTGCCTTTTGCAAGATTTCCTGCGGAGGATTAACCATCTGCTTATAAAAGAGGCAGCTTTCGGAAGGAATAGCAGTGGGAATAGCAGGGCCAATGGCAGGAAAAAATTATAAGCTGTCATCCTAATATAATTCTAAAACGGAGAAAAAATAAAAAGTTGTAGAAAGTATTTGACATTTGCAGCTCTATCAAGTAGAATGATTGAAAAGAGAGATTTCTTCAAATGCAGTGAAAGGGACAGTCGGCATAGCAGTCTCCTCAGAGAGTCGTCGGTTGGTGCGAGGCGATGGAGGCAGATGCCACACCATCCCCCTGGAGCAGGCGGCCCAAAGCAGACAGGCAAGTAAGCGCGCCCGGTTTTCCCCGTTATAGGAAAGCACATTGTTGGATGTGCATGAGGCCGCATTTGCGGTGAAACAGAGTGGTACCGCGGAAGGTTAGACTCCCGCCTCTGGACGTTTGGTCTGGAGGCGGGAGTTTTTTTATTTGGCTGGGCTTTGTATGGATGCTTGTTTGTAAGAATGGAGGACTGAAGATGTTGTTGACTGGTGCACAGATCATTATGGAATGCCTTTTGGAGCAGAATGTGGATACTGTATTTGGTTATCCAGGCGGGGCTGTGCTCAACATTTATGATGCGCTGTATGAATACCGGAACCGTATTCATCATATTCGAACTGCACATGAACAGGGTGCCGCACATGCGGCAGACGGTTATGCCCGTTCAACCGGTAAGGCCGGGGTGTGCATTGCCACATCTGGTCCTGGTGCCACAAACCTAGTCACCGGGATTGCCACAGCCTATATGGACAGTGTTCCGGTTGTAGCAATCACCGGAAATGTAACGGTCGATTTGCTTGGGCTTGACTCTTTTCAGGAAGTCGATATTACCGGCATTACCATGCCAATCACAAAGCATAATTTTCTTGTAAAAAATATAGAGGATCTGGCGGATACCTTACGGCAGGCGTTTCAAATTGCACAGTCGGGAAGACCGGGCCCGGTGCTGGTGGACATTCCGAAAGACGTGACTGCAAAAAAATATGAATATTATAAACAGGAACCGCTCCCGTTTTTTCCGGTTCCGCATCCGGCAGAAACGGATTTGCAGCATGCCGTGGAAATGCTGAAAAACAGTCGGAAGCCGTTCCTTTATCTTGGAGGCGGCGTTACCGCCTCCGGTGCAGCCCGGGAGGCTGCAGCTTTCGCTGAGAAGCTGGATGCACCGGTTAGTGCATCCTTGATGGCACAGGGAGCATTTGATGCGCATAATTCGCGGTATATGGGAATGCTCGGCATGCATGGGACCAAAACCAGCGCGGAGGCGATTAAAAATTGTGATTTGTTTGTAGCCGTTGGCACGCGTTTTTCCGACCGAGTGCTTTGTAACGCCGGACTGTTTGCCCGGAACTGTCCTATCCTGCAGATTGATATTGATGCGGCTGAATTCAACAAAAATATTGATGTGGACCTTCGGCTGGAGGGAGATGCTCGTCAGGTGATCAGTATTTTACTTCCTCAACTGCCGCAGCAGTCTCATCCTCAGTGGATGGAGCAGATTCATTCGTGGAAGAAACAGTATCCGCTGACACAAACCGCAAAAGCAGGCGTGCTGCCCAAGGATTTGCTGGAAACGTTGGACCGTTTGACAGATTCCAATGCCATCCTCACAACGGAAGTTGGGCAGCATCAAATGTGGACGGCGCAGTTTTACCAGTTCCGCCGCCCGCGGCAGTTCTTGACCTCCGGCGGGCTTGGCACAATGGGGTATGGCCTTGGTGCAGCAATCGGTGCGCAGGCTGCGAACCCGGAAAAGTATGTCATCAATGTTGCCGGTGACGGCGGTTTGCATATGAACTGCAATGAGCTGTCCACTTTGGCAAATTATCATCTGCCTGTGGTGGAGCTGCTGTTTAATAATTCTGTGCTGGGTATGGTGCGTCAGTGGCAGAAGCTCTTTTACGGGAGCCGGTTTTCCCAGACAACGCTGGACACCAACACGGATTTCTGCAAGCTGGCAGAAGCATTTGGCGTGAAGGCTTACCGGATTCGGGCAAAGGAAGAAATAGAACCGGTGCTTCAAAAGGCACTGGCTTTGCGGGAGCCGGTGCTTGTGGACTGCTGGGTGGATAAAGATGTAAATGTACTGCCAATGGTTCCGTCTGGGTCAAGTGTGGAAGATCCCATGCTGAAAATGTGATTTTTCAGAAAAGGAGAGAAACCGCTATGGGTGAAGAACAAAACGAAAAAGAATATGTATTGTCTATTTTAGCAAGAAACAATCCCGGTGTACTGCTGCGTATTTCCGGACTGTTCAGCCGCAGGTGCTATAATATCCTTTCCATTGTAGCCTGCCAAACGGAAGATACCGATTATTCCCGTATTCTCATCGTTGTTTCCGGTGATGACCGTATTATCCGGCAGGTCGATAAGCAGGTGAGCAAGCTGGTGGACGTGGAAAAAGTGACTGTCCTTCAGCCGGATAAAGCGGTTATTCGTGAGCATCTGCTGCTAAAAGTGAGCCGCACGCCCCAGACCAGCGAAAAGCTGGTGGAAATTGCTAACGTATTTCATGCCAAAATTTTGGACGTGGAACCGGACTCGATGATTTTGGAATTGACCGGTGATGCGGCAGCCATTAACTCTTTTATTGAACTTGCCAATCCGTATGGGGTGCTGCAGATTCTCCGCACTGGCGCCATGGCAATGGAAAAATAGTCAATTGATTTTGTCTTTATACTGATACCGTAAAATTTGAAAGAGGGTTGTACGACCATGCTGACACTTGATAAAGTTTATCATGCGGCTTTTGTCTTAAAAGACGTTGCACGCAGGACCGATTTAATCCCAGCTCCAAAACTTTCTGACGATTGTAAGATTTACCTCAAAACAGAGAATCTGCAGGTTACCGGCTCCTTCAAAGTGCGCGGCGCTTATTATAAGATTAGCCAGCTGACAGATGAAGAAAAGAGAAAAGGTGTGGTTGCCTGTTCTGCCGGAAACCATGCGCAGGGCGTTGCACTGGCGGCTGCGCGCAATGGAATTGATGCGGTTATCTGTATTCCGGCTACGGCACCCATCAGCAAAGTGGAAGCAACCAAAAGTTATGGTGCGAAAGTCTGCTTGGTCCCGGGAGTTTACGATGATGCTCACAATAAAGCGGTGGAACTGCAGAAGGAAAGCGGCCGTATCCTGATTCATCCTTTTGATGACCCGGACGTAATTGCTGGGCAGGGAACGATTGGGCTGGAACTGTTGGAGCAGCTGCCGGATATGGATGCAGTGATTGTTCCGGTCGGCGGCGGCGGACTTCTTTCCGGAATTGCATTTACAATCAAATCTTTAAACCCAAACTGTAAAGTTTACGGTGTGCAGGCGGCGGGTGCGCCGAGCATGGTGCAGTCTTTGAAAGATGGCAAACCGGAAGAACTGGAACAGGTACATACATTTGCAGATGGTATTGCCGTTAAATGCCCCGGTGATTTGACCTATCGGATCTGTAAAAAATATGTCGATAAAGTTGTCACTGTTACAGAAGATGAGACGGCTGCGGCGGTGCTGGCACTCATTGAGCAGCATAAACTGATTACTGAGGGCGCCGGCGCAGTCTCTGTTGCCGCTGCAATGTCTGGAAAACTGGACCTGAAAGGCAGAAAAGTTGCCTGCGTGCTTTCCGGCGGCAATATTGACGTGACTATCCTCAGTAAAGTCATCAGCCGTGGTTTGCTGAAGGCCGGACGCAACACAGAATTGACGATCAGTCTGATGGACCGCCCGGGTGAATTAAAGGAAATTTCCGCTATTATTGCGGACCTTGGTGGAAATGTAGTCAGTGTATTTCATGATCGTGCAGATGGGGATGCGGATGTATCCGGCTGCTACTTGCGTATCCGCATGGAAACACGCAACTGGGAACATGTGAATCAGATCCGTTCCGCGATTACAGCTGCGGGTTATCATATCTGCGAATCAAACAGATGAATGCCAAGAAGAAATCTTTCAGAAGTTTTGACTGACTTTTATTTTAGGCACCGCCGTACCGATTGTGCGGCTTGCATTGTCGACTTTTTCTGCGTATAATAAAACCGTTGATACAGAAAAACAGGGGATTTTCCCTGGACTGGTTCGAGAACCTCCCAGTATAAAAAGACTAAGGAATGATATGCGCAAGCAGCTTTCTTTGCCATGTTCTTTTTTAAGAACATGGCTTTTTTGTGAAATGCCGCTATTAAAAAAGCCACACGCGTTTCCAGAGTCTATACTGAGTTGGCCGGACAGCCGGAAGACTCCTGTCAAAAAGGAGAGCAGACTTTGGAGAAAAAGAAAATTATTTTGGACTGCGACCCCGGGATTGATGATGCTCTTGCACTGATGCTGGTCCTGTCATCACCTGAACTGGAAGTACTGGGGATTACAACGGTCAGCGGGAATGTTCCGGCCAACTTGGGGGCAGACAATGCCCTCCGTGTACTCCGCTTTATGGGTCGGCTGGATATTCCCGTGTATTGCGGCGCGGAAACGCCTTTGGTATGCGACTATGTCAGTGCACAGGACACCCATGGAGAAGACGGATTGGGTGAGAGTAGGATTCCAGCGGTTCAAGAGACCGCATGGCACACAGGCGCTGTTGATTTTATCCTGCATACTTTGCGCACGACACCGGACCTGACCATTGTTGCGATTGGGCCGCTGACAAACCTTGCATGGGCGCTTCGAAAGGACAAAAGTGCATTTCAGAATTTGAACCGGCTGGTTTCCATGGGTGGAAATTACAAAAGCTATGGGAACTGCTCCCCAGTGGCAGAATACAATTACTGGTGCGATCCCGACGCCGCCAATGAGGTATTTCAAAATTTAGGAAGCCCCATTCATATGATAGGCCTTGACGTTACCCGGCAGATTGTGCTGACGCCGAATATACTGGAATATATGCATATTTTAAATCCACAGGTAGCAGAATTTGTCCGCAAAATCACTCGTTTCTATTTCGACTTCCACTGGAAACAGGAGGGAATCATCGGCTGTGTTATCAATGATCCTTTGGCAGTGGCTTATATGGTAAACCCTGATTTTTGCCATGGATTTGATGCCTATACAGCGATTGAGACAGCAGGTCTTTGTAAAGGACAGTCGGTTGTGGATGCTAAAAATTTCTGGAACAGAAAACCAAACAGCCATGTCCTGACGCAGACGGACCCGATTGCCTTTATGACAATGTTCTTGTCGCGGATATGTGGGAAAGAACCTGACCAAATTCAAAAGGTTTTGCCCCAAATTATGGTGGGAGGCAGAGAATCTTGAAACGGGCTGGAACGGTGAAAATTACGGTTACGGCATTCTGTGTGGCTATCAACATTGTGGGGGCGTATTTAGCTCTGATTTTACGGCTCCCCATCTATTTGGACAGCGTCGGAACCATTCTGAATGCCGCTGTGTTAGGTCCGGTCTATGGAATGATAACCGCTTGCCTGAGCAGTGTTTTCAGTGGGATTACTTCGGATGTTTACGCGCTTTATTTTATGCCGGACGGCATGATAACGGGCCTGATTGCCGGCCTGCTGTTCCGCACGAAATGGTTTCAAAAATGGAGACTGCCTTTTGGTGTGCTCTTTTTAGCGGTACCGGGGACAATTATCAGTTCCTGCATTGCGGCTTATTTGTTTGGCGGCGTTACTTCTTCGGGTTCTTCTATGCTGGTGCAGGTTTTGCACCATATCGGACTTAATATGGTAGTGAGCGTTTTTGTGGTTCAGATGCTGACGGATTATGCGGACCGGCTGGTTTCTGTTGTGATTGCGCGTACCGTTCAATCGCATTTGGGCAGCCGGTTTACAGCTTTGTTGAAAGGGAAGAAACCGAATGGAGCGCTATAATTTTATTACTCAAAAACACCCCAGAGAAATCGTCCTGCTGAAAGGATTTCCCTGTGCATGGGGAAAGTGTACATTTTGTGACTATACGCTGGACAATTCCACCAACGAAGCGGAAATGACTGCGCTGAATGCACAAGTCCTATCCCATGTCAGCGGCCGGACGGGTGTGCTGGAAGTCATTAACTCAGGGAGCTGTTTTGAACTTCCGCGGGATACGCTGTTTCAGATTCGGCAGGTTATTCGGCAAAAAGGAATCCATTGGCTCTTTTTGGAGAGCCATTGGATGTACCGCGGCCGGCTGCAGGAAATGCGGAACTTTATGGGAATTCCTATTACCTTTAAAATTGGAGTGGAAACTTTCGATAATGATTTTCGAGAAAGAGTGCTGCATAAACATGCCTTTTTCCATACGCCGCAGGAAGTGGCGGCTTACTTTGACTCTCCCTGCATCATGGTCTGTATCCAAGGACAGACCAGAAAGATGATCGATCGGGACATCCAAGCTCTACAGAAATATTTTCAGTTGGGAACGGTCAATGTTTTTACCAATAATTCGACAGCCATCAAGCAGGATCCGGAACTGGTTGATTGGTTCAGAAGGGAATATGCATTCCTTGACCATGACCCTTCCATTGAAGTCCTGTATCAGAATACTGACTTTGGAGTTGGAGATTAAGCAGGACCATGCGGGGTTTCTGTTTTCCGCGCTGCATATTTAGCCCTATGGTTACGTCCATGGTTGTTGTTGCTATCCTTTGGACAGTTCTATATAATCCTGACCCAAACACCGGATTTATCAATGCATTGGCCCCATTATGGCATCGCTGACGATTTCTGCAATTCCCATGCTGATTCTGTTTATCGCTCTTCAAAAGTATTATGTTCAGGGAATTGCGTCTGCTGGAATTAAAGGATGATGGTATCGGAATGCTTAAGTCATGGAAATAGAATCCTTTAAGCATTTTAAAATTTACGGTTGTATGTGTTTACAACTGCAGAATAAAGGAACGGCAGAAGAGAACTTACTCTCCTGCCGTTCCTTTTATTTGTACCTGATTCAAATCAGTTTTCAAAGCCCGGCTGATCCATTTGTCCGGATTTCGGTGTACTCTTGTCACTGCCGCTTGGAATCTTTGTCGGTGGGAGGAGCGGCTGGCAATTTTGAATACTGCTTTCGGTACGCAGCCCGCTGCTGCTTGTTAAATGGTTTAGGCCAGCGTTACGGATGATGGCAGCATAATCATCCGCGCTGACATCCATGTCAACACTGTTAGAAGAAATACCGCTTACTGTTCCATTGTCTGCATACTGCCATATATGCGGATTCTTTGCATCACATGTGGTGTCGCTGATGGTGGCCGGCGGATTGCAGTACGGATATTGTGCAAACCAGACATCATACCGGCTCAATTGGCTCTTGTCAAACAAATTACTGAGGTCATTTTGATTTCCGTAATTCATGGCATAATAGCCATTTCCTTCTATTTTACTGCAGAAAGAGCAGACCATTTGAGTCGCCAGTGTCTTGTTTATTGTGACACCACACTTTTGAGCATACCGCACGCTTCCGCCTTCCAAGTCAAAACAGACTGGATAACTCACTTTATAATTTTTAATGGCATTTAGGCAGTCCTGCGCTTCCTGTGCTGCGCCGCTGGCGCTTAATGCGTAACTGTACCAATAAACACCAACGGGAATTCCCAACCGATTGCATTCAGAGATATTCCGCTTGAAATAAGCATCGATGTTGTTATTCCCATATCCCGCGCGAATCATGGCAAATTCGACACCTGCCTTTTTCGCAGTGTCCCAATCAATTGTGCCTTGCCATTCAGAAACATCAATGCCTTTTTTATAGGTTTTGCAGGAGGAAGTGACTGTAGGTGTAAATGTATAATGAGTAGTTGGTACAGGTTTGCTTGGCTGAGACGGTTTAGAGGGCTCAGAAGGTGCGGACGGCTGGGTGTTTGTGTTTGTTACGACCGTTTCGCTAAAGACATGGTAAGTGACACCGTCGACGCTTACATAAATGCCGCAGCCTCCGGTTTTCAGTGCTGTCACACTGTAATAATAAATTTTGCTGCCGTTAGGTCCTGTAATGCCGGGCGGTGCATATGTAGAGAGAACAGAACCGTTGCCCGCAACGAATGTTGCGTTGGAGTGCGGATCTTTCAGTGTGATTTTAAATGTATAAGTTTGTCCCACTTTTTTGGTAAGCGGTTCTGTTGTGTCGCTGATAAAGGGCTGACTGGCCGGCATGTCTTTGATTTGTGCCTGAAAAATGCGGTTGTTGTCCAAATACAGACCGCAGGTTTGTCCCGTGCTTCCGGTACCGGTAATTTCATATCGGGTTGTATCAGCAGACCTGTTATAGGATTGTATGACACCTGTTTGTGCACATTTACCGTTACCGGAAACAAAATTAACGGGTTGTGTGCTGTGAACATCAAAGAAAATGGAATGTCCTTTTACCAAATTGATTAAGTAGGAACCTTTGCTTAACTCGCTGTCTGTAAGCGGGTGGCCGGAAACAGTGACGCCCGTGACGGATGTGGGATATTGAAAAGATACAGCGGCGTTAGCGGGTAATACTGCACTTGCAGTCACGCATACGGCAAGTGCAGCTACCCCAAGCCTTTTCAAAACTTTTGTCATAGTTCGCTCCTCTCTTTCTAAAATTTATATGATTTAGAATGTAAAAATTATTTGAAATTTCGACCTAATATTTAACTAAATCTATGATAACAATTTTGTTACGAATTTGCAAGGGGAAAGAAGCATTTACTTAAAGTTTATAAAAAATGAATTATAAAAATAAAATGGAATATTATAACCCGCATTAGAAAAAATCAGACAGGTTACAGGATTTTGTCACATAAAAGGCAAAATTGCTTTTCTTATGTTCAAACGATATAATAAAACTGAAAAGAATATGTTCTGCTATTTTTGTACGAAGAAATTTATATCGTTTAGGAGAATGAAAATGATTGGTATTATTGGGGCAATGGCAGTTGAAGTTGAACAACTTCTGAAAAATATGGATGAGAATTCAGAGCAGACAATCAGCGGCGTGTGTTTCCATGAAGGGAAAATGGCTGGCGTACCCTGTGTCGTGGCGCAGTGCGGGATTGGGAAAGTTGCTGCCGCAGTTTGCACACAGACGATGATCCTGCGGTACCATCCTCAGATTATCCTCTGTGAAGGAGTTGCAGGCGGAATCGGGAAAGATATACAAATTGGAGACCTTGTGATTGCAACGGCCCTGGTGCAGCATGATATGGACACTTCTGCCCTTGGGGACCCAGTTGGCTATATCAGTGCTTTACAAACCGTGCAGATGCCGGTTCCAGAAAAGACAGTCCGTTTCCTTGCAGAATGTGCCCAGAGGGTTTACAAAGGCCATGTACATACGGGCGTGATTGCAACTGGGGACCAGTTCGTAGCAGATAACAAGAAGCTGCACCAACTTGAAAATCAATATGGTGCTGTTGCCTGTGAAATGGAGGGTGGCTCCATTGCACAGGTTTGCTGCATGGCAGGTGTCAATTATGCGGTTCTGCGCTCTATTTCTGACAACGGAGATCAGGATGCAGCGGTCGATTTTCCAACATTTGCTGCAGAGTCCGCTCACAAAAACACAGCACTTTTGTTGGCGGCCATTCCTAAACTTGCGGGGAAATTATAAGAAAATTCCCCCATTGATGAACTGCAGACTTGCAACTCATAAACGGCGGAAACTTAAAATTTTTCAGCTATTTTTACTGAGGACGGACTCTGTAAAAAACGGGAGTGCAGCCTCGGCCTATTTCTTTCAATAGGTCCGATAGAGGGCAACAACTTTACCCAAAATAGACACTTCTGTTGAATAGATTGGAGAAAAATCCGGGTTTTCCGGCTGAAGCCGGACGCGGTTTTCCTCTCTGTAAAAACGCTTAACAGTTGCTTCGCTGTCAATCATAGCGATGACAATCTCGCCGTTTTCTGCATCCGGCGTTTGTTTGGCAATGACAATATCTCCGTCCAGAATACCGGCATCGCGCATACTTTCCCCATGCACATTCAAGGCAAAGAAGACATCATCCTGACTGTGGTGTGCGGGCGCATAGGAAACATAGCCTTCCACTTCTTCAACGGCGAGAATCGGCTGGCCGGCTTCTACACGCCCAAGAATGGGAACCTGCAGGGGAGAGTCCGTATCATGGCCAGTAATATGAATGGCTCGATTTAGGCCGGGGTCGCGTGTAATCAGCCCTTTTCGCTCTAATGTTTTCAAATGGGCGTGAACGCTGGAAGTGGATTTGAGTCCTGTGGCAGCACAGATTTCACGCACTGTCGGTGGGAGGCCGGTCTGCATACGGCTTTTTAAATAATCGTAGACCTTTTGCTGACTGGCTGTTAACATAATAGTGCCTCCTGACAAATTGATAAAAATAGTATAACATATTGGGACAAAAAATGCAAACATTTGTTTGATACCATTATTCTTCATAAAAAATTCATATGTTATTAACAAATTTTAAGCGATAATGCCTTATACTTATTGCGTAGTCAAGTTAAGCGGAGCCGCACCGTTCACTTGATGTATGTTCTACCCTCCTCAATATACCCCTCAAGCTATTGAAAAAAACCGGGTGCCGCAGCCCGGCTTTTTTCTGCCCTGATCTTTTTTTCCCTGTGTATATTTTCCTGCAGGCTGCTCATACTACTGCTGGAGGTGGAAGAATTGAGCAGTGAAGATAACCTAAATAAGGAAAAAGAGGAATTGGGAAACGGCATTACCACAGAATATACACCCCAGAATAATCCCTCCGGGAAAAAGCCAAATTCCGGAAGAAAGGGCTTCTACATTGCATTGGCTGTATGTCTTGTTGCTGTCGGTGTAGCTGGCTGGACAACGTATGACAGTGTGCATCATTACAGAAAGACAACCGCCGATACCGTGCAGACGATTACTTCAGGGGTTACATCAGAGACGCCGTCTGCATCCGTATTTAGCAGCATGGTACCGACTCCTTCCAAAAGTACCGCAAAGAGCAAATCAGCTGCCGGCGCAGCAACTTCTGCAGTTCATCGGAAAAAAACGGTTCCGGCCGCAGCAATTGTGACGAAACTCCAGAAACCCGTTAAAGACGCCGCAGTTCAGTGCTCTTTCAGTGAGACACCGATTTATTCGAAGACGATGCACGACTGGAGAGCCCATACGGGAATGGATCTTCATGCAGCAAAAGGTGCGGAAGTAACTGCCGCGGCTGATGGAATCATCAAAGGCGTTCAAAAAAGTGACAGCATGGGTGTTACGGTTCAAATTTCACACAATGGCGGTTTAACGACATTGTACTGTGGGCTTGCAAATGTTTCGGTCAAAAAAGGCGAAACGGTTAGCATTGGGCAAAAAATCGGGACGGTAGGTACGGTTCCCAGTGAAGTGTCTGAAGATTCCCATTTGCATTTTGCTGTCCAAAAAGATGGTGCATTTGTTGATCCTGCGTCTTATTTGCAATAGATTGCAGAATCTGTGGATGAAGGATTTGAGAAAACAATTTGGAAAGATCGTAGCAGCTTTTTTGGGAATTGCAGCTGCTGTACCTTCCCTTTTTAGAAACAGTAAAAGAAGCCGTTACAACGTTCAACTGTTGTAATAGCTTCTTTTCTTTCATACCTTATTTTTCCTATTTTTGTTTGTGTTTTGTCAAAAATTGTGTTATAGTAATGATGTAAAAATAATAAACAAATTTTGAAGTGCTTTTTTCGTGTGCTTGTTCATAAAATATACATTCCTTGTTCCATTTGCTTTCTTATTCGGGGTTTATAGTAAGAAAGCAATTTGGCAAGACAGCGTTTTTGCGCAACACAGAAAGGAGTCCTGAGTTGTGAGCAACAAAAAAGCAGTGCTCGTATGTGTTACGGGTCAGCATGATTGTGATCGACTGATTCATGTGGGGAAATATATTGCCTCACAGTTAAATCTTCAGTTGCAGGTTTTGTGTGTGCAGCCGACCAGTAAAGGAATTCACGGGGATTGTGAGGAGTTAGAGTATTTGCGGCAGACTTCTAAAGAAGCAAATGCAGAAATGACGGTATACTTTAATAATGAGGCAGCCTACACCGCAGCAGCGTTTGCGCGCCAAGTCAACGCAGTACATATTGTTACCGGTATGGCAGAGGAACCTGTCAATGGCTTTATAGATATTTTGCACAGTCTGCTTCCCAAGATACCGATTTCAATGGTAGGAAAGGATAAGAAAGTTTATAATATATGTCCTAAAGATGATGGCAGACCTCGTTTGGCTTGTTCTAGTTGATTATAATTTTAGATTTTCCAAATAGGAAGCAACCTATGGAAAGGGTATTCCCTTTTTCATAGGTTGCTTTTATTTTTTGTGTCCATTTAGGCGAGCATATTTTTCCTTTGTAGCCTGACCGCCGCGTATATGACGCTGCGCTTTATTAACTTGCAGTACTTTTTCTACTTCTTGATAAAGCTGCCGGTCTATCTGCTTTAAACGCTGCGTTACATCTTTATGTACGGTACTTTTAGAAACACCGAACTTTTTGGCCGCCGCGCGGACGGTCGCTTTAAACTCAACAATGTATTCTCCGAGCTCAACAGCCCGTTCTTCGACGATGCCTTTCATAAACGCACCCTCCCGCATTTCGTTATTCGATACTATGCAGAAATGATACGGTTTATGAGAGAAAGGATAGGACTTGTAGAGGTACGGATTAATTTAGGCAGGTTTCATCCAAAAGTTCATTCCAAGTTAAATGGTATAATCTCTTGATGATTGACAATGTGTGCAGGTTGGGCAGTGTTCGACCGATTTCCATGTATGCAACGGTAGAACGGTCAAGCTGTAGATAATCCGCAAGCTGCTACTGTGTCAGGTCATGCTCTAAGCGCAGGCGGCGCAGGTGACTGCCGAGTGTTTGTGTCATGAAAAAATCCTCCAAAGGCTTATTGTATTTAACGGTAATATCATTCTATAAATATAAAATCTTTTACAATTATATTTATAGTATATTGCAAGCTGGACAAAATATCAATAGTATATTCAAATCTAGACAAAATACTTTTAGTATTTGCTTGGAGGAGAAGTTAATGAAAAATCTCGGAGAGACTATTGGGAAAAGGATACGCTCCTACCGTGTGCAGGCACAATTAAGTCAGGAAGCATTAGCTGAGCGCGCAGGTGTGCATCCGACCTATATTGGGCAGCTGGAGCGTGGAGAAAAAAACGCAACAATAGAAAGCATTGCAAAAATTACAGCGGCTTTACAGCTTCCGTTGTCAAAGCTATTTGCACATTTGGAATCTTCGGAAGAACAGCAGGAGGACATACCGTCTGTTTGCTATCAGATGATTTTGCAGCAGCCGGAAAAGAAACAGAAAGCAATTTTGAAACTGCTTCAAGATATAGTTGCAGTTTTGGAAAATGAAGAATAAACGGACAAGGGACAAGACCTTTTTGAGATCATACCATCGTATAGAGGGATGGGCAGCATTCCATCTATCCGGATGAAATGAAAGCGCTCAAACTGGTCTCGCAGGTTTCTTATGAAGAAATCCTTGCAGAAAATTAAAAGAGCGTGCAGGTGAATTTTTCGCCTGCACGCTCTTTGCCATAGGTGTGATTTTAGAATGCCTGCTGTGCATCAGAAGATCCGACGGACTTCCACTTCCATCCGTAGTTTGGCCAGTTTGTTGTTATGGCGTGTTTCTTTGTCTGCTATGTTTTTTTGGCCTTCCTTTGGAATGCGGAATATAGCCGTTGGCAATCTGTCGAGCTTTGTGATTCTGGCGTGGGACTCGGTCTTTTATTTGCCTTTTGCTTAGGCCATAACTTTCTGCTATTTCCCGAATGGTTTTTCCTGCCGCCTTTTGCTGTACCCTATTTACTTTACCGTTCAACAGCTTTTTCGGAAAACGGGTTTGCCATTGATGTAGGTCGTTTTGGTGATGGTGCGACCTTTCAACACACGCTCCTGCAAGAACTGCAGCGCGGTTTCACACATGAGCGGGATGTCAATGTGAAAGGTTGTGAGCGGCGGGGAAACATACCGTGCAATACTAACGTCATCAATGCTATAAAACGCAACACGCTCTGGAATTTTCCAGTCTTTTTCGTTAAATGCCTGCAAGGCGCCCACAGCCATAGCATCACTTGCTACGCAGAATGCGGTTGGCATTTTGTCACCTAACTCTTCAATGGCTTTAACTGCCAGCCGGTAGCCCTCCTTCACAGAAAACGTGTTACCGATAAAAATCATGTTTTCGTTTAGAAGATGATAATACTTTGCACTTTCACGGAAAGACCATTCACGCACATCCATTGCACGCTGTTCCGTATCAATATTAAAGTCGGTTGCACCGATAAACCCGATACTCTGATGCCCTCTACTGATAAAATAATCGACCATTTGGGTAATAATAGAATCCAGGTTTGGCCGCACCGCATCAAAGGTGCTTTCATCAGGAGAAGTGCCGATGAAAATACCGTTAGACGTCATTTCTTTCAAGTATTTGATTTCCTTGTGATTCATCCAGCCGATTACAATGAATGCCTGCATATCTCTGCTGACATTTTGGATTCCGTCGCTTCGGGTGTACTTTGTCAATTGAATGTTGTATTTTGGTGCTTGCTTTTCAATTTCATGCAGCAGTGTCTGATAATAAACATCCTCCAGTTCTTCCTGCGTTTTCGGCCAGTAGAGCAGTGCTACATGGTCAATTTTCGGGAAGAACTGCTTTTTTTTATAGTGCAGTTCTTCTGCTGCACTAAAAATGGCAGCTTTTGTTGCCTCATTTACTGAAATATCGCTGTCGTAATTCAACACACGCGAAACGGTTGAACTGGAAACGCCGGCTTTTTGTGCAATATCTTTAATGGTAGCCATGTGAATTCCCCTTGAAAACTTTTTACTAAATCATAGTACTAAAATGATGCTTATGTCAATAATAAATTATTTACCGAACTGTTAAAAAATATTTTTGCCTATATTCACATTTTAAGGTTGACATTTAAAAAAATATTATTATAATTTAATAGTAAAGAATTTATTAATAAATTGATAAAATATTTTCTAAAGATGGAAGATGAGCTGATGAAGTTTGTGAAAGGCGTTGACATTTCTATGCTGCCGGAGCTTGAACAGGCGGGTGCGGTGTACCGTGACAAAGGTGAGGCACAGGACTTACTCTGTATCCTAAAAAGCTACGGCATTAATGCGGTACGGCTGCGGTTGTGGAACAATCCCTATGACGCAGTGGGGCGTCCCTATGGCGGCGGAACAAATGATTTTGCAAAAACGGTGGTAATGGCAAAGCGCATCCGAAAAGCCGGCATGCAGTTTTTGCTGGATATTCATTACAGTGACTTTTGGACAGATCCGGGGAAGCAGATGAAGCCAAAAGCATGGGCAAATCTGACTGGGAAAGCGCTGGAAGACGCTGTACATAATTTCACTGTGAGAGTGCTGCAAAAGCTGTGTGATCAAAATCTGCAGCCGGACATGATTCAAATCGGTAACGAACTGACCAGTGGATTTTTGTGGCCGGAAGGTAAACTGGGAGAAGAAAAGCAAAACTTCGCTGGAATGAGTCGTTTGCTTCAAGCAGGTATTTCCGCGGCCCGAGCGTGTGACCCCAATATGCCTGTCATTTTGCATCTTGATAATGGCGGCAACCATGAACTGTACCGCAGCTGGTTTGATAGGGCAGCAAAAGAAGAACTGGATTTTGACATCATTGGGCTGTCATATTATCCTTATTGGCATGGTACGCTTACAGACTTGCAGCAAAATCTAAATGACATCAGTGTACGGTATGGAAAAGATGTTATGATTATGGAAACGGCTTATGGCTTTACTGAAAAAACCTGCGACGGCGCAGGGATTTTCAGTCGGGAATTGGCGGAAACCGCTTCTTATCCGCCCACACCGCAGGGGCAGGCGGATTTCCTGCGGGACTTGATGCATGTGATTCAGGACGTGCCACAAGGACATGGTAGGGGCTTTTTTTACTGGGAGCCGGCGTGGCTTCCGCTGAGCGGAACAACATGGGCAACCACTGCCGGCCGGGCTTATATTGGGGATCATTCGTCCGGAGGAAATTCGTGGTGTAATCAGGCTGTATTTGATTTTAACGGGAATGCGCTTCCTGTATTAAAAACCATTCGGGATTTTTAACTCTATCTATAAATAAAAAAGGAGTGAGTTGTCATGAAAAGAAAAATTCTATCTGCTGCACTGCCGGGTTTGCTGGCAGTCACGACTCTCTTGTCCGGCTGTACATTTTCCGCGGGTGGTCCGGCTACCTCTTCCGCAAAAGCGGCAGAAAGTTCTCAGACGTCCGCACAAAAACAGTCCATCACCGTTTGGACGAATCTGGAAAACGAAACAAAGACCCTACAGGAGTACGGTAAAAAATGGGAACAGGAGACTGGCAACACCGTCAATGTAGTTCATCAGACACCGGACTTGCAGAAATTCACGCAGGCGGCAAAGAGTGCGGATGGTCCGGACGGTGTTTACGGCATGGCGAATGACCAGCTTGCAAGCTACATTTCCGCAGGTCTGGTGCAGGAAGTACCCAACGGCACCTTTCAGGAATCGGACTATTCACCGGCGGCTGTGCAGGCATGTTGTGCAAACGGTAAACAATATGCTCTGCCAATCGCGGTAGAAACCAACGCATTATTTTACAATACCAAGAAGATTCAGAAAGCACCGGTAACTTGGGACGAACTGATTGCCCAAGCAAAGAAAAACGGCGGCATTAAGTTTGAAGCTACCAGTATTTATTATGACCTCGGTTTTTTGCGCGCATATAACAGCTATATCTTCAAATACAGCAACAACAAATATGATACGCAGGACATTGGGCTTGGCAATGACGGTGCAGTGAAAGCCTATCAGTTTATCAAGAGCCTTGCTGATGACAAATTTCTTACCGCAAATGTGACGAGTGACCTTTCGAAGAGCAGCTTCCAGAGCGGTGAAACTGCGTTTTACATTGGCGGGCCGTGGGATACAGACGGATTTAAGTCCGCAAATGTGCCTTACGCAGTAGCACCCATGCCGAAACTGAACGGCAAAAATTTTGTCACACCGGTTGGCACGCAGGTTGGTTTCGTCAGTGCAAAATCACAGAAGCAAGCAGCTGTTTGGAATTTTTATGAGTATTTGGCGAAGAATGCCGTCAGTGACCTTTACAAAGCAGGCGGCCGCATTCCGGCGCAGCTTGCTGCACAGAAAAAGATTGCTTCGGATAACACCACGAAGGCATTTATTACACAAATCTCCTACGGAGAGTCAATGCCGACTGCAGCAGAACTGGGGCAGGTCTGGACACCATATTCCGATAATATGAAGCTGCTGCTCAAAGGAAGTATTTCTGCGCAGAGCGCGGCAAAAAACATTGAGAAGCAGGTTAAAAATGGCATTTCTCTGATGAATTCCGGTAAGTAAGAAGTAAAGGCTTCCCCCGCAAGAAAGGCAAGACTATGAAAAAACATACAGATTACCGGGCGTATGGATACATATTTCCCTCTATGATTTCCATCCTGCTCTTTACCATACTGCCAATCATTTTTACTGTTTTCATTTCGTTTACGAATTACAATATGTATCATGTAGATGTTTTTGAAACAATCGGCCTTAAGAACTATCAGACCGTATTGGGTGGAGAAATTCGTTCGGCGTTCTTTTCCGTGCTGGGCTGGACGCTGGCATTTGCACTGCTGAGTACAGCCGGTTCCTATTTTGTAGGAATGCTGCTGGCAACGCTGCTGAACAACCCTCATATGAGGGAATCCAAAATTTACCGTTCTATTCTAATTATCCCATGGGCGCTGCCGGCTACCATTGCCATCCTTGCGTGGCAGGGTTTGTTGAATGAACAATACGGCGGCATTAATACGCTGCTGCGTATGATGCATCTTCCCGGTATGCCATGGCTGACAGATGTTTTTTGGGCACGTTTTGCGCTGATTATTGTTAATGTATGGCTGGGTTATCCGTATATGATGAACGTTTGTCTTGGCGGGCTGCAGGCAATATCACCGACTTACTATGAAGCCGCAAAAATTGATGGGGCTTCCCGGTGAGACTGCTTCCGAAAAATCACGTTTCCCATGCTGACCCGGCTTTCCACCCCGCTGATAATTTCTACTTTTGCGTCAAACTTCAACAACTTTGGAAATATCTACATGATTACGCAGGGTGGTCCGGCGGTACCCGGTTCGCAGTTTGCGGGCGGTACGGACATTCTCGCAAGCACGATTTACAAAATGACAACGTGGTCAAACCGCTTTGACCTTTCCGCAACTTTGAGTGTTTTTGTCTTTATTATTGTTGGCGGATTGACATTACTCAGCATGAACCTGTCAGGGACATTTAAGGAGGAAAATTGAGATGAAGCACAGAATGATGTCCAAGGCAGACCGTGCGGGTCTGTGGTGCAGCCGGGTGTTCATCTGGTTCTTTATCGCACTCATGATTTTCCCGGTACTCTGGATTGTTGCCGCATCCTTTTCCAAGGGTGACAGTTTCTTTCGCTCTTCCCTGCTGCCGAGTGAGGTGGGTGTAGATAACTACGTAAAGCTGTTCGGGAAAACCGACTTTGTCCGGTGGATCTGCAATTCTCTGCTGTTGTGTGTCTGTGTGTCTGCACTTCAGCTGGTGCTTACTACGACTGCTGCGTATGCGTTTTCACGTATGCGTTTTCCCGGCAAAAAGAACGGTTTGAAAACGCTGTTAGTTCTGCAAGTGTTTCCAAACAGCATGGCTTTGGCGGGCTATTACATTATTATTTACCACTTCGGACTGGTAGATAATCTGCTGGCAGTTATTTTGGTACTGTCCGGCGGCAGTGCATTTAACATTTGGCTGCTGAAATCTTATATAGACGGCATTCCTAAGGAATTGGATGAAGCTGCTTTTGTAGATGGCGCAACGAATTTTCAGGCGTTTACAAAAATCATCCTGCCACTTGCCGCGCCTGAAATTGTGGTCATTTTTCTGTTTACATTTATCAGTACCTACAGTGAATTTGTAATTACCTCTGTGTTTTTACAGTCACCTTCCAAGTTTACGCTGGCGATTGGTTTACAAACGTTTATTTCCAACCAATTTGCGGCACACTGGACACTTTTTGCAGCTGCTGCAGTCCTTTCTTCACTGCCGATTATGATTTTGTTTATGGCGCTGCAAAAGTACATTCAAAACGGTTTGACCGCCGGTGGGGTCAAAGAATAAATTATGGAATGAGATGATTTCGTTGAAATGTTTTTCAGTCATCAAAAGACTGGTTGGCGCAGCACTGGTTTGTGGTGTGGTTTGTTCTATGACTACAGGCGCGTTTGCAGCAGCTTCTACACCTTATCATGATTTTATCCGTGGTGTGGATGTTTCCATGCTGAATGAGATTGAAACACGTGGAGGAAAATATTATGAAAATGGGGTACAAAAAGATGCAATGCAGATTTTAAAAAATCACGGTGCAAATTATGTGAGATTGAAATTGTGGGTAAATCCGTATGACGCGCAAGGTAAAAGTTACGGTGGCGGAGGCAATGATTTTAATACAACGCTGCATTTGGCACAGCGGGCAAAAAAAATAGGATTAAGAGTGCTAATTGATTTTCATTTCAGCGATTTTTGGGCTGACCCGGGAACGCAAAGCAAGCCGAAGGCATGGGAGAATCTATCTTACAGCAAGTTAAAGTCCACGCTGTATACCTATGTCAAATCTACAATGAATGATTTTTGCAGCTATGGTGTAATTCCTGACATGGTTCAGCTTGGGAATGAGATTTCCTCTGGAATTTTGTGGGATGATGGAAAAGTCGGCAGCGGAAACAATGATTTCACCAAGCTGGCAGAACTTCTGCAGTCAGCAATTTCTGGCGTGAGAGATTCATCGGACAATCGTGCAAAAATCATTTTGCACTTGGATAATGGAGGCAGCTATTCCTTGTACCAGTGGTGGTTTGACAGCATTCTGAATTGCGGGATTTCTCTCGATTTTAATATCATTGGGCTTACCTATTATCCTATGTGGCATGGAACGCTCAATGAACTGCAGTACAACATGAATGCGGTCAGTAAAAAGTACAACAAGAATGTTTTGATTGTAGAAACTGCCTATGGCTGGACTACAGCTGACGGGGATGGATTGGGAAGTTCGTTTAATGAACAGGATGCAGAAAGGGCTGGATATCCTGCTTCTCCAGATGGTCAGGCCAAGTTCGTTTCTGATTTAAAGTCAACTTTGCTTAATGTACCAAATGACAGAGGATTGGGCTTTTTTTATTGGGAGCCGGACTGGATCCCGGTTGCAGGAGCAAACTGGGGAACTAAAGAGGGCGCAGCATATATTGATGATCATGGCTTTCTATCCAATCCGTGGGATAATTTAACTTTGTTTGATTTTCAGGGGAATGCTTTGAAGTCTATTAACTGTCTAAACGAACCAGCGCCGAATCTAATTCAAAATTCTGATTTCGAGGCAGATGGGTATACAAATTCTCCATCTCAGTGGCAGGTCTGGTTGGAAACCGGAGTGGACAGTAGCACAATCAAAATAGAATCTTCAGCTGCTTACAGCGGACAGTTTAATTTGTCGCTTTGGAACAACAAAGCATACAAAGCATCAGTTTATCAAAAAGTAACTGGGTTGGAAAATGGTACTTATACGTTGTCTGCATGGGTGAAACGTAGGGGAAAACAAAAAGTTTGCCAGCTGTACGCAAAGTCTTACAATGGTAATGAGATGAATGCGCCTTTGCCGATTAGTGATACAGGGTGGAGCAAGGTTACTGTCAGCAATATTAAGGTTACCAATGGACAATGTGAAATTGGTTTGTACACAGAAGCAGGTGCGAACGATTGGTGCAATATTGACCATGTTATGTTTCGGAAAGTAAACTGAGTAGGAGATAATCTCATGCTGAAGACTAAAAAAGTATTGGCATTACTTCAACAGAATTAATGAAGGTTTAACTTACGCTTAACAAAATGAGAAAGATCACTCAGGTCTTCTTAATCAAATTTTTAAGTTCATGAAAACGCAATACACAAGATATATGCTGAAGCAATGAACACAAAAAAGCCGTACAGGGAGAGGAAACCTTCTGTACGGTTTTTTGTATGCGCAGATTTACTTGGTCTCCATACAAAAGCGTTCTATTTTGTTATTACCGTATGTACGGTACTTTTAGAAACACCAAACTTCTTGGCCGCCGCGCGGACGGTCGCTTGAAATTCAACAATGTATTCTCCGGGCTCAACAGCCCGTTCTTCGACGATGTCTTTTATTGGCATTTATCAGATGTTATGATAAAATTTTTACATGAGATAACTGGAATGGAAAAGACAATGCAATTTGCGATGACGAACAAATTTATCGAGAGCAATTACAGGAAGTAACGAAAACGTATATGACAGAGCATGGGGGGTGTATCCCATCTTTTGTGTAAACACCAAAAGTGGATGGCATCTAAGAAAACTACGGCATAAGCAATTTCCAAAGGCCGTTGCTGCCATTCTTTTGCAACAGGGAGAATCTTATCCGTAATCCGGCTGACAATGGTGTCCGACACCTCCAAACCGTAGATATCTCGGATATGGTCTTCTATATCACTGGTCGTCATGCCCTTGGCATACATGGATGAAATCTTTTCCTCAATATCTTAGCTGATACGGATCTGGTGCTCCTGAATCAACTGTGGTTTGAATTCACCTTTACGGTCACGCGGAAATGCAAGATCCACATCGTCTCGGCACATCAGAGCCCGGAGAATATCGAACTGCTTCTGTTTGTCTTTCTCCACGGTGAACCGCCGGCTTTCCGGCAGAATGGGCAAATTCTCCCGCTGCCATTTGGCGTATTTTTTATCATAAGCGTCGGCGCTTGCCAGCTCCGCGAGATGGCCGGGACACCATGAAACAAAGCAGCCGCCCTCCAAAATCCGCCGCCGCGCGGCTTTGCGCCGATCACGGCGGCAATGCTTTGGACAACAGAGGGCTTTTTACTGATTACAAGTTTCAATTTTTTTTCTTTTCTGCATTGGTACACAAAAAAGAGCAACCGATTTCTCGATTGCCCTTGCACAATAGTAATTTTGTTAACCTAATGTTATCAACTCTGCTCTATAATTTCATAGCAGTTTATCCACTTCTCCATTCATGATATGGGATAAGGACTGCTGTATCTTATCAAAAGGCCAGTTCCACCATTGGATTTGCAGCAATTTCCGAATCGTGTCTTCATCATAACGTTTTCTGATTTCTTTTGCGGGAACGCCGCCAACAATTGTATACGGCGGCACATCCTTTGTCACGACGGCCCTTGTTCCTATGATCGCACCGTCGCCGATATGAACGCCGGACAGCATCACTGCTTCATAACCGATCCAAACGTCATTCCCGATAACTGTGTCGCCTTTGTTGTCCCATGCCGCCGCAACTTGACTTTTTTCCAATCCCCATTCTTCGAAAAATATCGGGAAGGGATAAGTCGAAAGTGATCGGAGCGTATGGTTGGCGCTGGTGAAAATAAACTTGGCTCCGCAGGCGATGGAACAAAACTTACCGATAATCAGCCTGTCTCGGTTAACAGGATAGTGATATAACACGTTGTTCTTTTCAAACAACGTGGGGTCGGAAACAAAGTCGTTGTACATAGTGTAGTCGCCGACGATGATGTTGGGATCTGTAATAACAGCATTTAAATACACTGTTTGGGGGTCGTTCATCCTTGGATAGATTTTTTTATCTGGAATAGTCATAAAAACCTCCTGCGTTTTATATTTTTTGAACTATTCCAGTCATTACAATGCAAATCTTCATTTTACCACCCACCGTTCTGTTTTGATTAGACCATTCAATCCTGATGCAAACAAGCAACTGGATACTACTGCTCCGGCTTGTTAGCTTTCTGTGTGATAATCAGGTCACGGTAACAGTCACGGAGATAGTGGGCGGGAGGCCGTTCCTCCCACCTGTACTGAGGTTTCTGTACCATCCATCCGTCCCGGATTCCTCATCCCCGTCATCGGCGTAATCGTAATCGTCGGGGTCGGGCCTGTTCTTGTCCTTTTTCCCCGGCTTGCGGGACTTTGCAGTTCACAGGCACAATTGTATCTGTAAACCTTAAAATTTACAGATGGTTGCTGTTTCAAAATGTTTTTACCAAGGCAGCAAATTATCCCTTTATAGCACCGCTGAGCATACCGGATATAAAGTTCTTTTGGAAAATCAAAAAGAAAATAAGTACAGGAAGCAGTGCTATCACCGCACCAACCATAATCGCGCCATAATTGATTACTTCACCCGGTGCAATCAGCATAGCAAGGGCCAGCGGCAGCGTAAAGCTCTTTTCACTATTTAGAGCAATGAGCGGCCACATATAATTGCCCCATTGAGTTACGAAAGTAAGAATACCCAGGGATGCAATGGATGCTCTCATGTTCGGAAAGACAATTTGGAAAAAGGTTCGCAGTTCGCCTGCTCCGTCAATTTTGGACGATTCAATTAAGTCGTTGGGGAACTGCTCAAAGCTTTGGCGCATGAGAAAGACACCAAACATGGAAGCAAGTGCTGGTACAATAATGGAAGCGGGCGTATTTACCCAATGCATTTTTGTCATTTGAATAAACAGCGGTACCATGGTAACCTGCGATGGTATCATCATTGTAATCAGGCAGCCAAAGAACAGTGCATTTTTGCCTTTAAACTTAAATTTTGCAAATCCGTAGCCTGCCATGGAATCCAGCAATAGCGTAAAGACAGTACAAGTAACCGTAATAAAAATGCTGTTTAATAGATTCTGCCAAATAGGCTTCAGCTTTTGGAGCTGTTTGAGATTTTCTACAAAGTTGCCTGTTGGAACAAGTGTATAGCTTAATTTGAAAATCTGTCCGTTTGTGTGGGTTGAAGCAATGAATGTCCAAATGAAGGGAAAGACAGCCACGATGCTGATAATTGTCAAAACAATATAAATAATGATTCGTGAACCATTTTGTTTCATAAATTAGTCCTCCCTCGTAACACGGAACTGAATCAGCGTTAAAATAGCGACAATGATAGTAATAATATATGAACCAGCCGACGCAACCCCAAAGTTAAAATTTTTGAAACCTATATTGTATAAGTAAAGTACAACCGTCATTGTTGAATTGGATGGGCCTCCCTGTGTTAACAGTTGAGGCTCTGTGAACAACTGCATTGTACCGTTAATGGAATTAAATATAGAGAATATAATAACCGGCTTCAGCTGCGGAATTGTAATTTTCGTAAATTTCGTAAATGCACCCGCACCGTCAATGGAGGCTGCCTCATAGAGTTCTCCCGGAATGTTCTGCAGGCCTGACAGTATAATTAAGCTGTTGTACCCAGTCCATCTCCAGGTCAGTGCTATCATGATAACCGACATGGCAAGCGGTCCGCTGGAAAACCAGCGCTGAGAACTGATACCGACCAAATTTAATATATTGTTGACTAATCCGCCTCTTTCATTAAAGAACAAGGAAAAGATGATGGAGTAACTGACTGCATCAATCAAAACAGGCATAAAGGTGAACATCCGAAATAAACCTTTGCCTTTGATAAGCGCTGAATTTAACAAGCATCCTATTATCATCGACAAAATTATCATAATGGGTACCTGAATGACTAAAATCAGAAGAACATTCAGTAAGGATTGAAAGAAAACAGGATCACTCAGAAGGAACCTATAGTTTTTGAAACCATTAAAAATAATTTTTCCAGCTCTGTATTTACTAAAACTTAAAATGACAGAATAAATAATCGGATACACCATGAAAAGAAAAAACACAACAAGAAAAGGCCCTATAAAAATTGCCGGCGCCCATTTGTTACGAAGCTTATGACTCACTGTTGCCATCTCCTTACACTTTGCGGTTTTAAAAGCAAAAGCTGCTTCCCATTAAAAATGGTAAACAGCCTTTCGTTTTCACACGTATTAATTAGCTGGATTTTTTGAAAAACAGTATATTATTCATTGTCAATTGCTTTCTGTGCAGTGTCACTTGCTTCTTTTAATACTGCTTTTGTGTCCTGTTTTTTCAGCAAAGCATTTCCAATTCCGGTCTTAAGAGCATTGTTGACGTCGGTAAAATGCGGTCCAAAGTCAACTGTAGGGATATTTGTGGACAGCTTTGCAAATGTGCTGCCGATGGAAATGCCGAAATAATCATCAGTCGCAGTATACTCTGGGTCTTTATAGGACTTTTGATAAGATGTAAAGAGCTTTGAAGTTTCAAAATTAATCTTATTGCCTTCGCTGCTCATCAGTGCAAATTTCACAAATGCTTTCGCAAGTTCTGCATTCTTTGTCTGCGACGAAATTGCCAAAGCGGAACCGCCTTCGTTCGCCTGCGTATTGCCGCCAGCAGTGAAAGCCGGAAGAGGCATAATTCCCCATTTGCCTTTCTGGTCACTTATCGCCTGCAGCGTTCCGGCATACCAAACAGCATACGGAATAGACGCGATTTGGTCGTTTGTCGCAGCAGAGATTCTGTCATTCCATTCATTTGGCAGATTAACAGCAACGCCCGCATTTATCATTTTTTTGCACAGGTCAACCGCTTTCACCATGGCATCGGAGTTGAGCTGCACCTTGCCATTCTTGTTATAATACTGTCCGCCTAACTGGCTGAAAAATACAGCAGGCATATCCGTGGATGTAGAACCGCTGTAATCAAATCCAATCAGTTTTGTCTTGCCGCCGGTCTTGGTAACAATTTTTTTGCCGGCCGCGATATAGTCATCGTATGTTTTAATGGTGCTGGGGTCAACGCCTGCTTCTTTAAAAATATCTTTTCTGTAATAAAGTGCGCAGGGACCCAAATCCCACGGGACCGCGTAATACTTATTATCCACCATGGCAAGGCCGCGCACATAATTGCTAAAGTTGCTTTCTTCCGGTTTCATCATGTCGGTAAGGTCAAGCCACGCATCCGGATATTTATTTACGAAATTTTTAACATCACGGTTTTGAATTGTCACAACATCCGGCACGCCGCTGTTTGCTGCCAGTTCCGAATACAGCTTCGTATAGTCGCTGTCAACCGTTTGTACGGTTACGGTTGTGCCCGGGTTCTCTGTCATAAACTGTTTTGCATTTGCTTTAAGAGCCGATGCTGCCTGATTCCACCCGCAAACAGTTATGCTCCCAGATAACTTTCCAGGAGCGCTGCTGGTACTTTTTGCACTTTTGCTGCTGGAATCACTACTTGCACACCCGCTTGCGAGCAAAGCTGTAGAAGAAAACATTGTTGCAGCAAGTAAGATACTGCAAATTCTTTTGCCGATCTTTTTCCTTTTCATAGAGCATACTCCTTCAAACATTTTATTATTAACCACATTGGCATATAGAAAAATACGTCATGCAAGTTAATTCCTATCCGTTACACAATAAAATAAGTATTATATTTACTGAATTTGTTACTGAATTCAAACTGACTTTTACTTAATCATTATAGCAACCATTTAATGGTATTACAATATATTATCAATAAAAAAATGCATTTATATGTATAAATTTTGTTTATCAGAAATTGATACTGTCATTACTTGAATGCTTTGTTTCATCTTTTTGTAGCGTTTTGTACTATATTCCTGCACTTATCACTTCATTCCAACAATTTTCCTATCTGTTGTAATAGCGCTATTTAGTGATCTGTTAATAAAATTAGTAAAATAGTTAGTGACTACTTTTGGCACGCAAACCGCAGATTTTACTTTCACATATTTATTGACTTTTTTGCTATCTTTTCGACTTGTGTTGCTGCAAACTGAGCGGATCCTGATATACGAAGCTTGCAAGAAGCCCAATATATAAACAAATTACAGTTTACAAGTCTCTGAAAAAGAGCTTTCTTGCCAAAAGCCTCATACATTGCAGCTGCACACCCTTATCGATTTTGCACAACTGCAAGCCAACAAAAGTAAAGCAAACAAATGAATTATGAACGGCTCCGGAATATGTATCGGTTTGATACAGGCACGGACCTTCACTTATAACCATTATTCAAGATTTAGGACTTAGCTCCATGTTACAGGATGCTGAATATTGGTAGTAAATGTAATATAAAATTTCAGTAAATATTGAGCTGGATAGAGTGAATTGCTTGACAATCAATAAATTTTTTCGTTTGATTTTAAGATTGACAAGGCCAAGTTTAGCTAATATAATATAGATATAGTATGGAAAAAATACGCAAGTGAAAATATCAGTAAATAATTTAGTGTACTATTGCGTGATTACTGCTGGGATTACTTGTTAACAGATAAAAAAAATAAAAAAGGTTGATTTTATTGGCAACGATTAAAGATATTGCCGCTGACGCCGGCGTTTCCGCTACCACTGTTTCCAGAGTGCTGAACAACGATCCTAAAATCTCTGTAAGCAATAAAACTCGAGAGAGAATATTCTCCAGCGCCCATAAGTTGAAGTATCATAAAAAATCAGTTGGTTCTCAACTGCGCGCAATTGCGCTTCTTTACTGGATATCCGACAAAGAAGAACTGAATGATATCTATTACCGGTCAATTCGCAACGAAATAGAAAAGCTGGCAAAACTTAAAAATATCACGATTACGAAATATAAATTGGAAAACGGTGTAAAAATGGTTGATCCCAAAACTTCCGCGTTTTTCGCAATCGGTCACTTTACGCAGGAAGATTTGAACTATATCCATTCCATAACATTGAACGGCGTTTTTGTTGACTCATCGCCAGATGAAATGCGTTTTGACTCGGTTATATCTAATTTTCCGCAAATGATCCGCCAAATGGTTGATTACTTTATTGCACAGGGTCATAAAAAAATTGGATTTATTGGCGGTTCGGATTACGTGGACCGTACCATAAAAAAAATGGATGCCAGAGAGAAAGCCTTTCGGGAGATAACCCGAGAATATTCCATCTTAAATGAAGATTGGATTTTTATTACGGATACCTTTTCTGTCAATGACGGATATAAGATTGCAATGCAAGCAATCGAAAAATACGGAGATGATTTGCCGACCGCATTTTGCGTGGCGAGCGATCCACTTGCGATTGGCGCGCTGCAAGCTTTTAATGAAAAAGGTTGGCTGATTCCGCAGCGAGTCAGTTTGTTTAGTATCAATAATATAAGCGTTACAAAATATGTTTCCCCACCGCTTACAACATTTAATATTGACGTCCCATTAATCTGTGAAACTGCCTTTAATCTGCTGGAGGACCGCTGCAAAACAAGCCGAACTTCAACAAAAACTGTTTTGATTTCCGGCTCTCCGGTTTTTCGCAAAAGTATTCAAAAACTGAATTAATTCAGTTTCTATCTCTTTCGCATAATTTTACCGAGTCTTGTTTGAAAAATAAAAGTTGCACAACAAGAGGATAAGACTATGTAAACTGAAAGTATGAAACGCTGATGTTAAAATAAAATAAAGCAAGCCAAAATGAGAAAATTCCAAACAGAAAAACATGATACAATCAAGGTATTGGAAATCTGAGGCTGTGCAGAAAACCTCGGTATGGGTTACAGTGCCCTGACCAAATGGCTGAAAGACTTCTGGGAATCTGGTTCACAGAACCTCACATCACCATTGCGGTGGTTCACTGGTTCACCATCAACAGCTTTTATCTTACCTATCACTGGTGCAGTGATGTATAATCAACCTGAGTGATAATATGGCTACTGAGAAGTCACGTTACACAGTATCTGTGGATCATGATATGTTTGAGAAAATTGAAAATTTCCGGTTTTCACACCGCTTCCAAACTCGTTCTGAGGCAACGGTAGAACTAATCCGGCGTGGTCTGGAAACACTGAAAGAGGATAACGCAGAAAACGAACCGACTGTGTGAGATGGTGTTTTGCTTATCGGACAAGCGAAACAGGATGATGATTTATGGATAGAATAGCAAAAGAGCATATAAGCGAAGCAAACTCACTTATATGCTCTTTTGCAATATGATTATATCATAAAAACCGATACGGAGTAATTTATTCGCTAAAGTCCGTGAACGGTCAGGCGGGAAATATTCCTCATTGCTCGTGCCCTAAAGCTTTTCAAGCACAGAATTCATCAGATTCAGAAATTCTACTTTCTCCGCACTGAAAATACTCGTGCCTCTGCAGCCTGCCACGGATCCGCAACCCTCAGGCCGTCAACGCAATCGGCAGATGCCGCCAATGCATAAGGTCTTTGCTGATGGTATGTCCCGTCGTATGCTTGAAATCACAGACTATTTATGATAAAATATAAGTATGTTCATCGGAGGGTATATAATATACGATTATATGCTGGATAAGATGGTGGGGTACACCCGCTTCTTATCCAGCTTTTTTTTATTGTAAGAGTATAAAATTTTTCTGATCTTGTGTTTTTGTCGAAAATACCTACGTGACATATCCTATATATTTGGTATACTTAATTGTAATAAATAGAAGAAGGAATTTGACTATTATGAAAAATGCGGATAGTGGTGCAGTAAATGGCAAGCCGGATAAATTATGGTCGAAAGACTATATCTCCTTGATGGCTGCTAATTTCCTCCTGTATTTTGCTGAGTGTTTGCTTCTTACTGTCCTGCCGGTTTACTTAAAGCAAAACGGTGCGGGCGATTTTCAAATCGGTATCGTTGCAGCCGTATTTTACATAACTTCCATGTTCATGCGGACTTTGACCTCCAAAGTATCAGCCCGAATCGGGAGAAAAGTATTGCTTCTGCTTGCAATGTTTGTTTTTGCGTGTTCCATGGTCGGATATTACCTGTTTGCCGGATTGGCCATGATCCTCATTTTGAGACTGGTTCAGGGTCTTGGATTTGGCGCCTCAACGACTCTTTACGGTTCTACGGTTGCCAGTACTATATCCAATGAGAGAATGGGGGAAGGCATGGGCTTCTTTGGATTGGGCATCTCTGTTGCATACGTACTGGGGCCGTGTCTCGGTGCGGCGGCCGTTTCGCAGACATATTTTCAATGGGTATTTCTGCTGGCTGCGATGCTCGTTTTATTATCGATGCTGTTAACCTGTTTCATCAAAGCAGATCATTTTGAACAGTCAGCAGAGAATCCAACAAAAGATACCCATTGGTTGTCAGATGTTGTTGAGCCGAAAGTGATTTTTGAATCTGTCTTTATCCTTTTACTTGGGTTGTTAATGGGTGCCTGTGACACCTACGTTGTTTTATATGCCAAGCAGATGAATATTACAAATATCTTTCTCTATTTCATCATGACGACAGTTGCGGAAATGTCCACTAGAATTTTTTCCGGAAAGCTATATGACAGAAAAGGCATGAATATTCTGGTGATACCGGGGACAATCATCGGTCTCCTCAGCTGTATTGCTGCTGCACATGCAACCAACTTATTCATGCTTTGCATATTTGCATTGCTTTATGGAGCCTCTATCGGTATGATTTTTCCCGTGATGGAAGCCAGCGCCATGAAAAAAGTAAGCCCTGAACGCAGGATAGCTGCAAATGCCACCTTCTATAATTTCCTTGATATTGGTTCTGGGATGGGCCCTTTGCTTTTTGGCGCTCTTGCGCAGTCTACAGGATATTCAAATGCGTTTTCCCTCTCGGGCCTGATTTTTGTGGCTATGCTGGCAATCATATTTTTTAGGGGAATCATGAATAGACAAAAAAGATATGGAAATAACTGAAATAAAGGGTTAACTTTCTTGCCACTATACTTCACTCTTACAGCAGTTTGACAGTTTTAATCAAAATTTGTTTTTCTTCCCTTTAAGATGATGATACCTTATTGACTGAGGTGTTACAATTTACTTTAGCACAACAGGGGCGGCTGCAGATTTGCTTGCGCTTTATTTTACGGTATCCTTATCAAGTGTCACCAGTTGACCCACGATATTTTAGTGTGGTTTCCGTATAGAGAACGCGATAATTTAGAGAGGGATCTTTTATTCGAGAAATAAGAAGCTGTACTGCCGAAAATCCCATGATTTTACTGTATATGTGGATTGTCGTGAGTGTCGGGGACAAAATCCTTGATTCGGATGAATCATCAAATCCACACAAATATACATCCTGCGGTACACGGATTCCCTTTTCTTTTAACACTCGGAGAAAATCAATTGCCACAAAGTCATTTGCACAGAGAAAAACTTGAGGAAGCGTTTGCATTTTGTTTAGCTGGTCATGCAAGTAATCGGCGTAGGTAAACTCTGCGTCATTTCCGAGAATACAAAATTCATCTTTTGCGGGTAAGTGCAAGGCATCCAGTGCGTGTTTGTAGGCATAGAATCGTTCATAGAACGATTGACAGTGTTGATATTCCCCGATGAATCCAAAGGTGGTTTTCCCTCGGCGAGTCATTTCCTGAATGAAGTGATAAATGTTAGAAGAGCTGTTCATCAGCAGTACATCTGCTTTTAAAGACAGCGAGTCCAAATTTGCGGGGGCATCTACAAATAAAGTCGGAAGCCCGATTTCACAAATCAACTGACTATATTCGCGGTCAAAAAGTTCCACACACAAAATACCGTCAATATTTTCTTTGTGGAAGGTAGGCGGAAGCGTTTTGTTTTTTATCTCATTTTCACGAACAAGGTAGATTGCAAAGCGATACCCCATTTTGGCAATCTCATTTTGAAAACAATCGAGCATGACGGAGCCAAAGTGAGAAGTGTCCAAAACAACAGTCGTAAAAAGCGCAATTTCTCGCCCTTTGCCGAATAGTGAAGTTCCTTCTGAGATGGGCAATTGGCGGTATCCCATTTCTCTGGCTTTCTGTAAGACACGTTCCTTGGTAGATTCTGCTAAAACACCGGTGCTATTAAGAGCTTTCGACACAGTGTTGCGAGAAACGCCAAGGGCATCGGCTATATCTTGAATTGTCACTCTGCTTACCAACAAAATTCCTTCTTTCATCATATAGCAAGATATTAAGAGCAAAATTGTTTCTTTTTAATATTTTGATAACAGTACTTTGATAACAGTATATTGTAAAATGAGAATTGTGTCAAATGTAACAGTATCATTGTGACACAGCACTTGACAGCCATGAACCAGTAAATGCAAATGTAAAATCAAATTGTGTATAAGTCACATATTGATGTAACTAATGCACACTTTTTTCAAATATTCTATAATATTCTATTGGAATTTTAGAATCGGCATGATATAATTACCTCAAAAGCAAAGCAAATGTAAAATAATTTTTTTACATTTTGTAAAAGTAAAAAGTTCAGGGAGGGATGTCTGTTGGGTAGCAAAGAAGAACAGACCGCAGTGATACCAAAAGGCAGAACGATGAGTACATGGACTTATGTAAAAAAACACTGGCAACTTTATGTACTGTTTTTATTACCTGCTCTGTTGCTTGTCATTATTTTTAACTATCTGCCGATGGGCGGTGTTGTAATTGCATTTGAGAACTACAATCCGATCAAGGGAATCTTTGGAAGTGAATGGGTTGGACTGAAATACTTCTCCCGCTTTATGTCCTCACCGGACTTTTTTCAGTACCTGTTCAACACTTTGAAGCTAAGCGTATATGGCTTATTATGGGGATTTCCCATACCAATTTTGTTAGCGCTTCTGCTTAACCGTATCAATTCAAAGGGTGTGCAGAAAAAATTGTAGTTGATCCTATATCTGCCGAATTTCATTTCAGTCATTGTTCTGTGTGGCATGCTTTTTATTTTTCTTTCGGTCAACGGTCCGGTAAATAAGGCATTGGGCACCAGCATCAATTTTATGACAATGCCATCCGCGTTTCGTACCATTTATATTGCCAGTGGAATTTGGCAGGGCGCAGGATGGGCATCCATTCTTTATACTGGTTCACTTTCGAATGCTAGTCCGGAGCTGAAAGAAGCGGCGTTGATGGACGGTGCAAATCTGCTTCAGCAAATCCGCTATGTAGAATGGCCGGCAATTAAGGATATGGCAGCTATTCAGTTTATTCTTTCTGCCGGAAATTTGATGAGCATCGGATTTGAAAAGGCTTATGCGCTGCAAACAGACTTGAATTTGAACGCATCAGAAATCATTGCGACTTATGTCTACAAAAAAGGCCTGTTAGATGGAGACTACAGCTTTTCTACTGCTGTTGGCTTGTTTAATACCATTATTAATCTTATTTTGGTTGTGCTTGTCAATCAGATTGTCAAAAAGATGAATGATGGTAAAGGGCTGTAAGGAGGAAATCATGGTAAGTAAATTTTCAAAATATTCTTTACAGGATAAAATTCTGCTGATTGTGGGCTTCGTACTCTTGGGTATCTTTGCACTGCTAATTTTGGTGCCACTTCTTTACATCGTTTTCGCCTCTTTCACAGATCCGACATATTTGCAAAATCATGGTCTGACTCTTGACTCTACCAAGTTGACGCTGAGTGCATATCAAAGGGTATTTGAGGATTCCTCGATCTGGATTGGTTTTAAAAACGCCATTGTGTATTCGGTTGCCTTTACAGTTTTGTCTGTTCTGGTCACTCTGCTTGCGGCCTACCCAATGTCGCTGAAGGACTTTCGCGGCAAAAAATTTTTCAACACTATCTTTTTAATTACCATGTTTTTCAACGGTGGCTTGATTCCAACATATCTTCTGATTAAAAACTTGGGGCTGATTAATAGTATGTGGTCTATTGTTTTGCCTGGGTGTTTTAGTGTGTGGAACATGATTATTGCACGGACATACTATGAATCGATTCCGCATGAACTGTGTGAAGCAGCTGAAATGGATGGCGCAAGTGATCTGACATACTTTTTCCGAATTTTGCTTCCAGTATGCAAACCAATTGTATTTATCTTGGCTTTATGGCAATTCGTAGGAATGTGGAACAGCTATTATTCGGCAATGATATACATTAATGATCCGGCAAAGCAGCCGCTTCAGCTTGTGCTGCGCGGCATTTTAATTCAGAATCAGCCTCAGCCCGGAATGATTGCAGACATTGCCAGTACAGCGCAACGCTCACAAATGGCAGAGCTCTTGAAATATGCGACAATTATTATATCCAGTATTCCGTTGCTGGTGATGTATCCATTTTTCCAAAAGTATTTCCAGAAAGGAATCACCATTGGTTCCGTTAAGGGATAAATTTGTTGATTGAAAAGGAGTAAAGGCTTATGTACAAAAAATGCAAAAGGCTTGTGGCTGCAACACTTGCTGTGTGCTTGTCTGTCACGGCACTGTCAGGGTGTGGAAATCAGACAGCAGATCAGTAGAAGACCACATCAAATGTTACGGCTGCGTCTCTGAAATTTCCACTGGCAAAGACGGAGACACTTACAGGCTTAACCACTTATCCTGTAGGCTCGGAACCAAATCCCAATAACCGCGCTATTTTTCAAAGACTGGAAAAGGCCAGCAATGTACACATTAACTGGACAGCAATTCAAGCAGACCAATGGGGAGATAAAGCGAAACTTCTCATGGCCAGTGGTTCTGGACTGCAGGACTTTGTCTTTAATGCCGATTTCAGCGATTCGGATTTGCTGAAATACGCAAATCAAGGTGCTATTGTTCATTTAGAGGATTATATTGATAAATATATGCCGAATTTGAAAGCGGTTTTTGCAAAGTATCCGGTTTACAAAAAGATGTGTATGGATCAAGACGGTCATATTTGGGGACTGCCTTGGATTGAACAGCTTGGTACCAATAAAGAAGCGATTCAAACTGTTGGTAATATGGCATTTATCAATAAGAAATGGCTCAGCTATCTGAAGCTCAAAACTCCGACTACTGTAGATGAATTGGAACAGACTTTGCTTCAGTTTAAGAAACACGCTGGTGAATTACAAAAGCAGTTTAAAATTGATGGTTCTATTATTCCGATGTCGTGCATCATTAATGACCAGGATCCTGCTTTAATCATCAACGGCTTTGGCAAAGGATATGGCGATAATGACCTGGATCGTCATATTGCGGTGTCCGATGATGGAAAAGTACTTTGCACTGCTACGCAGGACGGATATAAGAAGGGAATCAACTGGCTGCATAAACTTTATACCGAGGGACTTTTGGACAAAGAATCTTTTACGCAGAAATGGGCCACCTATGTTTCTAAAGGTAAAGCAGGACGTTATGGCGTATGTTTCTCCTGGGATGTAGCCAATGTTGATAATTTGAAAGATTGGGAGCCTTTACCGGCTTTGAAAGCTGATACTACGAATATTACACCATGCAATGCTTCTTATACCAGCGGGTTTGCCCGCGGGAAATGTGTGATAACTTCCACTTGCAAAAACGTTCCGCTGGCGTGTGCCTGGTTAGACCAGATGTATGCACCGCTGCAGTCTCCGCAAAACAACTGGGGAACTTATGGCGAAACCAAACGGTTTAACATCTTTAAACTTTCTAAAAATACTTCTGGCGGGCCAATGCTCAAGCACATCGATTTAGCCGGCCACTCACCTGTGGAAGTACGTGAAGCACAGAGTGTTGGCGGACCACTGGCTGTTTTAAATGATTATTATAATACGTATGTTACCTGCCCTGATGATGCGGCTTATCGTTTGAAATGGATTAAAGACATCTATACCCCGCAGATGCACCACAAGTATGTTTATCCAAATGTTTTTATGACTGGGGATGATACCCAGAAACTTTCGGATCTGCAGGCTGATATAAAAACGTATATTAATAATAAACGTTCCGGGTGGATCCTTAACGGTGGCATTGATAAAGACTGGAATGGTTATATCAATAACTTAAAGAAATACGGACTATCGGATTATTTGAAGCTCCTGCAAAAATACTACGATAAATCCAAATGAGTGGTAACAGGAACTGACGCTGCTTCAAACTAAAATACGGCTTTACAGATCTTACAGTACCTTGATCTTAGAACGCAAAGAGTCGAATCTGATTAGATTCGGCTCTTTGCGTCTTTCCAAGGAATGTGGGGAATGCAGCTTTGTCAAATTCAGGAGGGAATATGAACGAACTACTTGATGCGTACACAAATCACCGCCCAATTCTGCACTATTCTGTTCCGCATGGTTGGATGAACGACCCCAATGGCTTAATTTTTGAAAATGGCTGGTATCATTTGTTTTATCAGCATTATCCGGATGGTTTGCAGTTTGGTCCGATGCATTGGGGCCACGCTCGTTCCTGCGACCTGCTGCATTGGGAAACCTTACCCATTGCACTGTATCCAGATAAAAATGGCGTGACCTTTTCCGGCAGTGTGGTAGCAGACACACAGAACACGGCTGGCTTTGCTAAAGACCAAACTACTCCTCTTGTAGCGGTGTACACTAGTCATAAGGATGTAGACGGCCAAGTGACGCAGTCACAGAGTCTTGCGTTTAGCTACGACAGCGGGTACACTTTCGAAAAGTATGCGAAAAATCCAGTGCTGGGCTGCAATTTGCGTGACTTTCGGGATCCAAAAGTCATTTGGCATGAGGAGAGTAAGCAATGGGTGATGCCCTTGGCAGCAGGACGGAAGGTTATGCTGTACGGATCTAAAAATTTACGTGACTGGAACTATCTAAGTACCTTTGAAAGTAAAAATCCGACCCCCGAAGGTATTTGGGAGTGCCCGGACCTGCACCTCATTCAAGCGGAGGATGGTTCCTATCATTGGGTACTGCTTGTAAGTGTGAATGTCCCGGATGAAAGCTGCTTTGGAATACAGTATTTTATTGGGAATTTCGATGGCCGTATGTTTCATTCGGAAACGCCAGAACAAGATATTTTAATGTTGGATTTTGGTATTGACAATTATGCTGCCGTTACGTTCAATGGGGTTTCAGACCGCGTCATACTTATCGGTTGGATGAACTGTTGGTATTATGGGGATCGAATCCCGGCCTCCACGTTTCGTGGTTCTATGACGATTCCGCGTGAACTTAAGCTTCGTCATACAACGTCTGGGTGGAGGCTGCTGCAGCAGCCTGTGCGTGAACTTTTCTCTGCTTTTGATAAAATTCCTTCATATGAATATAAAGAGAGTGCGTTGCTGCAGGGACCATTACTGATTGCAGTTCAGATTCGAGCAGAAAAAGAGACGATTTCATTGGAAAACGAAAAGGCAGCCTTTGTTATTCAGACGGACACTGTGGCAAAGACGATTCGAGTTGACCGCAGTGGATGTGGACATGAAGAGCTCGGAAAATCTTTCCTTGCGACACGCACAGGCCATTATTTTTCCGATCAGCCATTGCAGCTCTATATACTCATCGATGTCACCAGTGTTGAGATCTTTGCTGCCAATGGTGAAGCAGTGGGAACTTTTCAGTACTTTATAGATAAACCGTTTACAAAAATTTCCACTGAAAATAGAAACACGAGCTATCGTATTTCACAGCTTAAGTCAAAGGAAAACTACAGCATATCCAATAACGGCAGGCAGTAAGTTATCAAGATTTATAGCAAAGAAGTTAGGCAATGCATTGTAAGGTTACGGTAATAGGTGAACTTCTAGGGAAACGATACAGAAATATTTGCTTGACCAGAGATACGCAGAATTAACAGTCCAAAGTCTGTGATGCGAAAAGCATTTACAGATGGCATCATAGAGGACGATCAAGTTTGGATTGCTCTTTTCAATCACCACAATGCCATTCCTCACATTTATGATGAAGAAACCGCAGAACAGATCTTTCACTGAATTGATACGAACTATTTTATGTGATGTTTGCGGCATTGATGAAGAAACTAAAAATGAAGTTATCAGAAGGCTGGAGCCTGCAATAGGTTCCAGCCGATGCTTTATGCTGTATCTGCTTTTCAGTTTGACAGAGATGCTGAGATTACATATGCTATGTTAAAAAAATCCAACGGCAGGTGGTAAATTTGAAAACGATTCAAGAAATCTTGGATGCGGCCGAACCCAAAATACTGGAGCGCGGAAAGCAGTATTATAAGCAGGGGAAAATCCTTTCTTTGGAGAAAAACAGGACTGGCGGCTGTTTGGCGGCCATCGCAGGGAACGGTGAAATCTATAGCGTTGCTGTGCAGCAGGATAGGGATGGCCATGTTACAGCGATGAGTTGTAACTGTCCGTATGCTTCCGGAGACCTTTGCAAGCATATGGTGGCTGTGCTCCTCGCTTTGCAGAACAGTGAGCGTGAACAGGACTTTACTGAACGTACAACAGCAGTCAACGCAGCAGAGGGACAGGCAGCGGATTGGATCGCGGAGATTCCGGGAACTGTACTTCGGAAATTTGTAACAGATTATGCGCGGCGGGATGAAGCGTTTGAGAATGAGCTGAAATTTGCGGTTGGTTTTCCAGATGAAAAGAAGGAACTGGCAGCCGTAAAAGAACAGATAAAAATTGCTGTGCGTGCGGGTACACACCGTGGATATATTGACTGGCGGGGCTGCGACAATATTTGCGCGAAACTGGACGAACTATTGAAATATGCGCAAAAACGGCTTGAACGGGGATATTTGAACAGTGCATATCAGGTGATAGACACCGTGCTGCAAAAGGCAATGTATCTTGCTTCTTATGCGGATTCCAGCAATGGATCCGTGACACAAACAGTGGGCTTTGCAGAAGAGCTGCTGCAAGCGGTCTGTGACAAAGCTGCGGAGACGGCAGACAAAAGGCTGCAAAATCAATTTTTTGAAAAACTGTTGAAGCTGGCAAAGAAAAAATGTTTCAATGGATGGTCGGAGAATGTCTATACGATTCTTCGTATTGCTGCCAAGGTTGCAGACAAAAAAAGTGCGGTAAAGCTTATGAGCTTTTTAGACACCATGCGTACCCAAAATAGCAGCGATTACGATAACGTATGCAGCAAATTCGTAATCATTGAATTGACTGAGAAGCTGGAGGGCCATGATGCTGCCCGCAAACTGCTGTATGAGGATTTAACACAGGATGATTTTCGGCGGGAAGCATACAACTGGGCCATGACGGAAAAAGATTGGCCGGAAGCGATTCGGCTTTGTCAGGATAAGCTCAGTCAAATGACAGAAACGTTTGAAAAGAGTAAATGGCTGGAACGGATGGCCAATGCCTGTAAAAGCGGCGGCGAACGCGGCCTGTTGGAGGAAACGCTGAAAGAGCTGGTCCTGTGTGGTCAAACAGAATATTACGATCAATATAAATCTTTGCTGCAGGAGGACGGGACATGGGAACAGGAGTATCCTGCATTTCGGGACAGCTGGTACACAAAACTTTTTCCAAGTCAAAGTATGCCGCTGCTGATCAAAGAAAATGAAACAGCACTGCTGATGGATGCAGCCGAAAAAAATCCGTCCAGTATTGTAGACTATGGGAAATTCCTTGTTAAAGTCTATCCGCAGCGTGTCTATTGCCTTTTCAAAAAACTGATTAACAGCGAGGAGAAAAGAGCGCAGAACCGGCAAGATTACCGCCGAATTTGCATGCTGACAAAGAAACTCCATGAGTTAGGAGGTACTGTGCTTGCCTTGGAGGTCCTCGACCAGCTGTCGCAGAAATATCCACACCGTCCGGCAATGCAGGAAGAAATTCAAAAGGCGCGCAGCAAAATAGTTTGTTCGGCAGAGAAACCATAAAGAAATTCTGAACATTCGGCACGGAAGCGGATACTGTGGCAAAGTACGGTTAAAGGCCGCTTGACGTTTTGTGCTTTTTCCGGAGAATTCGGACTTTTATGCGCTGCAGTTCAGTAAAGGGGAATTTTTGCAGGGACATTGCAGCTATCTAATAAGTTTGGGGGAGTGTTTAAAGAATGTTCCGATTTTTACAATAATACTATTTTGTGCAGTGCTATACTGAACACAGAAAAGGCAAAGGCGTCTAAACAAAAGTTTAGGCGCCTTTTTATATGTTGGAAAGGTATGGTGGAGATGGCAATACAGCATTTTTCGTCCGGAGCGCCGATGGAAGAAACAGTCGGATATTCCCGCATGATAAAGGCAGGAAATCTGGTGATGATTGGTGGCACCACTTCTGTTCAGCCGGATGGCAGCGTGTATGGTGAAGGAAATATCTATACTCAGGCAAAGTATATTTTTGAGAAGCAGATCAAGCTGCTTGCCAAGGCTGGTGCGAAAGTCTCTGACGTTGTAAAGATACAGGTGTTTATGAGACATATGTCTGACATACATGAATTTAACCGTGCATACAGTGAATTCTTCAAACCATATAAGCCGCTTTGTACGGTAGTGGGTACGTCGGAACTGAACAGACCAGCTCAGTTGTGTGAGATAGAGATTATAGCGTTAACAGAGTGACAGGGGGTACAGCAGGATGAAACGAATCACGGAGCACCCGATACTTGGTAAGATTGAAAAAGGACGTGCGGTAAACTTTACGTTTGATGGAAAGAAGATGACAGGCTTTGAGGGCGAGCCGGTTGCAGCGGCACTGAAAGCAAACGGTGTGATGATACACCGTTATACAGCGAAACAACACAAGCCGCGCGGCATTTTCTGTGCCATTGGGCGATGTACAGACTGTGTTATGGTGGTTGACGGAAAACCGAATATCCGTACCTGCATAACACCGCTTAAAGAAGGCATGAAGGTACAAACACAGTATGGCACATCAGCAAAAAGTGAGGTGAAAAAAAATGAAACGGTATGACCTTGTTATCATCGGGGCTGGCCCAGCAGGTTTGAGTGCCGCAGCGGAAGCTTCAAAGTGCGGTATGTCTGTGGCAGTATTTGATGAGAATGCAAAACCGGGAGGACAGCTTTTCAAGCAGATCCATAAATTTTTTGGTTCCAAAAAACATAAGGCACGGATTCGCGGCTATAAAATTGGTGAGCAACTTTTAAGTGAAGTAGCAGGCGGCGTAGATGTGGAACTGAATTCTCCGGTTATTGGCATTTATCCGGAAAAGGAAATCGTGGTACGTCAGGGAGAGGACATTGTTCACTGTAAAGCTGACAGTATTATTGTTGCAACAGGAGCTACCGAAAACATGGTTCCATTTGAGGGCTGGACCTTGCCGGGCGTTATCGGTGCAGGCGCGGCCCAGACCATGATGAATCTGCACGGTGTGAAACCTGGAGAAAAAATACTGATGCTCGGCAGCGGCAATGTTGGGCTGGTTGTTAGTTTCCAGCTGCTGCAGGCTGGCTGTAAAGTAAGGGCTTTAGTTGATGCTGCTCCGCACATCGGCGGTTACGGTGTACATGCCGCTAAGGTTGCCCGCTGTGGGGTTCCTTTCTACCTTTCACATACGATTACGAAAGCCGAAGGTACAGACTGTGTTACAGGCGCGGTCGTGAGTCAGGTCGATGAACACTTTCAGCCGATTCCCGGTACGGAAAAGCATTTTGACGTTGACACGATTTGTGTGGCGGTTGGACTTTCGCCAATGGCACAGTTATTAATGATGGCGGGCTGCGAAATGGAGGATGCGCGTGGCGGACATGTGCCGGTTTGCGGGCAGTATGGAGAAACATCTGTTCCGGGCATCTACGCGGCAGGGGATGTTTCTGGCATAGAAGAGGCAAGCTCGGCAATGATAGAGGGCCGTATGGCTGGTATCTGCGCGGCTGCTTACCTTGGATTTTGCTCTGAAAAAGATAAAAATGCATCTCTGACGAAATTAAGTGAGGACCTCAACGACTTGCGTCAGGGGATGTTTGCTCCGCAGAACCGTGGCAAAATGATCAAAAAGACAGAAGAAGGAATTGATATTTCTCAAACGCTGCTGGCAGAAGGGCATATCACAACTGAAGAGGCAGAACGTTTCCCCGGTGTTGTGCATGAAGTCGGTGTTCATCCAGTCATTGAGTGTACACAGAATATTCCCTGCAATCCATGTCAGGATGTCTGTCCGAAACACTGCATCAAGGTTGGTAAGGATATCACTGCTTTGCCACAGGTAGATACCAACATACAGTGCATAGGATGTGGAATGTGTGTGGCTTCCTGCTCCGGGCAGGCAATCTTTTTACTCGATGAAAACAGTGAGCCGGGATTTGGTACGGTTACAATGCCATATGAATTTTTGCCGCTGCCGCAACAGGGAGCAAAGGGTACTGCGCTTGACCGTTCCGGTGTGCCTGTCTGTGATGCGGAAGTGGTTGGAGTGAAGACTGCACCGGCATTTGATCATACATCGCTGCTGACCATTAAAGTACCAAAAGATAAGGTTATGGATGCCCGTTTCTTTAAGAAAGGAGAGCTTGAGGATGATAAGTGCAAATGACAGACTGGCTGATATTGGGCCTTTTGTACCGGCGGCTGATGATGACCTTATTATCTGCCGCTGTGAAGAAGTAACAAAAGGAGAAATACGAAAAGCCGTACACGCAGGAATGTATACACTAACGGAAGTCCGCCGTTATTTGCGCTGCGGCATGGGGCTGTGTCAGGGCCAGACCTGTGGCAGGCTGGTCAGGAATATCATTGCCCGTGAACTTGGTAGGAAATCCTCTGAGTTGGAGCCGGCCACAGGCCGGGCACCTATGCGCCCCACAGAAATGAAGATACTGAGCAGCGAGAAGGGGGTAGAGTGATGAACCAAACTTCTGACGTTATCATCATTGGCAGCGGCATCATCGGTTGTGCAGCGGCTTATTATCTTGCGAAAAAAGGCGTTTCGGTAATGGTTTTGGAAGCTGCTGATTCTATTGGAAACGGCGGTTCCTCTAGAAATGGCGGTGGTGTACGTCAGTCAGGCCGTGATTCGCGTGAATTGCCAATGGTTATGTGGGGGATAAAGCATATTTGGCCCACACTCAGTGAAGAACTGGGCACAGATGTAGAATATACTCAGAAAGGGAATTTGCGCCTTGGCAAGACCCCGTCACATTTGAAAATACTGCAGGGCTTGACCGACCGCGCAGTTGCCTGCGGACTCGATGTCCGTATGATAGACGGGGAAGAAGTACGAAAAATAAACCCATATCTATCTGACGAAGTTTTAGGTGCAAGCTGGTGTCCAACTGACGGCCATGCGAACCCGCTTACAACTACACTGGGTTATTTCAAAAAGGCGCGGGAACTAGGTGTGCGTTTTATTACGGGAGAACCGGTGCTGGCACTGAAAAAAGTAAAGGGGAAAGTGAATACAGTCATTACACCAGACGGTAATTTTGAATGTGACAAAATTTTAGTGGCAGCTGGATACGAAACCAGAGAGATTACCTCTTCGGTTGAAGTGGATGTGCCAATGCGTAAACAAAAAATTGAGTGCTTGGTGACAGAAGCAGAACCGCATATGTTTGATCAAATGCTGGGTACAGCGGAAGCGGACTTTTATGGGCATCAGACAAAACATGGTTCCTTTGTCTTCGGTGGCTCCACCGGGCTTGAACCGTTTTTGGCAAGTGATAAGGCGGCACCTTCCACCAGCATTGGCGCCGCATGTACTTGCCGTGGCATTATGAAATATTTCCCGGCACTTTCCAATGCAAAAATTGTTCGCACATGGGCAGGATGGCTGGATGCAAGCGCTGACGGGATTCCTGTCATTGGAGCAGCAGATGGTGCGCCGGGGCTGTTCCTTGCCTGCGGCTTTACAGGGCATGGGTTTGGCATTGGTCCGGCGGCGGCTTACAGTATTGCAGAAGTCATGACTGACGGTACGCCTCCGGTGAATATGGAACCTTTTCGATGCACTCGCTTTAAAGCAAAGGTATGAATAAATTGGAATATTAAAATTCAAAAATAAATGGCGAAAGTACTGTTACTAGTAATAAAAATAGAGTATAATCTGTTATAATGAATCAATTAACAATCAAAATTTCATTTATACGGAGCAGTGCTTATGCAAAACTTATTGAAAAAATCAGTGGGTACCCGTGTAATGCCGCGCCAGCCGCTTATGGTTATGGCAGCTGAAAAATATTATGTATATCGATATGGGAAATTTGGAATATCTCATTTTTATTCCTTTACTGCTGCCACAGCTTCAGGCGCAATGGACGCAGCGCAAGTAGTACCAGATGGTTCTTCAGACATAGTTTTTCACTGCGGTGATGGTTACCGAGCAGATTGTTATGGAACACGTCTTTACAGTCACGGTTTGGTAGATATCCCAACGATTCAGCCTGGCAGCAGAATGTTCGGCATACGCTTTTATCAGGGACAGGCGTATTTGCCAAATAATTTTCCGGAAGCTGAACTTACGGAAAACCGCGTGAACATGTACGCGATCATGCGGGACCACCAAACGCTGGACAGGATATGCCGCAGCAAAAATTTTATGGAGCAGATACAAATTTTTCTTTCTATGTACGTAAATGATTACTGCAAATTCACAGAAATGTCTATGAAGAATTATGCAGTGGATTATATGCTTCGGCGAATGATGGAAAGCCGAGGCTTGGTGAAGCAGAAAGATTTGAGTGATGAAACAAAATATTCAGTGCGGTATCTTAATGAGTTATTTACGCAGAATTTAGGAGTGTCTCCTAAGGCATTTTGTAGAATGATACAGTACCAATACCTTATCAGTCTTTTAAATACGGGAAGCAATTTGTCAGATGTGGCATTTAAAGCAGGATTTTACGATCAGGCACATTTCATACATGAGTTTAAATTGTTTACGAATATGACACCTACCTGCTATTTGAAAAAACTGCATAACAGCGGTTATGAAAAAAAATTAGTCGTGATGAATCAGCAGAATTTCATGAGTCATGAACAACAAACATTCTAGCGGTGCGTTTTCAGCTGCTGCACGAATGTGCAAAAAAGACAAAGGTGTCTTCAAAAATGCCTTTGTCTTTTTAATAAAATAAATGGAGGGGAAGCAATCCTATGAAACTGTCAAGGGTGGAAATTATCACGAGCACATCAAAGATTGAAAAGCTAAAAAATTCGATTGCGCGCTTTGGCATATCCGGCATGACTGTTTTTCAAGCCATGGGCTGCGGTGTACAGCTGGGTACGAAAGAGTACGAAGCCGAACAAAATGAGGAGCCGTCATTACTGCCCAAAGAAATGGTCATGCTGATTGTTCCAACAGAGAGACTTAACGATTTTTTGGAATTTGTCAAAAAAGAACTTTATACAGGACATATAGGCGATGGGAAAATTTTTATATCAGAAATTTCAAATATCGTTAGGGTGCGCACGGGTGAGGAAGGCTATGATGCCCTGATTTCCGGCAAAGACTGATCAATCCAAATGGGAAAGGAATGACGCTTTATGGAAGCAGCAAATGAAACCAAAGCACCCAATATGGGCCTTGCCAGTGCTATTGCCACAGGTGTTGGCCTGATTGTTGCAACAAGCTGCCTGCTGTCGTTAGGGCAGGGCTCGGCTGCAATAGGTACTACATTCATTATTTCTATGGCGATTGCATGTGCGCTGAATATTATCACTGCACTTTCCATGGCAGAGCTCAATGCACTTATGCCCAATCTCACCGGCGGATTGGCACAGTACACACTGGCCTGTATGGGACCGTTCGTTTCCGTTATTGCGATGGTGGGCGGGTATCTTGTCTGTAACACAATGATTGCAAGTACGGAGTGCGCTATGTTCGGCAATACGCTGAAAAGTGTCATTACGCAGGTGAATATTCCGAGCAGTGCCTATTGTATTGCACTATTAGTTGTCCTCATTATTAGCAATCTCAATGGGGTTGATGTGTTTGCGAAGATACAAGACATTATGGCGTATGGCTTGATTATTTCCCTTACCGTCATGGGCTTCCTTGGTATGACTAAACTTGGAAGCGGTACTCCGGTGAAGCAGCCTGCTGTTCTTTCCTCAAATTTCACCGATATTGCTTCCTTCTGCGGGCTTGCTTTTTTCCTTTTCATTGGATGTGAGTTTGTCATACCGATTTCTAATAAAGTCAAAAATGCCCGCAGGAATATACCTCTCGGTATGATTTTAAGTCTTCTGATTGTGATGGGGATGCAGGTCATGCTGGTGCTCGGCTTTCACAATTACGTTGATTGGAAGCAGCTGGGGCGCAGTACTACTCCACATATCCTCTATGGTTCATTGTTACTTGGCAAGGCAGGAGTCATTTGGATGGCGATTGTTTCTATTTTTGCCGTTACCTCAACTGTTAATACCATTATTTCCTCGTTAAGCTACATAGCCAAGGGGATGGCAAAAATTAAAATGCTGCCGAAGGTCTTTGCAAAATCCAATAAAAAAGGTGCTCCCTATGTTTCCGTACTGACCATCGGCGGTGCCATGATTGTGATAAACGCAACTGGCCTTTCCACTTCCAGTCAGCTTTCGTTCCTTATCCTTACAGGCTGTGTTTTCTGGATGATTGCTTATGTGATATCCCACTGCAATGTTTTAATTCTGAGGCACCGACTGCCAAAGGCTCCACGTACCTTCAAAGTGCCGGGCGGTCCTGTTCTGCCGTTAATCGGGATGATCGGGACTGTTTGGATGATATACAATATTTCATCTAATCCGGCAGAGCGCACAAATATTTATCTTCTCTGTCTTATCATTTTTGCTGCTCTTGCTGTTTACGCAGTGATTTGGATTAAAAAGGTCATGAAACGGAAGCTTTTCAAGGCGCTTCCGCTGAAAGAAGTTATGGCGATGGAGAATGAGCTCTATCTGACTTACCATGACAATAAAAGCGAAACGGGCCGTCAACGGAAAATTTGAAAGGAGATAAGAGATGTTGAACAACACGAAAATTGATTTTCTTTATCTTAATGAAGAGGATATGGTAAAAGCTGGCGTTACAAATATGAAATCCTGCATTGATACAATTGAAGAAATGTTTCGTCTAATGAAACAAGGTGATTATCGTATGGGTGGTCCAAATGGGAATTCACATGGAGTAATGATAACTTTTCCTGATAATCCGCCTTTTCCTAATATGCCAAAGAATGGTCCGGACAGAAGATTTATGGCTATGCCCGCGTATCTTGGTGGAAAATTCGATATGGCGGGTGTTAAGTGGTACGGTTCGAATGTAGAAAACAAGACGAAGGGACTTCCTAGATCAATCCTGATGCTTACCCTAAATGACAAGGACACCGGAGCTCCTGTCGCCTACATGTCGGCTAATTTACTCAGTGCTTACCGGACAGGTGCGGTTCCGGGAGTCGGTTTTAAATATTTTTCAAACCCGGATTCAGAGGTCGTTGGTATTATTGGCCCCGGGGTTATGAATAAAACGGCGTTCAGCGCAATGGCTGCGGTACGTCCTTTGATCAATACGGTGAAAATCAAAGGCAGAAGCAGAAAATCATGCGAAACATTCGCGGAATTTTTAAGGAAAGAATATCCGCAGATAAAAAACATCAGCATCGTGGAGAGCGAAGAAGAGGCAGTTCGCGATGCTGACATTGTCAGTATTGCCACATCCAGTCCGACAGGTGATCCAAGCAGTTATCCATATGTAAAAGAAGAGTGGATCAAACCGGGAGCTATGTTCTGCTGCCCGGCTGCTGCTAGATTTGACGACGATTTCATGCTGAATCGCGCAAGAAACATTACCGACAATATTCATTTGTATGAAGCTTGGGAAGAAGAAATGACTTTCCCCGCCTATGATTCCATTCCCATTCCTGCTGTTCACTGCATGGACCTGATTCAAGAGAAAAAAATGAAAAAAGAACAGGTGGATGATTTGGGAGACATCTTGGAAGGCAATATTCCTGTCCATCGTAAAAAAGATGAGATTATTATTTATTCCGTTGGCGGCATGCCGGTTGAAGACATCGCTTGGGGAACAGTTTGCTACAGGAACGCCTTGAAATTGGGCATCGGAACAAAATTAAATTTATGGGAAAAACCGCAACTTGCCTAAATATGTGCTTATAAGCTAGGAGATATTTTATGGGAATCGAGACTCATCCCATATACCGGAACCACCAAAGGCATTACCTGAATTCTCTGGAAATGCGAATATAAGCAGCCATGAATTGTCATAGAGTCATCACTGAGCAAGGGCGCTCTGCTTAACAGCAGGGCGCTTTTTTGTTGCTTCAGCGCATAAAACCGCAAGTTCATTTAACGCGTGGCTTTGCGTGTATTGAAATTAGTCAGGAAAGTGGGGCAAGATTGGAAATGAAACAGACTTTGATGAAGAAAGGACCTTAACTATGGGATTAAAACGGTATGGAAGAAAACGTCTTGTTGGTGTACTTTGCTGAAACATCTATGAGAGCAGTATCTGCTATCAATAGCAGAAAATGATATTGTAAAGATTTGGCCGATCCTGAACATCTGATTTCCATTACAAGATCATATTCTTTGAGAAGAAAAGGAGTGTTTTATTCATGATAACTGCTGATTCTGTTTTTATGAATGGTATCGTTGTCACAGTTGACCAGAAGAACTCTTTCAAAAAAGCGATTGCTGTAAAAGACGGCAAAATTATTGATGTGGGAGAAAATGAAGACATCAAAATCTACATCGGTTCAGAAACAAAAGTGATTGATCTGGGCGGCAGAATGATCCTGCCTGCGGCGCATGATGCTCATTGCCATGGCGTATCGATGGGCGGAAATTCTCTGATGGTCAATTTCTCTTATCCGGAGGTCAATACCATTGGAAAAGTTCGTGAACGGCTTGCTGCAGCGGCGAAAAAGCTGCCGAAAGGCAGCTGGATTCGCGGCTATGGCTTAGATAATGATAATCTTGAAGAATATCGCACTGACCCGAATCGCACGATTAACCATGCTGATTTTGATGATGTCTGCCCGGATAATCCTGTGAAAATCGCACTTTGGAGTGGCCATGGCGCATTTCTGAATCAGAAAGCGCTTGAAATCTGCTGCATTACTGACGACACGCCGGACCCTGTTCCCGGAAGAATCGTTCGCGATGGAAATGGTAAAGCAACTGGCCTGATTATGGAGGGCGGCGGATTGAATCTGGTGGAAAAATTCATTCCGCAGTTTACTGATGAAGAAATAGAAACCGCAATTCTGAATTTCCAAAAACTTATAAACGCTGAGGGATATACCGGCTATACAGATGCTACTTTAGGTCCGGATAACCGCAATTCCGGCATCTCAAGTACGAGAGCTCTGTATGCCTATAAACGTTTGGCAGATCAGGGAAAACTGACTGCCCGTGTATCGCTTGGCTACTATGCTGGCAATAACGGCGTTCAAACATCCGCAAACGTGGAGCAGACCATCCGTGCATTTCCGTTTGCAGATTACAATAAGAACCCTGATTATATGAAGCTCAATTTAATCAAGATTTTTTGCGATGGTGTGCACCTCGGTTATACTGCTTGGATGATGAAAGATTATGTGGATGACCCTGGGAAAAAACATGGCCATTCCTGCTTCCTTGGTCCGGAAGCCAGCGATGAGGAACAGAAAGCAGAGCTGCAGCGTATCATCAATATAGCTCATTGCAAGGGCTTTCAAATCGCCATTCATGCGATTGGTGACCGTGCTGTCAAGACCTGTGTTGACTGTCTGGCGAACGCCATTCAAATGTATCCGCGTGCGGATGCAAGACACTATGTTCTACATGCCGACAGCCTTGGAGATAACGCCACGGCGGCAAAGGCAGCCAAGTTTGGGATTCTCTATTCTGTTCAGCCGGGTCTGATGGATTATCTGATCGAGCCGTCGACGCCTCGTGTCGGCGTGGAAAAGGCCGCCCGTATGATGGGCTTAAAGGAATATCTGAATATTGGTGTTATGTGTTGCGGCGGTTCAGATGCAATCAGTGGCGCATACCAGAACTGGCGTCAGGCTGTTCAATCTGCAGTAACCAGACGTTCCAAGATCAGCGGAAAGGTTTATCATCCTGAACTGGCCATCAGTGTTATGGATGGCATTCGACTGTTTACGATTAATGCAGCTTACCAGGAACACTGCGAAAGAACCAGAGGTTCTATAGAAATTGGCAAGTTTGCAGATTTTCAGGTTTTGGATAAGGACATATTTAAAGTCAATCCAGAAGAAATTGGCTCCGTTCAAGTTCTAGAAACTTATATGGACGGGAAGCTGATTTATAAAGCGTAACACCATTTATTTGGGAAGCAAAAATATTGGGAGGAATCCAGTATGAAAAGAAATCATGCTATCGGACTTTTTATGAACATTGTCTGCGGTTTCATTATCTGCCTTGTTATGGGCCTGATTGTTTTGCACCGTGTCGGTGCGCCGATGACATTGGTGACGGTTATGTTTACGACAATTGAAAGTTTTTTTGTCAGCTATATGGTCGGCGATTTGGTCCCCAGTTTCACTTGGGGAAATAAGTTTGCTGCGGCTATAGGTCTGAAAGGTGTTCCGGCATATTTTATCGCGATTGCCGTTCATGATCTTTTTATGGTTACGCTGATTAGCTTCCTTGCCACATTCATGGTAAGCGGTTTCACCATGAAAACAATCATTGGCTGGTGGGCAAATTATCCTGTTGTTTTGCTTTGCGCTTACCTTGTGCTGCTGCTGATTATGAAACCTTTAATGAAAGTTGCAATGAAAATTACAGAAAATATTACGGACTAAAAAGCTTTATGTCAATAGTTGGGACAACCCAAAATGGAAACAATGAAGGGGAGCGGTAGTACCCGGACTTGCTCCATTTGACTTCTGCACTTCTATCTATGCTCTCTCTCCACTTTAAAAAGTTCTATTTTAAACGTCAATTATTATTTTGAATCAGTTGCATTATTTCTGCTCGGGTAGGCATGGAGAGGATGGCTCCTTTCTTTGTTGTAACCAATGAAGCCGCTGCGTTTGCAAATTTCAACATACTGGCGAGCTGCTGTTCCGTAAGAGTTTCCAGATTGTGGTCAATCAAATAGGAAAGGCAACTGCCGCAAAAGGTATCGCCAGCGCCTGTTGTGTCAATGGTTTTCACTTCGAGGTACGAGGGAGCCGCAACATGAATATCTTTGAAAAAGGCTTCCGCACCGTTTTTACCTTTGGTAACCAGTATTAAAGCAATATTGGGAAATTGCTCACGCAGGGAAACCATTCCTTTGGCGATCGTATCCTTTCCTGTCAAAAATGCAAGTTCTTCTTCTGCAATTTTTAATACTTTACACTGGCTGCAGCCCCAAGCCATCTGTTTTTTAGCTTCCTCTAAGGAATGCCAAAGTGGCGGACGAAGGTTCGGATCGAATGAAATTAAAACTTCCGCCGCTGCTGCGGCATTGACTGCCGACTGTGTTGCACTGCGGGCAGGCTCATCCGTTAGAGAAAGCGTTCCAAAGTGAAATACTTTGGAATTTTGAATAATATCCGTTCGGACTTCTGAAGATGTAATCATTTGATCTGCGCCAGGGTTTCTATAGAATGAGAAGTCTCTGTCTCCGTCCGGAGAATTCTGAACGAAGGCTAGTGTTGTTCGGCTTGAGGTGTCTGAAACAAGGCCGCTAATATCTATACCGGCCTGTGAAACGACCTTAATGAGCAATCGGCCGAAAAGATCATCACCGACTTTTCCAATGAAAGCTGTCTTCTTACCGAGCTTATTCAACATTGCGAGTACATTGCAAGGTGCACCACCAGGATTTGCCTCAAATAAATAGTTGCCTTGTTCCGAAACTCCATTCTGTGTAAAATCAATTAAAAGTTCACCCATTGCTGTTACATCATAATTCATAGCCTAACTCCTATATTAGTATATTAGATTTTAATGGAACGCGTTACTTATTTCCATTTTATACTTATTGCTTAAAAAAATCAATAATTAAAATGATGATATAGTCTTATTGCCAATTATAATTTAACTTTTAATTGATTATGTATATGTTCCACAAAATTATGTAACTGTTTCATGTGCGCAGTTGCGATCATTCCATACACATGATATAGTTACAATAAGTAAAGTTTTGGAGGAATAATTAATATGGCAAGTATTCGTGATGTAGCGCGGAAAGCTAAGGTTGCGATTAGCACGGTATCGAGGGTCTTAAATAATAATGGGTATGTTTCGGAAGATACACGGCGTAAAGTTCTAGCTGCAATGAAAGAATTGGATTACATGCCAAATGAAGTCGCCAGGAATCTGTTCCATAACAGGACAAATTTTGTTGGTGTCATGATGCCGGATATCGCACATCCTTTTTTTGCCACGGTAACGAAATATATTGAAAAGGAACTGTATGAGAATGGATATAAAGTCGTCCTTTGCAATACGGTTGAAAAGAGCGACCGGGAAAAAGAATTTGTCGACATGCTGCGCAGAAGAATCGTGGACGGCATTATTATGGGGGCCCACTCACTGGAAATCGAAAAATATCGGAACCTCAATCTGCCTATAGTTGCTCTTGATCGCATTATTGAAGGAATTCCCAATATTTGCGTTGATCATTGCAAAGGCGGGCGCCTTGCTGCCCAAGCACTGCTGCATTCCGGCTGTCATAATGTCGTACAGATTATGGGGTGCAGAAAAGTTCATTCCTATTCTGAGCAGCGGCATATTGTCTTCAGCGAAGTCATGAAATCACATGGAGTTCAAGTGAGGACGGTAGAGCTTGCTTGGAACCTGTTCAATTTTCAAGGATACTTAAACGTCGCAAAAAAAGTGTTAGATGAAATGCAGGATATAGATGGAATTTTTGCAACTGATCAGGTAGCTATGGCTTTCATTAGGGTTCTCCTTGAGCGGGGTAAACGGATTCCTCAGGATGTCAAAGTTGTCGGCTATGATGGTACTTCATTTGCTGAAGGATGCTCGCCATCACTTACAACAGTCGTTCAGCCAATGGCTGATTTGGGAAAAACCGCTGCTGACTCAGTTTTAACATTAATAAAAGGTGGAAAACTTGAGTCAGATCAGATCCTTTTGGATGTGAAACTAAAACAGGGAAATACCACTCTGTAATACTTACACGCAGTCTTAAATGGAACGCGTTTCACAACATCTAAATTGTGAAACGCGTTATTTTTTACATAAATATTTTGAAATATTAGAAAATGTTATAGGTATAATTATAAAAATTTACATATGATATATGCTATATGCATATATTACTTATATTTTATTTGACATTTATATGAAAATTTGTTTTTTGGGTTGACTTTCAATATATGCGTGGCTATAATCATATGTAGAACCGGTTACATATATGGTTTGTAAAATTCGGGAAAGCAAAAAAATAAGGAGGAGAGAACATTTTGAAAAATGTATTGAAAAAAATTGCTGCACTTGGAATGGTAGCAGCGATTGCGACCTCAGCTACGGGCTGCGCAACTAGTAACCAAAGTCCTTCGTCTGGTGCTACTTCAGAAAAAAAGTCAGGCAGTAAAACAGTTATCACACTCGGCATGCATGTTGCCAATGTTGATCAGCAGGAACCTGTTACGGGAAAAATAATTAAAGCATTTGAGCAGGCTAATCCTAATATTACCGTGCAGATACAGGGCAATGATAAGGATGCGCACGTTAATAAGATGAAATTGGATGCCCAGTCTGGTGAATTGCCGGATATCTTCTGGATGGATTCAAGCGTTGCACCGCAGCTAAACAGTTCCGGAGTGCTGCTTGATCTTTCTGATTTTCTGAAAACGTATCCGGCTGTAAATAATGCCTTGTCTGAAAACATGAAAGCTGCATCACGCAGTTCAGACGGCAAGCAGTACGGACTTCCGTATCAGTCGTTAGTCACCGGCTTTTGGTATAACAAAGCGGTTTTTAAGCGAGCCGGTATTGACGCACCTAAAAATGGGACCACCTATGATGAACTGATAAAAATGGTAAAGGCTCTGCGTGCAAAAGGAATTATACCGATTGCACAGGGGGCAAAAGATGCATACAGTGTTTGGGGCTTTCTGACCGGTCTGGAACGGTATGGATACTTCAGCAAAATTGATTCCATTTTAAATGGAAAAGCAAAATTCGACAATCCGGACTTCTTAAAGTATTTCAGTAAAATCAATGGTCTCGGCAAAGCCGGAGCTTTTCCCAGCAACTGCGCAACCAGCACGTATTTTCAGGCTAAGGCAGATTTCACGAGCGGCAAAGCCGCCATGTTTGATTCCGGAGTATGGGATGCGGGCGTACTGGATAAATCTATTGGCAAAGATGTAGGATTTTGGTGGGGTCCCACTTTCCAGGATTCTAGTGATAATCAAAAAGTTTCCATGAACGTTTCATCGGCTCCATTCTGTGTCAGCAAGGCTGTAGGTGATAACCAATTGAAAAAAGATGCTGTTTATAAATTTTTAGCATTTTATTACAGCAAGCAGGCAGCTAAGATCTCTTATGAAGGTTCTATTATCCCTGCGACCAATTATAAAGTGGATGCTAATCTTGAAAGTAAGCCCGCTTTTAAAGCAGTTGTGACTGCGTTGCAGGCATCTGGATGGAGCAGTCCAAAGGCGCAACCGGATCTCGTACTAACGGAAGCAGTTCAGGCCCAACTATATGATTCTATTTATGGTACGATGCTTGGTACTTATTCACCCAAAGAGGCTCTGGAAAAAATTGATTCAGTTCAACAGCAACAGTAAAAGTAATTTTCTGCAAAGAGGGGTGATTCCACTATGCACTGGCTGAGTAAAAAAAGAAACATTTTGATTATGCTGATTCCTACTTTAATTGTTTATTTAGTTTATATGATTATACCGATTGCTATGGCAATAGGATATAGTTTTACAAAATATACTGGGATTGGTAATGCCAAATTTGTTGGTTTCAACAATTATATACGGTTGTTCCGGGATCATACGTTTTGGATTGCTTTGAAAAATACAGCTGTGATTTTCGTAATTGCATTTGTCTTGCTGATGATTGGAGCGTTTGTGGTTGCGTTATTGTTAAACCTTAACCTAAAGGGAAAAAGTTTTGCCCAGTCACTGATATTCTCCCCAGCTGTGATTGCACCAATCATCGTGGGTATTCTCTGGGTTTTCATCCTTGATCCGCAAATCGGGTTAATAAATGCTATCATTCGATCTCTTGGCCTTGGACAAGGGATCAAATGGATTGGAGGCCAAACGTTAACACCGGTTTCCGTTGCAATCGTTTATTTTTGGCAGCAACTGGGCTATCTGGCAACAATTTATCTTGCAGGATTGAAAATGATTCCTGTAGAAATCGAGGAAGCAGCTCAGATTGACGGGGCCTCCGCTTGGCAGAAACTCTGGTATGTTACTATTCCAATGATGCGGTCAACCATATCAACGGTAGCTATTTTAGTAATAACCGGAACTTTTAAAATTTTTGAAATTGTGCAACAGCTTACAAATGGCGGTCCAAATCATATTTCGGAAACTTTGATTACTTATAGCTATTCGGCTACATTTACTAACGGGGAATATGGATATGGTATGTCGCTTGCTACTGCTACCTTCTTTATCTCTCTTGTAGTCATTGCTATATATTTCGGACTATCAAAGGAACATAGCAGAAAGGAAGCATCATGAATAAATCAAATCGGAAAACTGGTTTTAGCACAGGTGCTCAGGTAGTCATATATGTCTTTTTGACATTCGTTGTCCTTTTAGCCATATTGCCGTTTTTATGGATGATAATGCTTTCCTTCAAAACAAATTCACAGATTTTATCGAATCCTCTCTCATTTCCTACGACGATAAGTCTGGAAAATTATAGGCGTGCGATTCAACTACTTAATTTGGGCAACTTATATAAAAATACGATTTTTATTGTAGTCGTCAGTATTGCTATTGAATTGTGCTTTACCTTTGCAAGTTCGTTTGCCCTGGCAAAAATGACTTTTCGTTGCAAAAAAACCCGATCAACACTTTATGAGTTCCTACTTCTTGGTTTGGCCATTTCGCCTTTCATTCTATTGTTTCCGGTTTACAGAATTAACACAATCGTTCATTTAAAAGAACAAATGGGTTTGGTTATGCCTTATGTGGCCTCATCTGTATCTTTCAATACTCTCCTTTTTGTAGGGTATTTAAAGGAACTGCCTAGTGAGATTGATGAAGCAGCGATTATCGACGGATGTAACCTTGGTCAGCAGATTATCAGAGTGATTGTACCTATGGCAAAGCCTGTTATTGCAACAGTTGTTGTTTTTAATGTGCTGTATATTTGGAATGAATTTCCTTTTGCTTCAGTTATATTGCACAATACATCAAATTATACACTTGCCCTTGGAGCATCATTCTTTAAAGGGAAATACAATATCGACTATTCAGGGATGATTGCTTCAAGTACGCTAATGATCATTCCAGAACTGATTTTCTATGGTATTTTCCAGAAAAATATTGTTAGCGGAATGACTGCAGGTGCGGTCAAGGGTTAAGAGAACTTACAATTTTGAAAGTGTAAAAATTTTTTAAAGGGAAGTATATATATGAACAAACTATCTGGATTATTTCAGGACTTGACAACAGTAAAAAAGGCAAGAAACGGACGCCTATCCAGTTGGGATCATAGTGGAAGGAATCAGGATTATTGGGAAATTCCTGCAGGAGAAAGCATCACGCTTGGAGAGATAGAAGGACCTGGATGCATAACACATATGTGGATGACTTCGTCCTGCCGCAGAGTAAAATCACCATCTATTCTTGATCCTGTACTCAATGCCAATGCAGCACCTGTCATGGAGATTCATCCAGCACTCGGAGTGATTTGGGATGATTATGACCCGTTCTATTATCGTAAAGCCTTAATTCGTATTACCTGGGATGATCAGGATACGCCAAGTGTGCTTGCCCCATTCGGTGATTTCTTTTGCATAGGTAACAGCTTTCCAGGCAATTTTTCATCACTGCCTTTTAACGTATCGTTAAAGCCGGAAGAAGCCGGGAAATATGGTGCACCATGCTCTGTTTCATGTTATTTTCCAATGCCTTTCAATAAAAAGGCAAAAATTGAAATTATCAATCAAAATGAACTTCCATTTATTCTTTATTTCAATATTGATTATGAAATGTATCAAGAACCGCTAAGCTCAGATACAGCTTATTTTCATGCTTGCTGGAATCGCCAGAACCCTTGCGATGGATGGGGACCTGATTTGCAGGTTAACACACCTGAAGTCAATACTATTTCAAATTTAAAGGGAGACGGAAATTACGTGCTTCTAGACACAAAAGGAACTGGACATTATGTTGGATGCAATTTGACAGTGCGACACTTTCAGGGCAGTTGGTGGGGCGAAGGTAACGACATGTTTTTTATTGATGGTGAAGAATATCCAAGCCTGAATGGAACTGGAACCGAAGACTATTTTAACCATGCATGGGGCATGCAGAAAAACGCATTTCCTTTCTTCGGTACTATCGTTCATGAAAGCGATACGGATGGTTTTCAGGTTTCGTATCGCTTCCATATCACAGACCCGGTGCACTTCGAAAAGAGTCTAAAGGTTACCATTGAGCATGGGCATGCCAACCAGTTGTCGGATGATTGGAGTTCAACAGCTTATTGGTACCAACAGTTGCCTACATCAACTAAACTGACAATTCTTCCGGTTGAAAAGAGATTGCCAGTTGTGCCGCAATGGCCGGAACGTGCTTTAACGAAACCTGAGTTGACAGAAGAAATGATTCATGCGTATAAAAATTATGAAACTCGTTGGAAAGAATATAATCCGGCCAGACAAAAGCAGATTCGGATTAAAGAGGAGAAAGCTCGACACGACTCGGTGCTTAATACGCAATTTGCAAAAGAATTGCGCAAAAAGTTTAAGTAACCAATATTAAAAAGATCCCTGAATTGGCTGGCCAACAGATTTGATATTAGGAGAATGTCCATGGAATTTTATCAGACAGAAGCAGACAAGCAACGGTTAGAGAGGCAGATTGGACGTGCTACACAATCTGTGAATGCGGTAAAAGATATCGTAGCACAAGGCCGCTTTCGTCAAGGATATCATTTGATGCCGCCGGCCTATTGGATGAATGATCCCAACGGCTTTATTTATTATAAAGGAAGGTACCATTTATTTTATCAGCATAATCCTTACTCCGCGGTATGGGCCAATATGCATTGGGGACACGCCAGTAGTGAGGATCTGGTACACTGGACACATCATCCAATCGCTTTAGCACCCAGTGAGCCTTATGATACTTGTTTTCGCGGAGGTTGTTATTCCGGTTCTTCTGTAGTTGCTGAGGAAAAATTGATTGTAATGTACACGGCGAACCTAGTAGAGCATGGTGTTCAGACTCAGAAACAGTGCCTTGCTTGGAGTGATGATGGAGTCCATTTTAGTAAGTATCATAATAATCCAGTGATTGACTGTCCTAAGGAGCTTGATGCAGCCAATTTCCGCGACCCGAAAATTTGGAAGCACGGAGATTTATGGTATTGCGTTGTCGCAAGCAGAATCAATGGGGACGCTTGCTGCGCGATTTTCAGGTCAACCGATCTGATTCAATGGGAATATAAAGGAGTGCTCGTTCGCGGTGAAGGAAAACTCGGCTCGATGTGGGAATGCCCCGACTTTTTTCCTCTTGAGGATAAATATGTCCTTCAATTTTCACCAATGAATCTGGGAGTCTATAAGACAGTCTATCTTGTGGGCGATATGGATTATGACACCTGCCGTTTTACTTGGAAAACAAAAGGCGAAATTGATGCAGGATTTGACTTTTACGGTCCTCAAACAATGCAGGCTCCTGATGGACGCAGAATTATGATCGGATGGCAGAATGCATGGGATTGGATGCCATGGTTTTCCAGTTTTGGCGCGGCCCCAATGGAGAATTGGTGTGGCTGCATGAGCATACCCCGTGAAATCACTCTCGGTCAAGATGATTCACTGCAATTCAAGCCTGTTGATGAAATAAAATTGTTGCGGAACTCTGCTCAAGACTTTGGTTTGTTAAAATGCGCTAAAGGGGTAAAGCAAAGTCTTATAGTGGGCGATAACGTACACTTTGAGCTGAATCTTGACATTGATCTTCATCAAACAAATGCCGATTCTCTGCAGATACATATACGCCACTCAGATTTTGAAGACACTTTGATACAACTGGATTTTAAGAATCAGGTTTTGACTTTTGACAGGTCTCATTCAGACTTTTGTATGAAAGGGACTATGACGAGGCCACTTCCCCTAAATTCTGACGTAAACTTAAGTCTGAATTTATTCAGCGACACAAGCAGTATTGAACTGTTCGTAGGCGATACGCTTTGCATGGACTGTGCCGTCTTTGCTGAAAATAAAAGCAACGAATTGTTTTTTGAATCTTTTGGTGGAGACACAATTCTTAACGCATACGGTTGGCAAATGCCAAGAAACAAAAAATATCGAACGACTAATATATAAGATAGATTGTCAAGACAAGTGCGCCAGTTCGTGTAGAAAAACTTGAATAGGAGATTTCGGATCGTCAACGGAAAAGCGGACAAAATATTGAGAACTAAACTGGAGATTCTGCTGCGTCCATTGCGGTAAGGACTGAATGGGAGCAAGAGAACCCAGCCGCTTTTGAGCACGGCAATGATGGTAAAAGGCCTCGATATATTCAAATATGGCGTGGCGGGCAGCTTCTTTTGTAAGGTAAAAATGCCGGTGAGCAATTTCTCTTTTGAGAATTGAGAAAAAGCTTTCACTCCTGACATTGTCCCCCGGAGTTCCCAGTCGTGAGTAGCTTTATTTCCAGCCATGCATAATAGCCTGCTGTGGAAACGCCTAATTGTTTGGCCCACTTTACTTTTGCGTATCGGTTCTGCTTTTCTAGGAACCGATAGCAGCTTACGGTATTGATTTCTGGTGTTGTGCGAAGAAGGCCGCCGCTTTTTTTAAGATATCTATCGCATCTTCCAAATCCGCCTTTTCCTTGTGGAACTGGCGGACTTTGTTTTCCAATACTAATTTGACAGTTTCTTGTCAGAACTCCTCGCCGTACTGCTTTTCATTGCTTTTTCCCATGACGGAACACCCTTTCATAGTGCTTTTATTTTACACTACTCCACGCTCTCCATCAAATCGGGTATGGCTCAATATCTATCGTATTTTGTGTGATTGCCTTCTGTATTTTTATGAATCGCTTTAAGATTATGGATTGGTTTAATTAGATAATGGTATTACGAATTTACAGGCCATTACACCACTACAAATTAGCATGCATATTTTAACTGTTTAAGGACATCCTGTTCATTTTTAGATATGATATGATATTATTTTTATAGAAATTTTAGTAAGAATTTGGAATACTGGAATTTAAAATTATTTTAACTAATCATAACAAATAATTGGTGGAGTATCGGTTTGATGGCTATTACATATTGGATTATAGAAATTTTAGCAACTACCGTAGAAGGATATCTTGGCATTAATATCATTGAGACATTTGGAACTAAGAAATTTTATGGAAATAAACAATCATTGGCTGGAATATCATTTGCATGTATATATGCCGCAGTGATTACACTGCTAAATTACATTCATCTTTTTTCATGGGCGACAGTTGTTAGTGCGCTTTTGCTGCTCACGTTAGGTGGGATGTTACTCAGTACGACCAAGTTTCGTGTAGCTTTTCTAAGTGCTGCTTTCTATCTTGTACTCATTTCCATCATCGAAACTTTTCTTGTGACGGTTGTCAGTTTAGGCAATGGACTTACCGCAAATCAATTAATATTTAAACAGGGATTTATCAGGTGCATTTATCTGATAACAGATAAAGTCATTGATTGTTGTTTATATAGAATTTTCTTGTATTATATGAGCAAAAAAGGAAATTATAAAAGTTCTATTTATCAAAAACAGTTTATTATTTTAGCTGCTTTAGGTGCTTTATTATTTGTTGCATTTATGCAGCTTACCTGTTTACATATAGATACTGATATTCAAGAAGTCATAGGCTCTTGTGGAGTCGTCCTATTCATTGCTGCATTTATCTTTTTAAGGTATCTGGATATGAACAAAACATATAATGCTGAGCAACTTGTCAATTTTAAATTACGAGAGGAAGCAGAACAAATTCAAGGAAAATATTTAGATTTATATAGAAATTATCAGGAAAGCTCTAGAAATTTCCAAAGTTTCACAAACAACTTACTTGAGATCGATAGTCTGATTTCACGCAATCAAATTCAAACAGCGCGGGAATACATTCAAACAACTGTAAAAAGTTTTTCTAACACAGCTCAACAAGTATGTACAGGAGTAGAAATAGTCGATGCAGTTTTAAATGAGAAAATCAAAGAAGCATGGTCCGAACATATTACGATACAATGCCAAGTCGATTTTCCTAGAAATTCTTGTGTCTGTTCGACTGATTTATGTTCTATTCTTGTCGGTTTACTCGACATGGCAATTGAGGCTTGCCGTGACATACCAGCTAAAAAAGGAAAAATGGTTAGTGTGAAAATTCGACCGCGAAATGATTTCCTGATATTTCGTATTACAAATCTAACAACCCTAAGCCCTTTTCTTGGAAGCCATCTTTTAAAATCTGTAAATCAAAACTCATTACAAGGCAGAAAAATACAATTGTTAGCAGAAAAATATGGCGGGAAATTTTTTCATACTTTCAATCAAGAAGGTCAGTTTGTTTCCATTGTTATGCTGAATTACAAGGAGATTACCTATGCTTCACCAGATTTCCGAAAAATGCACAAGGGTATTGATACATAATCATATCATTTCTTCTGAGGAAATAGAATTATATACATATGGTTTTGAGCAAGTGATTTCCACTTCTCTCATCCTAGTATCTATCTTTATAATTTCTGCACTTATGCATAATATTTGGTTTGGCTTGCTCTTTACTATCTGCTTTTCGCCTTTACGAGTATTCATTGGCGGATTCCATTGTGAAACCTATGCCAAATGTTTTTTCTTTAGCAATGGCGTTTTTCTTGTTTCTGTTTTTTTGACAAAAGTTCTTATGCTGCTTCCTGCAGCTTTCACATTATTTATAAATATTGTGATTCTCCTGTTATGTAATATTTTAGTTTATCGATTTGCGCCGATACAGCATCCTAATCATTTGCTGAGTCCTAAAAGAGCCATTCGGAATAAGCGAAAGGCCAGAATACTTGTTATTGTTCAATGCTCTATTCTTACTGTAGGCAACCTAATATGTTTTGTTGGACAAATAGATATGACCTTAATAGAACTTTCTGTTGTTTCAACTGCATTATCCGTTAATTTCATGATGGTTGCAAAATTACATACAAAGGGGGGAAAATCATGAAAAAATCTTGGCAGTTGCTTGCAAAGCTGGTTAAAAAGGCCGCAAAATTTGGTGCCGGTGCCACTTCAGCGACTATTGGTTATCAGCCGAAAACACCGAAATGCCTGCAGGATCAAGACAAGTGATAGGCAAAAACAGAATTTTTAGTAGAGCTGTTAAATTGAAATTTTTGGACTGTTTCAACATGTACATTTTACAAACTGCAGTTCCAGCTTTACTTTTTCCTGTTCATTCCTATGTATAATGTATCTTCTGACTTATCCTTTCATTGGGAACAGACTTATCATGGACAGTGAAAAAAGAAAACCTTCTACCGTAGGATCAAACTACGATAGAAGGCTTTTCATGTCCAATTGCAGCGAAATAAATAAAATGGTAACGTCTTAGCCCTATAAAATTATTGATAGATTATTCAGCAAAAGAGAAATGAAGAAAAGGCTAAAGATATAAGCTGTATTGTTGCAATGCGCCTTTTAATGGATTGTAACAGACGTTCCTTTTGGAATGTGATAGTAAATCCATTTTGCATCATCCAATGAAAGGCGGACACATCCATGGGAAGCAGGTGTTCCGAGTTTGTCCGCTTCTGCTGACAGTAATTCATAGTTTTTACCAAATGGAACGCTGTGAAAAAGATAATTACCATAAAATTGTGTCCAGTAATAGCCGCCTTCTTTAGACACTTTGTTGTAAAACGATTTTCCTCTTTTGGCAATTCGATAGACACCAGTGGGGGTCCTGCTTCCTGCTGCTCCTGTGGAACAGATAAATTGTTTGACAACCTGACCATCCGTATTCAGGACAGTTACCTTTTGCTTTGCAATAGAGACAGAGATTGAGTAAGAAGGAATATCTGTATGTGGATTTTGAAGTGTTGACAGAACCTGATCCATATTATTAATATTTAGGTATTCCTGAATACACCAGCCTGTCTGGCCAGCATTTGTTTGGACTTTAATCCATTGTGAATTGCCAGATGGTTTTGTCAGTAGTCTTACAGAAGTTCCTTTTGGTAGGGTTGCGACAATTGGAGAGGAAATACTAGAACCAGAGCGAATATGGATTGCATTCTCAGTAGTCGCAGGAAGAGATGTGGCTGCAGTCAGTGGATCCTGCGTTTGTTTTTGTCTATGTTTGCAAATCGCGAAGACTGTACCCATTGCCAATAAAAGTATTATGATGACGGTTAATACTTTCGATGTTCCAACATGAGATTTCTGCGGCCTATATTTTTTTCTGCTCCTTTTGTACTTCATTTAAACACTTCCTCAAAACTTCTTGTTCCATACCTAAATGATCATCGTATCAATTGCCAGTCGCGTATCCATTATGTTGGCAATTTTATCCATGGGTAAAGAATACCCGATTTAGGCTGTCATTGACCTCTTTCATAAAATCTTTGTATAATCATAACTGTTAAGTTTTAAGGGATATGACTTAAGCAGTAAGGCCTTGCTTTGCTCTTCCAATGTTTGATTTTATGCACATGCTTTAGTGATTGTATTTTTCTTTGTATTGACCGGAACGGTAGGACTCCAGCAGTTCTTTCAGTTCATCAATTTGTCGTCGAAGTTCTGTCCCTGTATCCGTATCCCCAACCAAAATACGTTTTGGGAACGATTCAACTACCTGTACTTTTGGACTGTGATCTTCAACTAGCTTGCCGGGAGAAAGTGGCATATGCTGAGCCAGTGCAAGGTAACAGGAATTGGCGATAAACGTATATCCGCCAATTCCTGTTTGTTTCTGATAGGCTTTGCTGATGCCGCCGTCTATCATAAATAAAAGACCGCCTGCCTTTACAGGAGATTCTCCTTCTTTTAGCCGCACCGGTACATGCCCATTGATAATATGGCTGTTTGACGGGTCCAAACCAAATTCGTGCAGGATTGTTTCACAGGTTTCCCTGTTTTCCAGATGACTGTAATAAGGATTCATGATTTCTTTGCGTATTTTGGTGTCATCCAGAAAATAACGTTCAAACATCGCAAGTTTGCTCTTTCCAAACAGTGGGGAAAGGGGGCCGCACCAAAGATACCAAAGAAAATCAGAGGCATTTTTTTGCTTTTCGCTGTTATATGGTGCAAAATAAGCATTTCGTACTGTAGAATCAATATAGTCCAAATAGGATTTTCCACTGTATTTTTTGCCATTCAGAGTGGCAGCAGCGAAGGAACCGTCTGCATTCAGGGGAATGCATCCATGATATAGCAGATTGGAGTTGCAGCAGAGATACATGCTGCCATTGGAATAAAGGAAGCGGATGTGACGCTGAAGACGTTCAGAGTGCTGAAAAGAGAAGCGTAGAGAATGAAGCAGCTCTTGTTCTTCTGCTGTCAGTGCGAGCGGGTCCTTTGGGTCCACAGTTGGAAATCGGGAATCGCGCAGGGGATAAGTTTTCCTGTCAATCAGAACCGTTCCTTTAGAAAAATCAATCTTTTCCAAAAGCCTGCGGTCCTCCATATGATATTCCGGATGACGGCGGATTAACCGCCCTTCCAGTTTCAACTGAATGATGGTAATTGCTTTGTGCATCTTGGCAGCCAGCGGCAGATCAACCGGATCATACTGGTTTTCGTCTAAGGTATGCGGCTGAAAGAAAGTGCATGGATCATCCATATAAACACGAGAAGCAAAATCCGACAGGGGTCGGAGATTAATCCCATAGCCGTCTTCCAGAACATCAAAATTATTATAACTGATTCCCAGTCGGACAACATTTGCCACTAATGCCGGATTTCCGCATGCAGCGCCCATCCAGGATATGTCGTGGTTTCCCCACTGAATATCTACATCGTGCTGTTCCATAAGTGCATCCATAATGATATCCGCATGAGGGCCGCGGTCAAAAATGTCGCCGATAATGTGCAGGCGGTCGATCAGCAGATTCTGAATCAAATAACACAAGGCAACGACAAAATCATCCCCAATACCAGTTTCAATAATTGTTTTAATAATTTCATTGGTATAGAGAGTCTTATTGTTTTTGTTTCCACCGTCAGCATGTAAAAGTTCATCAATTATGTATGCAAAGTTTTGCGGTATCTTTTTGCGGACTTTGCTGCGGGTATACTTGCTGCTTGCTTCCCGGCATACAACGACCAGCCGGTAAATCAAGATGCGGCACCAGTCGTCAAAGTTTGTTTTCTCATGGTGTGCTTTTTCCAACTCGGTTTCTGGGTAATAAATTATATTTGCCAATTCGTTCTGGTCGTTGGCACTCAGACTTTGTTCAAACAGTTCGCTGATTTTTCTGTGTACAACTCCGCTGGCGCTGCGAAGTTGGTAAAGAAAAGCATCACTTTCACCGTGCAGGTCACTGAAAAAATACTCTGTACCTTTTGGCAGACGCAGGATTGCTTTTAAATTGATAATCTCTGCTGCGGCTTCCTGAGCCGTTGGATACATTTTTCCAAGCAATTTCAGGAATCTGGAATTTTGCATGATCAACCTCTCTTGAATTTATTTTTAAAAGCGATAATGACAATCAGATGTTTTGAGAATAACAAATGGTGCTAAAAGATTGTGACTTTTTTATAAAAACATGGATAATCTTTTATCTATTATAACGGATATGAACTCCAAAAGCAATCCATAATATTTTTATTGTTCAAATGGCTGTTTTTGAAACTTTTGTCAACAGAATTCGAGCATTTGTGTGACTGCCTGAAAGGCACTCCCTTTTTATTCTAAATTAAATGACGGCATAAATTTTTTTATTATCTTTTCCATAGTGTTCTGCATTAATTTATTAATGAATTCGTGAATATTTACTATTGCATAATTTCATAAATTGAGTATACTTAAATGAAGAACGAAGGCGTTCATGACCAAAAGGTCATGTACGCCTTCATTTTTTTATAAATCCGTCGAATCCTATTTTAACAGGAAGGGAGGGCTGCTTTTATGGATGTCAAGAAAGAGAAACACGGCGGTGCAGTTTCCAAAGGAAAAGTTATTTCCATTTTTCTGCTGTATGTGCTTTCTGTTCTGATTATTCTTGCGGGAGCTGCACTCATAGTTGCCAGCTGTTTGGGGAACACGTATTTTAACGTTCTGTCAAGCCGGATTCCCGGTGCCGTTTTTGGTCTGGTCATTTTGTTCCTTGGCGTCCGGTATTTTTTCTCTGTCCGGAGGCTGAAGGCGGAGGTTTATAAGCCGGATGCAGCTTTTTCATGGAACAATTTCAGAACCGATTCAAAAACAAAGTAAATGCAGGAGGAAGGTAGATGATTTTATGAAATTTTTGAGACAACACAAAAAAGGCGCTTTTATCATTGGGTTTGTGCTGATGCTGGCTGTTTTAGCGCTGCTGGTAGCCAGTGACGTTCATACGAAGAATGCGGCAGATCCCACCGGTATTTCTTACGCGGCAGTGCAGGGCAGCCAAACGCTGCAGAAAGTTGCTTCTACTGCTAATAAGGCACTTTTTGGTGCAAATTACGTTTGGATTATGATCTGTGCCTTTATGGTGTTTTTCTTCCAGTGCGGTTTTGCAATGGTAGAAACAGGCTTCTGCCGTGCAAAAAACGCGGCCCATACCATGACCATGAACTTTATGGTTTTTCTGGTCGGTGCAGTTGGCTACTTCTTGGTTGGCTTTGCGCTTCAGATGGGCGGTTCCGGTGGGAATGCGTCCCTCGGAGGCGGTGGAGCCGTTCTGAACGGGATGGTCAGCATCCCGGGACTGGGCGGAATCTTCGGCTATAAAGGATTCCTTTTGAATGGTACATACGACGCGGGTGTGTATGCGCTGTTCTTTTTCCAAATGGTGTTTATGGATACAACTGTCACGATTCCAACCGGCGCGATGGCAGAGCGCGTGAAATATTCCGCGGTCGTTATCACATCGTTCTTTATTTCCATGTTCCTGTACCCGCTGTTTGCAAACTGGGTATGGGGCGGTGGCTGGCTCTCTACGCTGGGCAAAAATTTCGGAATTGGCCACGGCGTGGTAGACTTTGCCGGATCTGCAGTTGTTCACTCGATGGGCGGCATGCTGGCGCTTGCAGGTGCGATTGTGATTGGCCCCAGAATCGGGAAGTTTAAAAAAGACGGGACTGCCAGAGCATTTCCAGGCCATGATATCCCGATGGCTATTATCGGCACCATTGTCCTGTTTTTCTGCTGGTTCTCATTCAATGCCGGTTCCACTTTGAGTGCATCGGATTTTCGCCTTTCCGTTGTGGCGACCAACACGATGATTGCTGGTGCGGTCGGCGGCCTGGTTGCCATGTTTTATATGTGGGGAAGATACGGAAAGCCGGACCCTTCCATGACAGCGAACGGAAGCCTTGCCGGTCTGGTTGCGATTACCGCTCCCTGCGCTTTTGTAGATGCAGCTTCCGCTTCCATTATTGGACTGGTTGCCGGACTGCTCGTTTGTTTGTCGGTGCCTTTTGTGGAAAACAAGTTGAAATTGGATGATCCTGTCGGTGCCATTTCTGTTCATGGTGTCAATGGATTTTGGGGTGTCCTTTCGCTGGGCCTGTTTGCAGACGGCAAATATGGAGATGGGCTTAACGGGGTGTCCGGCGGTGTGCGGGGACTGTTTTACGGTGATGCTTCCCAATTTGCCGCACAGTTGATTGCCATAGCCGTTTTGCTGGTATGGGGGTTCGGTGTATCCTATATCTTCTTCCGCATACTGGATAAGGTTTGGGGTCTGCGGGTTGACCCGGAAACAGAATTGGAAGGTCTCGACGTGCCGGAAATGGGTGTGCAGGCATATCCGGATAACCAGCTGGTTCGTTGTGACTTGGATCAGGTTTCCAGCGATGATGCGGAGATCAAGCAGCTTAGTAGATTTAAGGACTTCGATATGGCGAGAAGCGGCGAACTGACGGACAATGTAGAAAAAGCAGTTCCGGTTATCGACCATACATCCGCGCAGCCTGCTGAACAGGAAATCGATAGCGCCAAGCTGACAAAAGTTGTCATTCTGATGAAGCAGAATAAATTTGAAATGTTCAAAGAAGCGATGAATAAACTCGGCATCACCGGAATGACAGTGACACAGGTCCTTGGCTGCGGCACACAAAAAGGAAGGCCGGAGTATTACCGTGGCATTTCCACGGAGGTCACTCTGCTGCCTAAAGTGCAAGTGGAAATCGTAGTTTCTGCAATTCCGGTCAGAGATGTCATTGAAACAGCCAAAAAAGTCCTGTATACGGGCCATATCGGGGATGGCAAAATCTTTGTGTATGATGTGGAAAATGCAGTCAAGATTCGTACCGGAGAAGAAGGATATGAAGCGCTGCAGGGAGATTAAACTGTTGCGATAAGAGTCATCATCAATCAATAGAATAGCGGAAGTTTCCGCAGTGTGCGTCCCTTGCTTTTCCCATCATGAAAAGTCGGGGGCGTATTTTTGTTCATTTAACCAGCCCAATATGTTCAATTTTTCAAGCAGCAGACAATTGTTTATTTTGTGAAAATTGTGGAACTGTGTTAAAATGGGAAAAATCATTACCATGTAATTAGATGTGTTTCAACACAGGATTTTATCTGACGGATTAAACAACAGGAGGAAATTCCCCATGAGTTTTCGAGATTGTCTGCAGCTTCAGGCTGCGATTCATCCATCCATGCAGGTGCAGGACCTTATCAAACTTTGTTATCAGGCAGCCTTTGGAGCAGCCCATATTCTTTCGGATGCCAGTGCGGCAAAGGCTGCTTTTCGAGAAGAGTTTTTATCCGTACCAGTTGGCGGAAGCAGATTATATGAATGGATTTCTCCGGATGTCTGTCGGGTCAATTTTTCGGTTTGGAAAAAGAATCATCTTCCGCCCAAATGGCTGTTCAATCTTTTTATCCTTTCGGCATCGAAAGCATCTGATGGGAACAAGACCTTTCAGCAAAATTTGCAAGAGGTGCAGTCCTTAATTGCTGCCGGAGCCTTACCCGTATCAGAAGAAGACTGGGACAAAGGTTTGAGAGCTTATGAAGCGGGTGGGGTGCATCCTGTGCATCACAGCAGTTGCTATCGGAAAGAGGAAAAACCAGCTTACCGTGTTGTATCCGGCTGTTTTGTCCGGCTGTTTCCGCTCCTTCAAAAAATGGCATCTATTCCGGTTCATGAACAGGCCGGAGTCGTTGCTATAGACGGCAGAGCGGCTTCTGGGAAAACGACGGCTGCCCGCCGACTGGCAGAGATAACGGGTGCAGGGGTTGTCCATATGGATGATTTCTTCCTGCCGCCAGAGCTGCGGACAACAGAGCGCTTTTCTCAGCCGGGCGGGAATGTACATTATGAACGTTTTTTAACGGAGATAGTCCCGCATCTTCGCAGTCCGCAGCCATTCTCTTACCGTCGGTTTGATTGCTCAAAAATGGACTACGGAGAACTGTGCCATGTGAAAAGTGCAGAATGGCATATTGTGGAAGGATCTTACAGTGAGCATCCTTCATTGGGAGATTATATGGATATTCGGGTCTTTATGAATATTGACAGTAAAAACCAGATGGAGCGAATTCGCAAGAGAAATGGAGATAAGGCGGCAGAACTTTTTGCTTCCCGCTGGATCCCATTAGAAGAAACTTATTTTCGGGCCTGTCAGATACAGGAAAAAGCGGAGATCTTTCTTTAAAGGAGGCTGTTCGGAAATATCCGGTACAGTTTTTCTACCAAATGAAAAGCACTTTTCTGCAGTAGAGTTCATATGATGACATATGAATGCAGGAAAGGAGCCAGAAGGCTATGTATAATTACCAGTGCCAGAACAACTGTCCTATTATGAGCTTTAAGGATTATGGCCCTGAACCTTTCGTTGTCAACATTGCCAGGGCGACCAGAAGGAATCAAACTTTTCGTACAGCTTTATGGACGGGAAAGTATTTACAGCTTACGTTAATGAGCATTAAGGTTGGAGAGGACATAGGGTTGGAAATCCATCCGAATACGGATCAGTTTCTCCGCATTGAGCAGGGCCGTGGATTGGTCAAAATGGGCAGCAGCAAGGATGACCTAAACTTCCAAAGACCGGTTTTTGCCAATGATGCGATACTAGTCCCCGCCGGAACTTGGCATAATTTAATCAATACCGGAAATGTGCCGCTGAAGCTCTATTCAATTTATGCGCCGCCGCAGCATCCGCGGGGCACAGTACATCCAACAAAGGCCGATGCGTTAGCTGCTGAAAAGTAAACGGCATATCTGATTGTTGAATTCTGCAATTTAATTTTTGCGAAACTGGGAAAAGTCGAAACTGCCGTAATGATTAGTGCGGTCGTTTCGGCTTTTTTATCATATGTGCTGCCGGAATTTACGGAATG